>NZ_CP022957.1:305000-629375 GCF_002269385.1 Maribacter cobaltidurans
AGTGTAGCGCTCTAACCAGCTGAGCTATGGGACTGTCCCTACTTCAACGCCCATGGGGCGCGTCCGTATTTGTTATATATCATGATTGCGGAGAACCTCGTAAAGAAAAACAAAAACATAAATCGAAAAAACGGGACCGAAGGACTTTCGAAAGCCGTCGGGGACTATCCCTTAAAGGGACAATCTCTAGAAAGGAGGTGTTCCAGCCGCACCTTCCGGTACGGCTACCTTGTTACGACTTAGCCCTAGTTACCGATCTTGCCCTAGGCCGCTCCTTGCGGTGACGGACTTCAGGCACTCCCGGCTTCCATGGCTTGACGGGCGGTGTGTACAAGGCCCGGGAACGTATTCACCGGATCATGGCTGATATCCGATTACTAGCGATTCCAGCTTCACGGGGTCGAGTTGCAGACCCCGATCCGAACTGTGACAGGTTTTGTAGATTCGCTCCGCCTTGCGACGTGGCTGCTCTCTGTACCTGCCATTGTAGCACGTGTGTGGCCCAGGACGTAAGGGCCGTGATGATTTGACGTCATCCCCACCTTCCTCGCGGTTTGCACCGGCAGTCCCGTTAGAGTCCCCATCTTGACATGCTGGCAACTAACGGTAGGGGTTGCGCTCGTTATAGGACTTAACCTGACACCTCACGGCACGAGCTGACGACAACCATGCAGCACCTTGCAAATTGCCCGAAGGAAAAGGTGTCTCCACCCCTGTCAATATGCATTTAAGCCCTGGTAAGGTTCCTCGCGTATCATCGAATTAAACCACATGCTCCACCGCTTGTGCGGGCCCCCGTCAATTCCTTTGAGTTTCATTCTTGCGAACGTACTCCCCAGGTGGGATACTTATCACTTTCGCTTGGCCGCCCAGGCCTCAAGGACCCGGACAGCTAGTATCCATCGTTTACGGCGTGGACTACCAGGGTATCTAATCCTGTTCGCTCCCCACGCTTTCGTCCATCAGCGTCAGTATATGGTTAGTCACCTGCCTTCGCAATCGGTGTTCTATGTGATATCTATGCATTTCACCGCTACACCACATATTCCGGCAACTTCACCATAACTCAAGACCGGCAGTATCAAAGGCAATTCTATAGTTGAGCTACAGACTTTCACCCCTGACTTACCGGCCCGCCTACGGACCCTTTAAACCCAATAATTCCGGATAACGCTCGGACCCTCCGTATTACCGCGGCTGCTGGCACGGAGTTAGCCGGTCCTTATTCTTACGGTACCGTCAGTGGGGCACACGTGCCCCTTTTTCTTCCCGTATAAAAGCAGTTTACTACCCATAGGGCATTCTTCCTGCACGCGGCATGGCTGGATCAGGCCCTCGCCCATTGTCCAATATTCCTCACTGCTGCCTCCCGTAGGAGTCTGGTCCGTGTCTCAGTACCAGTGTGGGGGATCCCCCTCTCAGGGCCCCTACCCATCGTAGCCTTGGTAAGCCGTTACCTTACCAACCAGCTAATGGGACGCATGGCCATCTTCTACCGCCCGAAGGCTTTAACCACATCCCGATGCCGGGTCGTGGTACCACGGGGCATTAATCCAAGTTTCCCTGGGCTATTCCCCTGTAAAAGGCAGGTTCCATACGCGGTGCGCACCCGTGCGCCGGTCGTCAGCGGAGCAAGCTCCCTGTTACCCCTCGACTTGCATGTGTTAGGCCTGCCGCTAGCGTTCATCCTGAGCCAGGATCAAACTCTTCATCGTTGTTCTTTATATACTCGTCCCAACGACTCCCGAAATTGTTCCCCGGCCCCGATTCTCTCGATCTAATTCTTTATGTTTCTCTACCACCACATTCCCTATTTCGGAATGCGGCTCTCTCCACAATATTTCAATGAACTCCAATCCGGAAATCCCCACAAGGCCTCCGCCCCGTTTCCCTTTCCTTCACCCTAGGTATTCCCCTAAGCGGGTGCAAATATACAACTGTTTTTTAACCTGACAACTTTTAAAAAAGAAAAAAATAATTTTTTTTCAAACTGTCAGAAAACAATAAATAATGAACGTTTGCACTCTTTTTATTACCACTAAACATTTAAGTTATTTCTTATCCGATTAGCGGGCTGCAAATGTAAGCCTGTTTTTTAAATAACAAAGAAAAATAATCGCCTTTTTTCAACTTTTTTAAAACAAAAAACCCAACATTCTTATAATTAGGACTTTGCAAGTTTTAAAAGAAAAAGGGCATTGAATTTAATCAAAAAAATGATTCAAAACAATAGAATTAAATAATATTTAAGAGACCCCCTCATTAAATGAACTATATCTTATTAAAGTATCGATTACACCCAATAGAAGACGTAAATGACATCGTACAATCGAATCAATTCAAAACATATATATAATATATTGTAGAGGTAAATTCAACATATTATCTTTGCCCCCTGTTTTATAAAACCAAACTATGATAGAGATAACCTTACCGGACGGCTCAATTAAAGAATTTGAGAAAGGCATCACGCCCGTCGATGTAGCCAAAAGCATAAGTGAAGGGCTTGCCAGAAATGTTATTTCTGCCAAGTTCAATGACACTATTGTTGAGAGCACCACACCGTTGACCGAAAACGGATCTCTTATCCTTTACACATGGAATGACAAAGAAGGTAAAAAAGCCTTTTGGCATTCCACCTCACATATTGTAGCACAAGCGTTGGAAGAGCTTTATCCTGGGGTAAAACTAACCATAGGCCCGGCTATCGATAATGGGTTCTATTATGATGTTGATTTGCCAGATGGCACTATTTCTGAAAAAGACTTTGCTAAAATCGAACAAAAGGCATTAGAAATTGCCAGAGGCAAACATGATTATAAAATGCGGGAGGTGTCAAAATCCGATGCATTGCAGTTTTACAAAAATCAAGGGAACGAATATAAGGTTGAGCTCATTGAGAACTTAGAAGACGGCACTATCACCTTTTGTGACCATGACACTTTCACAGATCTATGTCGTGGAGGGCACATCCCGAATACGGGAATAGTCAAGGCCATTAAAATATTAAGTGTTGCGGGAGCTTATTGGAGGGGAGACGAAAACAAACCCCAACTTACAAGAGTTTATGGAATATCCTTTCCCAAGCAAAAGGAACTAACTGAATATCTTGCCCTTTTAGAAGAGGCCAAGAAGAGAGACCACAGAAAACTGGGAAAAGAATTGGAACTTTTTACATTTTCCCAAAAAGTAGGACAGGGATTGCCACTGTGGTTACCAAAAGGTGCGGCACTGAGGGAACGATTGGAGCAATTTTTGAAAAAGGCTCAAAAGAAAGCAGGTTATGAAATGGTAGTAACCCCACATATTGGCCAAAAAGAACTTTATGTAACTTCTGGCCATTATGCAAAATATGGTGAGGATAGCTTTCAACCCATACATACGCCCAAAGAGGACGAAGAGTTTCTTTTAAAACCTATGAACTGCCCCCATCATTGTGAAATTTATAATACTAGACCTTTTAGTTATAAAGAATTACCTAAGAGGTATGCAGAATTCGGAACAGTATATAGATACGAACAAAGTGGTGAGCTCCATGGTCTTACTAGGGTTAGGGGATTTACTCAAGATGATGCACACATTTTCTGTACTCCAGATCAATTGGACCAAGAGTTTAAGGATGTTATTGACCTATCCTTATATGTTTTAGGCTCTTTAGGCTTTGAGGATTTTACAGCCCAAGTATCCGTTCGGGATTTGGATACTCCTGAAAAATATATAGGTTCCGTAGAAAATTGGGAAAAAGCAGAGCAAGCCATAATCAATGCGGCTAAAGAAAAGGGGTTGGATTTCGTCATAGAAAGTGGTGAAGCAGCGTTTTATGGTCCAAAATTGGATTTTATGGTCAAAGATGCCTTGGGAAGACAATGGCAATTGGGCACGATTCAGGTCGATTACAATTTACCGGAACGATTTGAGCTTACTTATAAAGGAAGCGACAACGAGTTACATAGACCAGTAATGATTCACAGAGCTCCATTCGGGAGTATGGAGCGTTTTATCGCGCTTTTACTGGAACATACTGGTGGTAATTTCCCTTTATGGCTAATTCCAGATCAGGCCATTGTATTACCTGTTAGTGAGAAACATGAAAAATATGCCGAAAAAGTTTTAAAATCGCTAGAAAATAACGAAATTCGCGCCCTTGTTGACAACAGAAACGAAACTGTTGGCAAAAAAATACGTGAGGCGGAAATGAATAAAATTCCATTTATGCTGATCGTAGGGGAAAATGATGAAAGCTCCAATACCATTTCCGTAAGAAGGCACGGAGGTGAAGATTTAGGGGCAATCACCATAGAAGAGTTTTCAGACTTGGTATCTACAGAAATAAATAGTACCTTAAAGTCGTTCAAAGATTAAAGTTTAATTAAAAATAATAAGTCATAGCAATACGTAAAAGATTCAGGCCTCAACCTAGAAGGGAAAATAAAAACCCTCATAATATTAATGAAAAAATTCTTGCTCCAGAAGTAAGATTAGTTGGTGATAATGTTGAAGTTGGAGTATATCCGATTCGAAAAGCTTTGGATTTATCCAAAGAACTGGAATTGGATTTAGTCGAAATTTCACCTAAGGCGGATCCTCCTGTTTGTAAAATTATAGATTACAAAAAGTTTTTGTACGAACAGAAGAAAAGGGAGAAGGCCATGAAGGCCAAAGCTTCCAAAGTTGTTGTGAAGGAAATTAGATTTGGGCCAAATACGGATGATCACGATTATGAATTTAAAAAGAAACATGCTGAAAAGTTCCTTAAGGATGGGGCTAAATTAAAGGCATACGTTTTCTTTAAGGGAAGGTCCATAGTATACAAAGATCAGGGTGAAATATTGTTGTTAAAATTGGCTTCTGAATTGGAGGAACTTGGAAAGGTGGAACAGATGCCGAGATTGGAAGGTAAAAGAATGACGATGTTCATAGCCCCAAAAACAAAAAAATAACGTTTCGGATTTCTAAAAAAGTCGAAGCTTTATAAATAAAACTAAACGCTATTAGTGATTAACTGATAGCGTTTGGCTTGGAAAGAGACCCTAAAGCAACCTTCTGGGTCCAAAATATAGAAGGTAGCGAGTGAGATTTAAACAAAAAAAATAGGAGAAAATGCCTAAACAAAAAACAAAATCCAGTGCTAAGAAGCGATTTAAGCTTACAGGTACGGGTAAAATCAAAAGAAAGCACGCTTTTAAGAGCCACATTCTTACGAAGAAGTCTAAAAAGCGTAAGCTTGCTTTAACTCATGATACATTGGTACACCCACATGACGTTAACAGCATTAAGGAACAATTACGTTTAAAGTAAAAGTTCAAAGGTAAAATTATTAACCATGGAGTTAGGCCAACAAAAGTTCCTTTAAAAATTGGAAAGGGCGCCTACTACAAAAAACAAGAAAAGAAATGCCAAGATCAGTAAACGCAGTAGCTTCCAGAGCCAGAAGGAAAAAGGTAATGAAGCAAGCAAAAGGTTACTTCGGAAGACGTAAAAATGTTTGGACAGTAGCCAAAAATGCGGTCGAAAAAGCAATGTTATATGCTTATAGAGATCGTAGAAACAAAAAAAGAACGTTCCGCTCTTTATGGATCACCAGAATTAACGCCGGTGCAAGACAACATGGAATGTCCTATTCTCAATTTATGGGTAAAGTAAAAGCTAATGGTATTGAACTTAACAGAAAAGTTCTTGCCGATTTAGCGATGAATCACCCAGAAGCTTTTAAAGCAATCGTAGAGCAGGTAAAATAAATTAAAAACGAATCTCACTTATAAAAATCCGACTTAAAAAGTCGGATTTTTTATTTTACCTTATTTCTTAATTTTTGCGATGGCCGCCTTAAACTCTTCCCAATCTATTAACTCATCTCCGTTTTTATCGTAGCCTTCAACAAGCTTAGTAGAAACTATTCCCCTTAGAAACCCATTAATTTCAGCATCCTTAAGGAGTTTTACAATTTCCTTTTTACTCAATTTTCGATCGCTGTCCTCATCAAAAAACTCAAAAGCCTTCTGTGGTGTGTCAAAATGATTCGTTATCAGGATTTGAATTTTGTTTAAAATAGATTCCTCCGTAGTCATTACTTAATTTTAAAATTAAAATAGAGCTCTATCAATTACCAAATAAGGTAACCACCAAGTTTCTGCCAGATGCATGATTTCTGTGTTCACAAAGATAAACTCCCTGCCAAATACCAAGGTTAAGCTTACCTCTTGTAATAGGTATCTGTACCGATGATCCCATTAAGGATGACTTGATGTGCGCCGGCATATCATCAGGACCTTCATAATTGTGAATATAATAGGGAGCATTTTCTGGAACCATAATATTCATATGGCTTTCAAAATCCCTTCTTACCGTAGGATCCGCATTCTCATTAATGGTAAGGCTTGCCGATGTATGCTTGATAAAGACCTGACATATACCTTTCTCCAAACCCCGAATTTCGGGACAATTATTAACGATTACATCCGTAATTAAATGAAACCCCCTAGAAAATGCAGGAAGTGTAAACTCCTTTTGAAACCAATCCATACTACCTCTTAATTAAATAAAGGTAAAACTTTAGACTTTACTTACTTTATTTATCTAGTTGAAATATCTTTGCGGCTTACTTATAACACATGGATTTATCGAAAATTAAAATGGTTGTGACCGATATGGATGGAACCCTCTTGAACTCCAAACACGAGGTAAGCGATTATTTTTTTGAGCTATTTGAAGGAATGAAATCAAAGGGTATTCTATTTGTCGCTGCAAGCGGCAGACAATATAATAGCATCATTGATAAATTGGATTCCATAAAAGATGATATCATAGTCATTGCAGAGAATGGTGGCTTTGTCAAGCAAAAAGATTTAGAAATATTATCTACCCCTTTAGATAAGCAATTTGTATCAGAAGTTTTAAATACCATAAAGGAAGTGCCTAATACGCATCCTGTTTTATGCGGCAAACACAAAGCTTCTATTTCCGGTGAATCCGATGCATTTGTTGAAAAACTCAAAGAGTACTACACAGAATTTGAAGTTCTCGAAGAACTAAAGGTTACGGATCGGGAAGTTATTAAGATTGCCATCTATCATTTTGACAGTTCCGAAGAACACATTTACCCCCATGTAAAACGCTTTGAGGACCGACTTAAAGTTAAGATTTCAGGTGAAAATTGGGTCGACATCTCAAGCCCCAACGCCCACAAGGGTTACGCCCTAGAAAATATCATGGAACGCTATCAAATAAAATCCGACGAGATTATGGTTTTTGGTGACTATAATAACGATCTTGAGATGTTAGCCCTTTCAGATTATAGCTTCGCCATGGAAAATGCACACCCAAACGTTAAAAAAGCTTCCAAATACGGTACTTTGAGCAATGATGAAATGGGAGTGGAACACCAATTGGAAAAGTTGGTTTCCCAATAGTTAGTTATGTTTTCTGCTTATTCTTCCTCGCAGCTGGAAAAAGAACATTGTTTAAAATCAAGCGATATCCAGGTGAGGTAGGGTGCAATTCCAATTCTGTTTTTGGGTCCCCTACCCTGTGCTGATAATCCTCTGGGTCGTGCCCACCGTAAAATGTAAAAAAACCTTTTCCCTTGACCCCATGAATATAACGAGCCTCACCGTTAAGTTTGTTCTCCCCAAGTATTAATACTGTTGGCTTTATTTCAGAACGTTTAAAAGCCGTTGTTTGACCCATAAAACCTTTTACCAGAGATGTGTGGTTTTGACATAACATGGTAGGTACTGCATCCCATTTGGCGGAAAAATCCATTAGAGAAAAATAATCGGATTCCTTAGGAACATTACCCCTTTTTGAAGTCATATCAATTGAGGAAAATTCATACTTGACGGGACTCCGCTCCAGCGTGAAGTCAGTAAAAGCAAAAGTTTTACCAAAATCCAAACTTGCCTGATAATTAGGGTCCGATGGGTCACCGTCGAACATAGGTTCACAAATGTCAACTCCTTCCGCAGCAAGGGCTATATCAAAACTATCCGTGGCAGAGCACATGGCAAACATAAAACCTCCTCCTATTACGTAGTTCCTAATCTTAAGGGATACGGCGAGTTTCTCTTCGGATACTTTGTCATATCCCAATTTCTTGGCCAGTTTCTCCGCATCCTGCTTTCCTTCAATATACCAAGGTGTAGCCCTATAGGCACCATAAAACTTGCCAAATTGACCTGTAAAATCCTCGTGGTGCAAATGAAGCCAATCATACAGGGCCAATTTGTCGTCCAAAACTTCTTCATCATAAATAGTTACATAAGGAATTTCGGCATAAGTCAACGCCATGGTTACCGCATCATCCCAAGGCTGATTTCCTTTTGGCGAATAGACCGCTATTTTTGGGGCCTTTTCCAAGATTACCGCATCTTGATTTTTAGAAGGGCTACTAATTTCATCCAGTATCGAATTCGCTTGATTGTCCGATAGTATTTCAAAGGAAACGCCTCTAATCTGACACTCTTTTCTTATAACCTCCCCGTCCGGAAGTAGAAAGGAACCTCCCCTATAGTTGAGAAGCCATTGTACTTTTTGTTGCTTTGACAAAACCCAATAGGTAATACCATATGCCTTTAAATGATTTTTTTGAGTATCCGCATCCATGGGTATTAATATGGAAGAGGCATGCCCAAAATTTGACAACAAACACACTGCAAATAAAAAAAGTATCCTATTCATACCATATTTTTCAATTGGCCTTCTCTCAAAAGTAAACGAAAAAAAACGCTCCTGTATTTTAAGGAGCGTTAAAGATTATTAAAATGAGTTAAAATGTTATCTCTTTAAAGTATTTCCAATTAGAATGGCACATCGTCATCATCTGGATCCAATCCTTGGTTCATGGAACTACCAAAAGCATCGTCTGCACTTGGCAGGTTTTTGGTAATAAACGGATTCTCTTCGTTATCGTTCATCTTGGACTGGAATTCGAAAGGTGAATCAAAATCGTCCAGATTATCGAACTTACCTTGGCTTCCAATAAATTTAAGCCTGATGTTGTCCAGACCACCATTTCTGTGCTTCGCTACTATAAATTCGGCCTGTCCTTGTGTGGGGGTTCGCTCTTCATCGTCCCATTCTTCAATCTTATAATATTCCGGACGATAAATAAAGGAAACAATATCCGCATCCTGCTCAATGGCCCCGGACTCCCTCAAATCTGATAGAATAGGTCTTTTGCTTCCTCCCCTGGTCTCTACCGCCCTGGAGAGCTGCGATAGTGCGATGACCGGTACATTCAGTTCTTTCGCTAGTGCTTTTAAGTTTCGGGAAATCGTTGATATTTCCTGCTCTCTGTTTCCCCCTTTTTGGCTACCGCCTGCCGTCATCAACTGTAGATAATCTATCATGATCATTTTAATGCCATGCTGCGAGGCCAGTCGTCTGGCCTTGGCACGCAAATCAAATATGGACAGTGATGGGGTATCATCAATGAACAAAGGAGCTTTTTCCAAGGTTTTGACCTTTACATTCAATTGTTCCCATTCATGTTTTTCCAGTTTACCTGTTCTCAATTTTTCAGATGATAATCCTGTTTCCGAAGAAATCAATCGCGTTATCAACTGTACAGAGGACATTTCCAAGGAGAAAAATGCTACGGGAGTGTTGGAATTTACCGCCATGTTCCTGGCCATGGACAAGGTCAATGCCGTTTTTCCCATACCTGGACGGGCAGCAACGATTATTAAATCACTTGGCTGCCAACCTGAAGTCAACTTATCCAACTTATCAAATCCTGACGGAATACCACTTAAACCTTCCCTGTTGGCAATTTCCTCTATTTTTTTCTTGGCCTGTATAACCAAATTCTGGGCCGTTTCGGCTGACCTTTTTAAATTTCCCTGGGTTACATCATACAATTTGGCCTCCGCATTGTCCAACAAGTCAAAGACATCCGTACTTTCGTCATACGCATCTTCGATTATCTCGTTTGAAATTTTAATTAGGCTACGCTGAATGTATTTCTGGAGAATGATTCGGGCATGAAACTCGATGTGCGCCGAAGATGCCACTTTTTGGGTCAATTTTATCAAGTAAAAATCGCCTCCAACGGCCTCCAATTTTCCTGCTTTCTTCAATTGTGAGGAAACGGTTAATAAATCCACCGGTTGGGATTCCTCAAAGAGGATAAAAATGGCCTCATAAATAAACCTATGGGCATCCTTGTAAAAAACATCCGGGTGAAGGATATCAATGACCTCATCGACGCCCTTTTTGTCAATCATCATTGCACCCAACACAACCTCCTCTAAATCAATAGCTTGTGGTGGTATCTTACCTCTTTCGAGGCTAATAATGGTAGATTTATCAATCTTGCGACCGACAAAAGGTTTTGTGTTCTCCATGATGCGAAAATATGCAATTAACCTTTAGTTAACTTTAAAAATTCCTGTTTCGATGTTCACAGGTAACTAACAATTGACTGTTCATAACATACGATTTTTTGTTGATAACATAAAAAAACCGAAGATCAAAATCTTCGGTTTGTCCGTATGTTACTAAAATGGTAGTTTATCCATTGAAAACACCCATATTGGCATACTTTTCCATACGTTGTTCCACCAATTCTTTTGGTGATAACTTTTGCAATTCTCCATAATGGGAAGCAATCTTGTTTTTTAATATCTCGAAAGTCTTTTCTCTATTGGCATGGGCTCCTCCGGCCGGTTCCCTTATAATTTCGTCAATTAACTTTAATTTTTTCATATCGGTAGCCGTAAGCTTTAATGCTTCGGCCGCGCGTTCTTTGTATTCCCAACTTCTCCATAGTATCGAAGAACATGATTCGGGAGAAATTACGGAGTACCAAGTATTTTCCAACATTAAAACCTTGTCCCCAACTCCAATTCCCAAGGCTCCCCCGGAAGCACCTTCACCGATAATAGCAACTATAATCGGCACTTTCAGGCGTGTCATCTCCAAAATATTGCGTGCTATAGCTTCACCTTGCCCTCTTTCTTCAGCTTCAATGCCTGGATAGGCACCAGGAGTATCTATAAGGGTTACTACGGGAATTCCAAATTTTTCTGCGGATTTCATTAACCTTAACGCCTTTCTGTAACCCTCTGGGTTGGCCATACCAAAATTACGGTACTGTCTAGTTTTCGTATTGTATCCCTTCTGTTGGCCGATGAACATAAAACTTTGATCACCTATCTTCCCAAGACCGCCTATCATGGCCTTATCATCCTTAACATTCCTATCCCCATGAAGTTCTAGGAAGGTATCGCCACAAATAGCCCTTATATAATCCAAAGTATATGGTCTGCTAGGATGCCTGGAGAGTTGAACTCGTTGCCATGGAGTCAAGTTTTTATAGATTTCCTTTCTCGTTTCCTCTAATTTCTTCTCAATCTGTTTACAGGTTTCGGATACATCTACGTCACTTTCCTCACCAATAATCATACACTTGTCCAATTGCTCTTCCAGTTCCTTAATTGGAAGTTCAAAATCCAAATACTCCATAGTTTTTAATACGATTTCGTTAGTTGTGTAGGCAAAGATAAAACTTTAATGGGTATTCCTAACCCACTCCCCTATTTTATGCCAGCCCTGTATTTTAACACGCCGTTCAATATTACAGTCATCAAGATTATCGTAGCTCCCACATAGAAAAGAGGATTCATTTTTTCCTCTGAGCCAAAAATTAGCCAAGCCAATACTAGCCCATACACAGGTTCCAAGTTGGTTGTTAACATTACAGTATACGGAGTTAGAATACGCATTACCTTGATGGAAGCAATGAAAGCATATGCAGTGCATACCAGTGCAAGTATTATCAAAAATAAGAGGTCCTTCATACTGAGATGAAAAAAACCTTCAGTGAAATTTTGTCTTAGAGCCAGCACCACGGTCAAAAATAGAACTCCAACCCCCAACTCATAAAAGGAAATTAAAGATGGCCTATGGTATTTGACCAATTTCCCATTCACCAATGAAAAGATAGAAGCCAAAAATGCCGAAATCAAAGCTACCGTCATTCCTTGGGTGTATGTTGACTCAACCTTAAAAATGAGTGCCAATCCTAATATCACTAAAATCCCAAAAATTAATTCATACCCAATTATTTTGCGCTTAAATATAATAGGCTCCAATAACGCAGTAAAAAAAGCACCTGTAGACATCATTGCCAAAGCAACCGATACGGTGGATATTTTAATCGCATAGAAAAATGTCACCCAATGACTAGCAACAACAATACCACCAAAAACGAGCCAAAGCAATGTTTTTTTATCCACCTTGAACCATAACCGGACAACAAGTAAATAGACAAAAATAAACCCTGTAGCCAATAGCATGCGATACCAAACCAGTGGCAAGGAATCTATGGATATCAATTTCCCTAGGATAGCCGTAAAGCCCCAGATAAAAACAATAAAGTGTAAATGAAGTAAATTTAGTGTTCTATCTTTTGGCATTCTGCAGAAGGTAAAAAGCTAAAACACCAAAGAGTACATTGGGTATGATGACCGCAAGTAATGGGGAAAAACCTGACTGCTCTGCCAAAGTGCCAAAAACTTTATCGAAAAAGATAAACACAAAGGCCACCAAAATACCAAAAGCTAAATTAACCCCCATTCCACCTCTTCGCTTTACCGAAGAAACGGCAACAGCAATTATAGTAAGTATAAAAGCGGTCAAGGGCAGTGCCCATCGCTTGTATTTTACCAAAATATAAGTATTGATGTTAGAGGCTCCCTTCCTTTTTTGATCGGCGATGAATTGGTCCAACTCAAATAGATTTTTGGTTTCCGCAACATAGGAAACAGGTGTAAGGTCATCTATTTTAAAGTTAAAAATGGTATCCAATCTCCGCTTGCTTTCTAAAATTGCGGAATCGCCCACCATTTTACGTTTTACATAAGAGGTCAATCTGTAATTGCTATCTTTTTCCACCCAACGGATATTGAATGCGGATATCTTGAATTCTAGCTTATTATCACTATTAAAACGTTCATAGGTGAAATTATGACCCAACTGTCTTGCAGGATCAAATCTACTTACATAAATAAAGTCAGTTTCATTTAATTGGTTAAATATATTTTCGGTAGTTCTATCCTGTTTTCCTTTTTTTAGGTATTTAAACTTAAACTCGTTAAAGCCAATGCTTGCCTGTGGAACGATAAACATGGTCATGAAAAACATGATAATCGCGATAATGGTAGCTCCAATTATGTAAGGCCTTAAAAACCGACCATAGGATACCCCAGAACTTAAAATAGCAACGATTTCCGTGTTATTGGCCAATTTGGACGTAAAGAAAATTACGGAAAGGAAAAGAAAAATGGGAAAGAGCAAACTCCCTATGTATATAGTAAAGTTCAAGTAGTAGAACAATATTTCATTTAAAGGCGCCTCATTATCTATCATCTTCCCGATTTGTTCAGCAAGATTGACCATTATCCCAATTGGGATAAACAACAAGAGCATCATGGCAAAGGTGGCCAAATAACGCTTTAATATATATTTATCTATTATCGAGAGCACTACAGTCTTTTATCCATTTGTTTTACCATTGTATTCTTCCAAGAATAAAAATCACCTTCAAGGATATGCTTTCGTGCCTCACGCACTAACCAAAGATAGAATCCTAAATTGTGTATCGTGGCTATCTGCTTGCCCAAATATTCATTGGCCACGAATAAATGTCTTAAATAGGCCTTGGAATATTCCTTGTCCACGAAAGTAGTTCCCATTTCGTCAATGGACGAAAAATCATCTTCCCACTTTTTATTTTTAATGTTGATGGTCCCATGTGCCGTAAAGAGCATTCCATTTCTGGCATTGCGGGTAGGCATAACACAATCGAACATATCTATACCCAAGGCAATATTTTCAAGGATATTAATAGGTGTTCCTACGCCCATGAGATACCTAGGTTTATCCTCTGGAAGAATTTCACAAACAACCTCTGTCATCCCATACATTTCCTCTGCCGGCTCTCCTACGGATAGACCTCCAATAGCATTACCTTCGGCTCCTGCATTGGCTATATATTCAGCAGACTGTCTTCTCAAATCCTTGTAAGTTGAACCCTGAACGATTGGAAAAAAGCTTTGGGAATAATCATAG
Source organism: Maribacter cobaltidurans (assembly GCF_002269385.1). Lineage (NCBI taxonomy): Bacteria > Pseudomonadati > Bacteroidota > Flavobacteriia > Flavobacteriales > Flavobacteriaceae > Maribacter > Maribacter cobaltidurans. Next base: position 319,071 of record NZ_CP022957.1, read on the forward strand.
GCAAAAGGTGTTTTCTCCAAATGATTTATGCATCGGTCCAACCAACGATGGGTCATATGCATAGAACGCTTGGCATAATTATAGTCACAAGGATAAGGAGTACATTCATCAAAGGCCATTATAATATCCGCACCTATCACCCTTTGGATCTCCATTACATTTTCTGGGGTAAACATATGCATGGACCCATCTATGTGTGATTTAAATTTTACACCTTCCTCCTTTATTTTTCTGTTCCCGGATAGGGAGTATACCTGATATCCGCCGCTATCGGTCAAGATATTTCGGTCCCAACCCATAAACTTATGAAGTCCGCCTGCTTTTTGAAGTATTTCGGTTTTGGGCCTCAAAAATAAATGGTAGGTGTTCCCTAAAATAATATCCGGGTTAATCTCCTCCCTAAGTTCTTTTTGATGCACTCCCTTTACGGAAGCTACCGTTCCCACTGGCATGAAAATAGGTGTTTCAATGGCACCATGGTCGGTTTTGATAGTACCGGCCCGTGCCTTGCTCTGGACATCGGTTTTGTGTAAGGTAAATTCCAATTGTTTATGATAAAGCTGCAAAGATAATGAACTCGTTCTCTTCAAAACTTAATAAAAAGCAAAGATGGGAATTTGTATCAAGCTAATCTTGGATAGCGATACGATTAACCAAACCCTCACATCCAATGTAATTTTGTAAAACAATAAAGAACAATACCCACCGTTTTGATGGTATAACGAGAAAGGAAACGATTGGTATTGTTCTTGATATTAATGTTTCAATTAAAATAAAACTATTATGAAAAAAACACTTTTTCTTACTGTATTATTATTGACGGGTTTAACCGCAATGGCCCAAAGTGGCTCCGGATTTGGAATCAAAGGAGGATTAAACTATGCTGGTAACGGAGACTATTTTGATTCTACCCGAGATGCTTTCGAGAATCCCGACAAAAACCTAGGATATCATTTTGGTGTCTATGGTAAATTAGGTGGGAAGATTTATTTAAGACCAGAGCTAGTTTATACCAAAATTAAGTCAACTTATGACAATGATGACTTTAAAATGAGCAAATTAGATGTGCCCGTTTTATTGGGTGTAAACCTTATTGGACCATTAAATGTCTTTGCAGGGCCTGCATTCCAATATATATTGGATACCGATTTTGAGGGGGTAACCTTGGGTGATGTTGAAAACGATTTCACCGTAGGCCTTAATATTGGAGCGGGTGTCAACTTAGGTAAACTAGGAATCGATTTGAGATATGAAAGAGGTTTCAGCGAAAATGAGGTCAACTTCATTGATACTTCTGGTGGAATTCCTATAAATGATAGAATTGATACTAGACCTGATCAGCTTATTTTAAGTTTGTCCTTAAAGATTTAGTTTTATGGTATAATTCCTAAAAAACAAAAGGCTCCCAAGTTTGGGAGCCTTTTGTTTTATCAATGCTTTTGAAGTTAAGAGTCCTTATCTAAGTGATCGGGAATTCCATCACCATCCGAGTCTCTAACACTTTCAAATTTTCCTTCACTGTCTAAATTTATTTCCTCTATGGTAGGAATCCCGTCCCCGTCATCATCGGTATCCAAATGGTTGTAAACAGGGCCACTATTCGAAAAATCCCCGTCCGTATTATCATTATTTAAATTTCCATCGCCGTTCAAATCCTCTAGAATTGAGGGAATACCATCACCATCATAATCAGTATCCTTTTCATAGGCAATGGCGTCAAGTTTAAATATTAATGGAGAGTATGCGGGAATAGAACCTGCTCTGGTATTAAAATATGCTAATCCTGAGGGCATAAACGCAACACCCACTCCATAATTTTCAAAAGAGACCGTGCCGTCTCCATTATCAGTGAAAGAATCACCGGTTTTCAATTTTAATATTGCCTGAGCAAAACCAACCCTTAAACCCGGGTTGGATAGATAAAATTTTAAAGGTTGATTTGAAGACCCATCAAAAAGCGTTCCGTTCAGCAACAAACCTTCGTACCTTAAGATACTATTGTCCCCAATTGTTGGAAAGTCACCACTACCCTGCCTAGCAATTAGATAATACAATTTGTGGTCTGCGACTTCCCCATCATCGATTCCAAAAGAAGAAGATGCCACAGAAATGGTTTCCACCCCGAATTCTATCCCTGGTAATTCACCACTGTCCAAAATGGACGTTTTCCTCCCGTTTTCTCCAGCTATTGTATCAAATTTAATTTTGTAATCAAACTTTTCTTGAGGATTCAGAAAATCTTCATAATTAAAAAAATGGGTACTTAGAAATTCAAGAATCTCTGCATCATCCTCAGCGGCTACCTCTATAAGCGATCTGGGTGGAACTACCTCTATTTCCGGTCCATCATCCTTTTTACAGGACCAAAGGCTTATAAAAGTAATTGCGAATACAATACTGTTTTTCAATTTCATCAACAAGATTTTAGGCGCGCAAGATACAATTTTCCCCTATTTTTGTTGGATACCTTAACAAAGATTTTAATTTGTCATGCGCATAGACAAGTACCTCTGGAGTACCCGATATTTTAAAACAAGGAACATTGCTACCAACGCATGTAAAAAAGGCCATGTTAAAATAAATGGCCAAACGGCCAAACCAGGAAGAGAGGTTTTTCCTATGGACAAAATCAGCGTGCGCAAGAACCAAATCGATTATCAACTTACCGTTTTGGACATTCCAGATAGTAGGGTCGGTGCCAAGTTGGTGGATATTTACAGGAAGGACACAACCCCAAAAGAGGCCTTTGAACATAAAGAACTCTTACAATATTCCAAGGAGTATTATCGAAAAAAGGGTATGGGAAGACCTACTAAAAAGGACAGACGGGAAATTGATGATTATTTGGATTCCCCAGAAGAAAATGATTCGTAGTTGGCGTAACTTTCAACTGTAGTTATAAAAATTCAAAAAAAGTATCACTATCAACAAACAGCGAATTTGCCCTATCTTTATCATAAGTTATTTAAATACCATGCAACAACAAATTTTGACCCATCAACAGATTCAGCATAAAATTGAGCGAATAGCCTACCAAATCTATGAGGCCAATGTATTTGAAAATGAAATCATAGTTGCGGGAATAGAAGGTGGCGGACTGCTTTTTGCCAAAAAAATAATTATGGTCCTCAAAAAAATCACCAAAGCTGAAATAACACTTTGCAAAGTGATGATGGACAAAAAAGACCCTCTAAAAAGTGGCGTAAGTACCTCCATACCTGAAAGTGAGTATGAAAATAAATCTGTGGTATTGGTGGATGATGTATTAAATTCCGGCACTACCTTAATCTATGGTGTATACCACTTTTTAAAAACACCCTTAAAACAATTGAAAACCGCTGTTCTGGTCAACAGAAATCATAAAAAATATCCAGTTAAAGCGGATTACAAGGGTATTTCCCTTTCAACTTCCCTTCAAGAACATGTAAACGTAGTGTTCGAACCAAAGAACAACTGCGTTTACCTAGACTAAACATTGAATGATTTCTTCGGCCACGGCCGATATGGATTTTCCATGATTATGAACGGTATGATGTGCTTGATTATAAAAGAAGCTTCGCTCAAAGAGATGTTTGGCTATAAACTCATTAAACTCCCCTTCAGCTATATTGGCTATTAATGGTCTTGAATCCTTCTCCCTTAAAAGTCTTTCGCATAAATCCGAAAGATCAGTTCTTACATAAAAGGAGTTTTTTGTGGCTTTATTTATCAGTTCCATATTATTGCCAAAACACGGTGTCCCTCCTCCAACAGATAGAATATAATTTTCGTTTACCCCTAAAATTTCATTTAAATAATAAGTTTCCCTTTTTCTAAAATAGACCTCCCCCTTCTCCTTAAAAATTTTGGTCACGCTCTTACCCTCGGCTTTTTCAATGTAGTGGTCAAGGTCTAAAAAATTATAGCTCAATTGGTTAGACAACTCCTTACCTATGGTTGTCTTTCCACTACCCATATAACCAATCAATATAATTTTCACTTCTCTTTATTTTGGCAAAAATGGCTTAAAATAAATCGATTTCAAAAAAAAATAAATTTCTGCCTATTTCGTCTTGGTAAATAAATAATAGGCCTTATATTTGCACCCGCAAACGAGAAATCTTTGCACTTCTTTTTTGACCTGGTAGCTCAGTTGGTAGAGCATCTCCCTTTTAAGGAGAGGGTCCTGGGTTCGAGCCCCAGCCCGGTCACCGAATCGGATATCGTTCGAGACCAAAACCTTGCTAATCCTATGATTTGCAGGGTTTTGTCGTTTTTGGACCATCATTTAAATTGATTTGATTTGGTTATAAATGTCTACACATCGGTAAACAAGTATTTAATCGTCAACATTGTAGACAGATTAGCCAAAAACACAATACTATAGTTGATTTGACTTTCATTTTACTATAAAGATGACAAGAATAGTTAAGAGCTGGAAACGCCCGATATAGTATTAGACCTTCGCCGAGCAAAAAGGAAAATACTAGAAACAACATTAAACGCATGAATACCAGTACATTGTTTCAAAAACTTTGGGTGATAAAAATTCTTTTATGTGGCTCTCTTTTACCTGTTCTTTTCCTATTACGTAAGTTTTCGAAAATAAAGCGATATGTTTTTAATGTATTCCGAAAAGTTCTCAATATCATACGGCTTGGTAACAAACGCATTGGCATGATTTTGATACGCATATTTAATATCTTTCAAATCACTGGACGTTGTTAAAATTACAACAGGTATATTAGAGAATCTTAAATCAGATTTCAAAAATTTCAATATTAGTCTACCATCAGGATTCGGTATATTGAGGTCCAATAAAATTAAGTCGAATAAGCCAACATTGTTCCTTTGCGAAATTTCCCTAATCTTTTTTAGGGCCATTTCACCATTGGTTGCAGTTTCTAAACGATATGCAACATTCAATTCATCGATAGCTTCCTGTATAATAAAGAGGTCAGCTAGATTGTCTTCTACCAGAAGTATGTTCATAGGCTATTTACTTCTGTATTAAAAATACAACAAAACAGTTAAAAATAGTAGTAAAAATCTTTCAATATCTTACATTTTTCTTTGTAAAACAAAGAACATTTAATATCTTATTTTGGGTAATAAATATTTCGCAAAATATCCAATCCAAATCATGGAACATTCCCAGTTGGCCAATATCTTTTTAGATCAAAGTAAAATTCCTTATTGGATTATTGATCTTGAATTTCAACTGCTTTACTCCAATAAAGCATTCCAAGACCTCACGAAAGTGGTGCCTGGATTGACAAATAATACTTACGAGTCTATTTTTAATGAAAATGTTGAGAAGTGGGCAACCTATTATAAGAGAGCTCTTAAGGGAGTCTCTTTTGAAATAGAAAATCACTACTATGATTCCGAGTTAAAAGAAACACAATATGGACATACAATTTTTGAACCCTTAAGAAACAAAGAGAACAAGATTTATGCGGTTGCTTGTCAATGGAAAAATATACCTCACACTATAAGGCATGGAAGCGTAGCCAAACAACTAATAGATTCTTCTCTGGATGTTTTCTGCACTTTTAATGAGCAGGGCGAGTTTCTTTATGTTAGTGCAACAGCAGAAAGGCACTGGGGCTATACACCTGAGGAATTATTGGGTAGATCTTATAGGTCATTGGTAATCGAGGAGGATTTAGTTTCTACAGATTTAATGGAAACCACTTTAAAAAAAGGACAGGAAATTAAATCGTTCTCAAATAGGTATCGAAAAAAGTATGGGGGAATTGCTTATAATCAATGGTCCTCCAAATGGGACGGACGTGCAAAACTCTTTTTTGCTGTAGCAAGGGACAGCAAGGAGACACTTGAGCAAGAAGAAAAATTACATTATTGCGAAGAACGTTTTAAGGCGCTAGTTACAGGAGCATTCGACTTGGTGGCAGTAATAAATACTGAAGGACACTATTTGTATATGAGTCCTTCAATTACTGCTATTGCCGGTATTCCTCCCGAAGATTTTATTGGTAAAAATGCATTTGACTTCGTTCATCCCGATGATTTCAAACGAACAAAATCCGAACTGGAAAAATCAATAACAGAGGATCGGATAGTGATGAAACCCTATCGAGCCAAAAACCACAAAAATGAATGGAGATGGGTCGAAACTATACTAACAAATATGTTAGACAACTCAGCGATTAATGGCATTATAATTAATTCAAGGGATATTACAGAAAAAATTGAACAAGAAGAAAGATTACTTCAAAGTGAAAAACGTTTTAAAGCTCTAATTCAGGAAGGTTCCGATCTAATTGGAATTCTTGATGAAGAAGGTAATTATAGCTATGTAAGTCCAACGAGTAATTCTGTTCTCGGAATATCGCCCGAAAAATTTATTGGCAGAAATATATTTGAATTTCTTCATCATGATGATGAGCAGAGTGTTTTAGCCGGTCTGCAAAAAGTGTCTACTGAAAACAAAGTCACGCTCGACCCATTTCGCTTTATAAACCACCAAAAAGAATGGCGATGGGTAGAAACCATACTGACGAACATGTTGGACAACCCTTCGGTGAGAGGTATCGTGGCAAACTCAAGGGATGTTACAGATAAAATTGAACAGGAAGAACGAATAGTTCAAACTGAGAAAAGATTCGAGACCCTGATAGAAAACAGTACGGACTGCATCACGATAATTTCTCCCGAAGGCGATACAACCTATATCTCTAAGGCGATAAAAAAAATTCTGGGCTATACGCCCACAGAGGCAATGCTGTTGGATATTTGGAAACTCATTCATCCACAAGACATAGATGGCTTTAAATTGGCTATATCCAAAGCCATGGAAAATCCAGGTGTTTCTATAGAGGGTCGAACTTCAAGAATAAAACACAAGGATGGTTCTTTGAGATGGGTTAAAACCAATGTAACCAACTTGATACAAGACCCTTCCATAAGAGGTATTGTGAATGTAATTAGTGACGTTACCAAACAAAAAACTGAGGAGTTAGAAAAAGAACTCATTACCAAAATAAACAACTATTTCAATCAAAATACAAACAACGATTTAACAAGTTGCTTAAAAGATATTTGCCAGCAAATCGTTGAATATGATAATTTTGGTTTTGCCGAAATTTGGTTACCAACTTTTGACGATAAGAAAATTAGCCGCACAGCAAGTTATACAGGAACCAAAACAGGTAGGATGTTTTTTAAGGAATCCGAAAAATTAAACATCTTAGAAATAGAGGAAGGCTTATCGAACCAAGTATTGAAAAAAAGGAAAACAATCATTTGGGAGTCTACTGATGCAGAATGGCATTTATTCAAAAGAAAAACAGCAGCAGAAAAATCAGGGATTAAATCGCTCATTGCCATTCCATTAATACACAATGACAATCTACTAGGTGGCCTTTTGATAGGAACCGAAAAAGCTAAATCTGCCCTTTCAATCAATTTAGATCTGTTTCAAAAATTAAAGTCAACCCTTGGGTCTGAGTTAAGCAGAAAGAAAACAGAGGTTGAGCTATCTCAAATTTTCACCTTCGCACCCGATATGATTTGTGTGGCAGGTTTTGATGGTTATATCAAGCAGATTAATCCTGCAGGTTTAGTGTTATTGGGCTATTCATTAGAGGAAATTCGATCAAATCCAATAAAGTCGTTCGTATATGGGGACGATCAATCTTTCACGGAGGAAAATCAAAACAAACTATACAATGGCAAAAACCTAGAGGGTTTTGAAAATCGGTATGTCACTAAGGAGGGCAAAGTAATTTGGTTAAGTTGGACTGCGACTTCTTTACCAGAACAAGGTATTATTTATGCCGTTGCCAAAGATATCACTGAAGAGAAAAGCCTTAGAGAATTGAACCGGCACGTTGGGCTACTCGCCAAAATTGGAAGTTGGGAGGTAGATCTCATCAAACAAACAGTCTTTTGGTCAGATGAAGTGCATAAAATCTACGAAACAGACCCAAATTCATTTGTTCCAACTGTGGATATTGCAATTGATTTTTACCGAGAAGATTTTCGCCAATCTGCACTGTCAAGTTTTGAAAAATGTATCGAAACTGGAGAGCCCTATGAAATTGAAGCGGTAATAGTCACACGCAATAAAAAAGAGCGTTGGGTAAGAACTACTGCAAAAGCCGAATTTAATGATGGTGTTTGTGTAAGAGTTTATGGAAGTTTTCAAGATATACACCAAGATAAGGAGAATGAAATTGCTTTGCGGCAAAGTGAAGCCAAATTCAGAACCATCTTTGAAATCGCTACTTTGGGCATCGCACAAGTTGACCCAACTAATGGAAATATTCTTTTGGTTAACTCATATTATGAGAATATCACCGGGTATTCCATTGACGAACTTTTGGAAATGAATTTTTTAGAGCTCACACATCCAAACGATCGTATAAAGGATTGGGAAATATTCAGTAAAGCCGCTCGTGGTGAAGAAGAATATAGGAATGAAAAGCGATATATAAAAAAAGACGGTACTATTGTTTGGGTTAAAATTCATCTCGCATTCATAAGGGACGAAAAAGGTAAAGCAATAAGAACTGTGGCTATTTGCGAGGATGTTACTAAGCAAAAAACAGCTACCCTACTGTTGAATGAAAGTTTAAAAGCTCTAAAAGATTACAAATATTCATTAGATCAGTCTGCAATAATAGCTTTTACAGACCAAAAAGGAGTAATAACTTCGGTGAATGATAATTTCTGTAAAATATCAGGTTACGACAGAAAGGAGCTTCTTGGAAAAACACACAGGATCATTAATTCCAACTATCATTCGACCGTATTTTTTAAAGAGTTGTGGAAAACTATTACTTCTGGAAAAGTATGGCGCGGAGAAGTTAAAAACAAAGCGAAAAATGGCTCTTATTATTGGGTCGATACGACTATCGTGCCTTTCTTAGATGAAAAAAATAAACCCACGCAATATTTAGCCATTCGATTTGATATCTCAGAACGGAAAAAAGCAGAAGATGAAAAAGCTAGATTTCAAGAAACGTTGGAAAATAGCTTGAATGAAATCTACATGTTCAATTCCAAAACCTTTAAATTCGGATATGTCAACAAAGGAGCGATGCTCAACCTCGGCTATACAAAACAAGAATTACATAATCTAACCCCATTAGATATAAAACCTGAATACACGCAGGAGTCCTTTAATCATTTAGTTTCTCCTTTATTAAGTTATAGAAAGGACAAAGTAATATTTTTTACCAAACATAAGCGTAAAGACGGTAGTCATTATCCTGTAGAGGTACATCTTAAATTAGTTGAGGAAGACAACTATAGCAATTTCATTGCAATAATTTTAGATATTACAGAAAGAAAAAAAGCCGAAGAAAATTTAATTAACACCTCAGAAAGATTGCGTCTTGCAACTAAAACAGGGAATATCGGCATATGGGATTGGGATATAATAGATGACAAGCTTATCTGGGACGATACCATGTACCAAATTTTTGGAGTTGAAGAAAATGAATTTCAGGGGGCATTCGAAGCTTGGCAAAACAAAATTCATCCAGATGATTTTGATCAAACCAATAGGGACGTTCAAAATGCATTACAGGGAATTTCGAAATTTAACACAGAATTTCGAATAATTAAGCATGATAAATCAATTAGATACATAATAGGGGAAGCCATCGTAATAAGAGATGAAATTTCAGGAAATCCTATTCGAATGATAGGTACTAACATAGATATTACAGAAAGAAAGAAAGCGGAGGAAGAAAATAGATTCAAAGCTAATTTATTAAGCATGGTTGGGCAAGGGACTATTGCAACAGACCTGGATGGAAAAGTCAACTATTGGAACAGGGGCGCTGAGCTTATGTACGGCTGGAAAACTGAAGAAGCCATAGGAAAAAATATCATGCAACTTATCACATTGGAGACCAATAAAGAAATGGCCGGGCAAATAATGGAAATACTGAAAAAGGGGGAATCTTGGTCGGGCAATTTTGAAGTCCAGAAAAAGGATGGAACTAATTTTACCGTAATGGTGACCAATTCTCCAATCTATGATGAAAACGAAAAACTGAGTGGAATTATCGGTATTTCAACAGACATTACTCACGAAATTAAAAACAAGGAGCTACTGAAGCAGTATACTAAAGAGCTAGAAAGGTCCAATGAAGAGTTGGAACAGTTTGCATTTGTCACTTCCCACGATTTACAGGAACCATTGCGAATGATTTCTGGCTTTATGGATCAATTAAAAAGAAAGTATGAAGACCAACTGGACGAAAAAGCACTTCAATATATTTACTTCGCCACCGATGGTGCCAAACGTATGAAACAAATTATATTGGATTTGCTTGATTATTCCAGGGCAAGTAAACCGACTGATGAACTTGTAGAAGTAAATTTAAATGAGGTCATAACTAGCTATGAACAATTGAGAAGAAAAGTTATTGCAGAAAGTTCAACGATCATTATATCTGACAAACTACCTTCTATAGTATCGTATAACGCCGTAGTGACTCAAATCTTTCATGGTTTGTTAGACAACGCTATTAAATACACCAGAGAAAAAATTACGCCAATCATAGAGATTAAAGTACAAGAAAAGGAAAATGAGTGGGAATTTTCAATTTCAGATAATGGTATAGGGATCGATGATCAATTTTATGATAAGATTTTTATTATTTTCCAAAGGTTACATAATAGAGAAAGATATGATGGAACAGGAATCGGACTTGCTATCGTCAAAAGAAGTGTTGAATTTTTAGACGGAAAAATATGGCTAACATCAAAAGTTGGTGAGGGAACAACTTTTTTCTTTACAATAGCGAAAAACAGAAAATATAAAATACAGAAAAATGAAATTAGCTAATATTCTTTTGGTGGAGGATAATGAAGGAGATATTCTACTCACACGAGAAGCTTTTGATGAAAGCAAAGTCATTATTGATATCAATGTAGCTAGGAATGGACAAGAAGCTCTTGATTACCTCTACAAAAGAGGGGAATACACAGAAGTAAAAAAACCTGATTTGATACTTTTGGATATTAACATTCCTGTATTTAACGGTCATGAAGTTTTGAAAAAAATAAAGGGCGACCCAATATTGAAAAAAATACCTGTAATAATGTTGACTACCTCATCCAATGAAAAGGATATTGAAAAAGCGTACGAAAACCACACCAATAGTTATGTAAGAAAGCCGCTAAATATGGAGGATTTTTTAAAAGTAATTCTTAAGATAGAAGAATTTTGGTTGCAGATAAACACCCTAACCAAATAGTAAGATGTATAAAGTTTTTACATATGAAGAGCCAATCACGGTATTGGTAGTTGAGGATAATGATGGTGATTTTATACTTGTAGAAGATTATCTACATGAAAAATTTAAGAATATAGAGATTGTACGCAGGAAGGATTTTAAGGGAACTGTTTTAGGCATGGAAAAAAATAGATCGACCTTTTCTGCAATTCTTTTAGATATACATCTACAAGATGGGAGCGGTCTGGAACTAATTAAAAAAGTCCTTACATATGCAAAAGATATCCCAATATTAATATTAACAGGTTATACTGATGTGTCAATTGCACAGTTAAGCCTTCAATTGGGTGTCTATGATTTTTTGGTGAAAGATGAGTTAAATCCAAACTTGCTATATAAAAGTATAGTTTTTGCTGTAAACAGGAGACAGTTCATTTCCCAAATTGAAAGTGAGCGTTCCAATTTTGAAGATTTATTTAATTTTAGTCCCCAACCTATGTGGCTTTTGGATGCTTATAATTATAATGTTTTAAACGCAAACTTATCGGCAATAGAAAAGTATGGGTATGCTTTGGAGGAGTATAAAAAAATGACCTATTTCGAATTGCATCCAAAAGAGGAAGTTGAAAATATAGTGAAACGCCTCTCAAATCTTCAATTACAATTGGCAAACAATAATTTTACCCATTTTTTAAAGAATGGTGAACAAATAAAAGTCGATTTTTACTGTAAAAAAGTTAAAGGAGACACAAACGGTCCTGAAAGAATCATCGTTCAATCCAATGATATAACGGAAACATTAAATCATATTCAAACGATAGAGACCCAAAATAAAAAACTGAGAAATATAGCTTGGACACAATCTCATGAAGTAAGGGGCCCACTAGCAAGAATTTTGGGTATCATCGAGTTGATTGATGGTAATGATTTCGACGGGGAAGAATTACCATTTTGGTTGAAACAACTAAAAATATCTTCAAATGAATTGGATCAAATAATCCATATCATAGTAGATCAAACGCAAACCTTAAATCTTAAGGATTGAAATCAATAATTACATAGCTATTGAAGGTTGCTATTGATGGCTTTGAAAATAGCGCTTACTTGGACAAGAAAAAGCTTTTGCGGATGACTGTGTTAATTCGGGCAATTTTTCCCTAATCTCCCTTCCATATTTAAGTACCTTCCATTACTAAGGAATTCTTTCAGTCTTTTTGTTAAATTCACAGCAACCCATAATTTTTACGATTTCCAGCTTTTCTGATTTTCGTTTTCTCCCCAGTCCAATTACAAAGCCTTAATGTCCCTTTTATGACATTATAGTTTTATCTCATTTTTCAACAAAATTTATCATTCGAACTGAAAAAGAAAAAAATCAGAATTTAGTATTCTCACAATGAAAGTCATTTCTATGTAATTGCTACCAAAAATACCGTGAACAAATCGGTCAACAGATTTTTAAAACAAGGTTGAGGCCACTGAAATAAGTTGATAGATGGTATAGGTTTAAATCTGTCGAACTTCGTGACTGGAACGATATGCCCCCGAAATTGCCGTAGGTATGGCCGGAGCACCTGGCCATCAAGCTGCAGCTCTAAATCCCGACGGTACCTTTAGGGAACGTGCCCGGGGAGGATATGGACAATTTCCTACTATGGGAGGTTTTGATCAGATGACAGCTAAACTGGGCGGATTTTGGGATTCCATGTTGGGAGAAGGTCGCCGTTGGTGGATAACCGCAAACTCGGACTCATATGTTCACTGGCGGAAAGGCGGCAGCGATTTCTGACCCGGTGAATATCCCAAAACCTATGTCCTTGCCCAAAAAATCACGACGATATTATGGATGGCATTCGAAATGGCCGTGTTTTTGTAACCCTTGGAGATTTAATCTCAGAGCTTTATGTTCGGGTTGAAGGAGGCCATCATACTGCTGATATAGGAAGTACTATGCATGTTGCCCAGGGTGCAGATGCAAAGGTTACCATTCGCTTTAAAGACCCTGACAATTTGAATTCATGGAAACAAAATCCTGAAGTTACCCGTGTTGATTTGATAATGGGAGAAGTTAGAGGTCCGGTTACTAATCGAAATAACGACAACAATCCCACCACCAAGGTTATTGCACGTTTTACCAAGGCTGACTGGACGGTCAATGATGGGTATAGGGAGATAACATACACGATTTCGAAGCTGGGTAAAAAAAGTTATATCCGAATCAGGGGTACAAATAGTAGTGAACTGGAACCTCAAGTAGATGAAATAGGCGAAAGCCCGTGGAATGAATTATGGTTCTACTCTAATCCTATATTTATTGATGTAGAATGATTGACACAGGATTGTACAATATTGCGGATAACAATTAATTAAATAGTGGCATCCGCACGAATACATTACTTTATATTCAGGATGAAATAATCACCGATAAAGGTATACAACTGGACGAAACCTGGATTTTGGATGGAAAAATACCGGAGCTCTACCAGGAGAAAACAGTCGCCTTATTTCAAAATATGCTCAGTAGGGTTTCAAGGGAGCAAACTATTTAGAATCATCGTATACCTTAGGTCCTGAATAAAATGTTTTTAGAGATTTTTGGTTCAGGTTTTTAGTGTTTTCGAGAATAATGCCTTTGTCTTCCGTTCCCGACCGATTCGACAATTTAGTACCAAGCTTGCTGTAGAATGCATCTTAATTTTCCTAGAATGCCAAGTTCAAAACCCTTTTCTTTGCTACCTCACACATCGGAAACGTATAAAAAATGAATTGGGCACTATTGATTATTGCAGGACTCTTCGAAGTGGGTTTTGCAACATGTCTGGGAAAAGCAAAGGAATCTACAGGTGATGAAGCTACCTACTGGTACTTGGGATTTTTGCTTTGTTTAGGGGTAAGTATGTCGTTACTTGTAAAGGTCTCCCAAGAATTACCAGTAGGAACCACCTATGCGGTCTGGACCGGCATAGGTGCAGTAGGTACCGTTTTGGTAGGGATTCTTATCTTTAAGGAACCCGCAACTTTTTGGCGACTATTCTTTAGTACCACCTTGATCGCATCGATCATTGGACTAAAATTGGTATCCCATTAGTCCGGGCCAAAAAATAACAAAGTCCGTAGGGGCACCATGTACATCATGGTGTTTCCTTCAACCCTTCGGGTTGCGAAAACAAAAATCAACAAAATCAGTATTTTATCCCGTCCCCATTACTAAGATGCTCACTTCTTGAACATGAAGTAAACGGCCAGGATCAGAAACAGGAAGGAAATGATATGGTTGGGCCTAAAGGTTTCAGTTTTGAAAACCACAAGGGTGAATACGGCAAAGACTACCAAGGTTATTACCTCTTGGAGCACCTTCAATTGGATAAGACTAAAGGGTCCCCCGTTTTCTTTAAAGCCAATCCTATTGGCAGGGACTTGGAACATGTATTCAAACAGGGCAATCCCCCAGCTAATTAGCACGATGGATATAAGTCCTAGCTTACTAAACCACTTCCATTCTGAAAATTTTAGGTGGCCATACCAGGCTACTACCATAAAGGTATTGCTCAGGACCAACAGACCGATTGTCAAGACAGCTTTCACTATGTGTATTAAGGATTACGAATAACGCCGGGCTTTATTCTTTCAACGGCCCATTTTTATAACGATTGGAAATTACACAAAAAACGAACATAGGAAACAGAAGACCGTACTTTTTTACTGGTTTATAAAGCCTACCTTATCTCGACGCTGTGGTTAGTCCAAAATACATTACCACTTACCATCGAGGTATGGATTATAGAGGCCTCCGGGCAAGCCATATATACCGATTCCGTGATGAAACAGCTTTACTTATTGATTCGCTGTAAAATTTTTATAATGACTTTTCAAATTCATTAATTACAAATTTTCAAATTACTACTGATTTTTGTTTTAATGTTGTTTACTTCTCTTGTATGTTGCGTCTGCATCCCGAAGGGTGCATATGCAATATTCAAATTGTAAGCCAGTTTATATTGTCATATACATCAGCATATCGCAGAAAAGTTTTGCTGACATTAATAATCCATTGTTTCTTGAGTGGATTTTTTGTTTTAGATTTTCTATTTCTTCCTTATTCAAATACGTTCCATTAGAAATAATACCATATATGCCCTTTAGGTTGGATATATCCTGAATAGGATTTTGAGAAAGCAATAGTAGATCAGCACTTTTCCCTGCTTCGATAGTTCCGTAAATTGTATCCAAATCATAATATTCGGAAGGGTTCAAAGTTGCTGTCCTGAGGACTTCATAATTTGAAAGGCCCGTAGCTGACAGTTCTTGTAGTTCGTCAATTAAAGAAGTTCCTGGTAGTTCCGGCACATCTGAGCCGGCTAATACCTTTACTCCGTACTCACTTGCTGTTTTAGTGATTTCAAGACCCTTACTATAAAAATCATGGTACACTTCTCTGCCTAAGTCTGTTGTGTCTTCCTGTAATGTCACATCCAGATCCTCAAATGATAAAAACCTAAAAATAGGGTTGATCTCGTCATATCTTGTCCTA
This sequence comes from Maribacter cobaltidurans, assembly GCF_002269385.1. NCBI lineage: Bacteria > Pseudomonadati > Bacteroidota > Flavobacteriia > Flavobacteriales > Flavobacteriaceae > Maribacter > Maribacter cobaltidurans. The sequence continues at coordinate 334,800 of NZ_CP022957.1, forward strand.
AAACGCTCATCATCTGCATAAGCATCAGCCTTTCTGGTAAGGTGTGTAGGGCAGTAGTAAGTATTATTATTTTTTAATGCTTCTAAATTTTCTTTCAACAACAGGGTATCGTGGTTGTCAAGCATTAGCCTTCTGAGTTCGGTATTGTCTTTTTCTTTGGGGTTATCACTATTTCTAAGTTTTTGTGACCCTTTAAAACTTTCCCAGATTAAAAATCGGGCGTGCTCCATACTCTTCATTCCTGCATTTGCTGCTTCTATAGTGCTCACTCGAACGGGTTTGTGGCCTGCTACCTCAATCCCGGCTTTCTTTGCTTCTCCCATCAATGTGAAGAATGCCTCTCTTGGAATGTTGTTGTACGTTTTGATCAAAGTCACCCCTTGTTCCTTAAAATAATTTACCAACATTTTTGCTTGTTCACTATTTGCGCAATTAAAGTATTCAGGTGAGTTGTCAAACATTGGATTGGGCCCTTCAATAGCAAAACTGGGGATACTATGAACGATAGGTCCCAATAATTCCATATCGGTTACTTTCTGATTCCACTTTCTAATCCTAATGGGAGTCGACGCAAAGTGGTCCCTATCGTTATAGGATCCACGCATATCACGTACATGCATTACACCATTGGTAACAAACTGGGCATAAGCACTATTTGATGATCGTTTGGTCAAATGGACATGCATATCCCATAAGGCCGGAATCAAATATTTACCTGTTCCATTTATACTTAATTGGTTGTTATTATTCCTCCGTATAGGCTCTGAACTAATTTCCTTTATCCGTTTTCCTTCAACTAGGATATGCTGGTTTTTTAAAATAGTATCATTTTTTAGGTCAACGATGTTGACGTTGTTTATAACAAATTCCGAATACCCATTTTCTGGAAAACCAATGTTAGAATAGGGTATGAAGACAAGAGTGACAAATACAACTATACAGGTAAGAATCACAACCAGCGTGTATTTTAAACTTTTCAAAATTGTTCCTTTCACTGTACCATGTTTATTTGATTTTAATATGAGTTTCGGTGAGGCCTTTTTCTTTCAAATAATCAATCACATCATTGGCTTCACCCACATTGGCATGATGAAGTAATGTAAAGCCATGTGGACCTTTGGCAAAAACTAATTCTGGATAGGCCTCCAATGTTGGTATTACCAAGTCGGTTTTTCCCAACATTGTCAAAACAAACAAGTTGACCCGAGCTCCCTGGGAAATCAAATAATTGGCAATTTCCTTATTGCCCAAATGGCCTGCCCCTTCAATGGCCTCTTCAAAATCTGAATTTCCCCAATCGTATCGTGCATAAATTAAGTTTGGATATTCCTGGAGCATTTCCTTCACTAAGGGTAGGTTTTTATGTCCGGCTACTACAAAGTCTTTGACCAATTTCAAATCAAGAGGTTCCGGTTCTTGGAGCGTTTGAGCTACTGTTATAACTGGTGAAAATGCGGCTCCTGTCAATACGATTCCCCCTAATGAGTTTTTAATAAATGTTTTCCTATTCATACAATTAATTATAAGAGCTAAAATCAATTATTTAAAGCTGAAATTCTTTAAGAAACATGTTTCTTACTATGAAAAACCTAATTTGAAATGTTTTCTTTTTGATATGAAGATGGCGTTAGCCCAGTACTTTTTTTAAAGGCAACATTGAATGCCGTAACCGTACCAAAACCTGAATCATAGGCCACCGTAGCCATTTTTGCATCCTTGCGTCCCAAATCGACCAATAGAGCTTTGGCCTTTTCTATTCTATATTTATTTACAAATTCCCTAAAATTTTGTTGGGCGTTTTCGTTTATGGATTGGGAAACTTCTTTTGAACTTTTTGATAATCTGTCCGATAAGGTACTCAACGAAATAGTGGGTTCTAAAAATAGATTTTCCTTTTCAAATAGTTTTTGGATAGATTTAAACAATGCCATTGAACCGTCTTTATCCAGACTTGAATTTTCATATTTCTCCAAATCAAAATTTTCACGATTTAGAAAAAGATAGGTAAAGGCATAAATGAGAAATGAATAAAAAATGGGCCCCCAGATATAATGACTTTTTAAGTTCAAAAAATTACCTAGATAGTATATCCATATGAAAGTTACCCCGATTAAGATATTTCTATACCATTTTGACCTTTTTGAAGGTATTTGTGAGTCCCTTCTTACCAGCGTAAACCATGAGACGACAAGATAAATGGCTAAATGAAAAACTACTAGCCCGTAATTCCAAAAAGTTTCAAAATCACCGTTACTGGGTATGAATGATAGTAGTAAAGCAAAAAGAAAAAATGGTAATAAATGCAGATAATGACTTTTTGTTAAAGTTGTACTTCTTTGGAATAAAACAATCCCATAAAACCATAAAAATGGACCAACGATCAGGCTTCCTGAGATACCAATATTCTTTTGCCAAGCTTCTAACGGAATGTAATAACCAAGTACGGATTTCCCAATTCTTATGGTTAGCCCCAATAAAATCAAACTCAAATAGAGGTTTAGCTTTTTATTTCCTTTTTTAAGGGTTATTAGATATATAAAAAGGAAAAAGCCCTGAAATAAGCCTAGGGTTGCAAGTACAAGTATGAGATTATTTGATAACATGGGTTATGCTAAAACTGGCAATTTTTATGCATGATGCCGGTGGTAGTATTTTACCCTTTAGTTATTTTTTGGCAGTGTATAACCGGAAAACAAAACATTCCATTTATCTAATTTATCATCAAATATATAGAAGTCCTGCTTTATTGAGCCGTCCGGTTGCTTCGACCACATCCCTTTAATTGGTGAACTTTCACCTCCGTTATTGGGATAAAGTGTTCCCTCAAGGACCATGGCCCCATTTTCATCTATACCTCCTGAATAGTCAATGTGGTACATCGGACTCATCCAAACCTGTCTCCATAAACCGGTTTTGGGATCCACAAAGCTCATTCCAAGGCCGGTTTCTCCAGAACTGAGTTGCCATTCTTCAACTATTAAATGCCCATCCTCTCTTTTTGTATAGGTTTGAACACCGATTTTGGTGCCGTCCGGAGTGTAAAAATCCCAACTACCAACCACAAAATCAAAGTCGCTGTAGGGTGTTTCACTTGTATTTATTGCTACCATGTCATTTTGACAATATGAGCTTTGGCAACAAAAAATCAGTAATGCAATCGTGATCGTAATTTTAGTCTTCATATCTGAATTCTTTTTTTAATCCTATTAATAACAGCCATAAGCATGTCCCTATCTCTCCTATTGACGACGGAATTTTGGCTACAATTGGTATAATTGACTGTGTGAAATTTGGAAAAAGGATAGGACCAACAAAATTGACCATATAACCAATTCCTCCGAGCATCAGAAAAACACCTAACAATTTTGGTAGTATTCCCGATACATAAATTAAATAACCAAAAGGCAAAAGCCAAAGTCCCCAAAAAATTTGTGCTATTTTAATTTTATTGTAATACAGACCAATTTGGCTTTGAAGTTGTTCTGCATCTATTTGGCTCAATGAATCGTTACCTAAAGTATCGAGCATGTCCAACTTATGGGAGATTGCAAGCAAAGAAAGAGGAACGGCTACCAAAACAAATAAAATCATTAATCGTGATAAATACTTATTCGTCTTTTTAAAAAGGTAATGTAACAAAATGGGAAGCAAAAGAAATGCCGAATAGCAAAGCACTTCACTAACTATACTTAGCCGAAAAAGAAACTCGAACTCTTGAAATAATTGAATGTTTTTTTTAGGATCTTCCCAAATGAAAGTTTTGTTGGGAACATACATAAGACTAAAAACACCGGTAATGACAGTTATTAGATAAATTACTCCTGCTAGTCTAGCTAATTTTTGGTTGGTGATATTCATAATAACAAGACGACCCAATAGTGATTTTGTAACATTGGAAGAGTAATAGCTCTACTCTTGGTTTTTGAAATGTTGATTTTTTTTAAATTCTTCATATTACCACCAACGTTTTAGCTATGAACAGTTTATGAGCGAACAAGCATTTGACTTCCATCATGCAGATATCGGAATTCTTTGGCTTTGTTTTTTCATTTTAAATGGAATTGGGAATCCCAAAAATTTCGTGACTTTAAACAAGACACAAACCTTTTATTTAGACCTACAGCCCGTATTGAATATGGGTTGTTTTGTGAGCAGGCCTTACTGGACCTTTTTTGAAATCAACACATCTAATTCCAGATATTTTTCCTTCATAAGACTCAAGGCAAAAGCTGCGGCCGAGGCAGCAAATACAGAATAATCAAAGGCACCTTTAATTCCTGAAGAAAATGTAATTGCCAATGCAAAAATTAGCATAAGGTATCCGCTCAGTTTTGCCATCAATTCTGTTTTAAACCCTAGAATGAGGCAAATTCCAAATAAAGTTTCAGCACTAGTTGCTATCAATCCAACTGCCGGAATTAACATTCTAGGAAGTAGTGGGTTTATTGATTCGGTATTCTCCAAAAAGCTTTCCCAATTGCCCCAAGCCGATATTTCCTTGGGCCAAAGTCCAAGTCTATCCGCAACTGCGGACAAGAAACCGGATGCGATTGCAAATCTTAGAAATAGTTTGATGATTTTTATCTTCATTTTAATATACTTTAGTGCTTGTAGTTAAATAACATGGATTACTAGAAATAAACCATTATCAAAAAAGCAAGTGTTGTTTGTAAATACAACTTGGGACTTCCGATCCAATACTCTTTGGACATTGTAGTCCAATGGCACTTCCCTAACAAACTCGGTTAGTTATTCATTCCCCTGATTTGATGGTTTTTTCGGGAATTACAAGTTGTTTACTACTTCGGGGATGTGTGATAATTGCCAATAGTTTAGTTTTAGAAGTTTCACTCGGGTTTTTACCAACCTCGTGTAATGCCATCAATGGTTCATAAAAGGTATCGCCTGGCTTAAGGGTTACAAGAGGATGGCCTTCAACTTTGAATTCGTAAATACCTTCCAGTACATACCCATAAACGGGCCCTGGATGTCTGTGGGGCGCTGATGCTTGGTTGGGTTGAATAATTAATTCCACCGTTGATACACTTGCTGGCTGGCCATCAACTTCTTCCTCGATATCCACCGCTGAAATAATCCTTATCCCCGGCATATTGTCTCCATTGGATTTGTTTTGTGCCTGAATATTGAGATGAAATAGCATGAATACCAAAACACTTAATGGAAGTAGATAGTTTTTCATAAAATAGTGTTGATTTAAGAAGAAGAATAACTCTCAACAAAACTATGTACTTCACAGTCGTTATCTTTTGACAATTGTCAAAAAATAAAAAATCAAGAAATTTTTCTTATCCTACTTAGGGTTTCTTGAGTTATGCCCAGATAGGAAGCAATATGACCCAGGTTGACTCTATTGAGAAGATGTGGCCGATTTTTTATCAAGTTATCATATCTCTCTTTAGCTGAGTAAAACAAAAACTCTTCAATTCTATCCGCTCCTTCGGCATAGAGTTGTTCTAAAATCAACCTCATATATTTTTCATATTGAGGATGCTTTCCCATAAGGGCCTGAAGCTTATTATAGGAGATTGCATGAATTTCACTATCCTCTAATACTTCAACATTATACCGACTTTTTTTTAAACTTATTACGCTGTCAATGGCAGTTATAAGCTCTCCTTCAGAAGCAATATGAACCGTAATGTCTTTCCCTTCTTTATAAAAAAAAGTCCTAACTATTCCTTTTTGAACAAGGTAGATATGTTTACAGACGGTTCCTTGTTTATGCAACAAATAGGTTTTAGGAAATTGTTGCGTTTCCAATAGACTAGAAATTTCAGAAACCAAGTCTAATGGCACAATTCCGCTTAAGTTGTAGAAATTCATTTGTGTTAATGTCGGGTGATTTTAATAATTGAAATAATATTTAGCTTCTTTACAATGACCTGCTAAACGTAGAAATCCTCTAGGTTTTAAATTAGGTGAATTTATTCAAAATTTATTTGGATGGCAACGGGTATCCTTCCCCAGAAATAATCGTTTGTACCAAGCTGGAGATTCGAACCTATACTACCATGATTATTTGAAACCAGATTGAAACCAGGATATACTCGATCGTTTTTAGGTTTCAAAAAGAGTAAAGTCAACTTTTAGCATTCATAATTTCTGCCGAGTCCATATTATGGGTCAAGCATAACACTTCGGTTTTAAACATTTTCAAGATGGGTTATCTTAGATTTCAACTCGATCAATTGTCCCAAAAATTTAGTTTTTTGGACCAGTTCGGGCCGTCCTATTTCCTGTGCTATTCTAGAAATTTCCAGGTTTAAACTTTTAATTTCCGTCTGCCGATGGTTAAGAATGTCCATATAGGTAGAAATCAATTGTCCATCCGACTTTTGACTGATCAATAATAGGTTTTCCAAGATTTCCTCCGTATCTAAAAGTACCCCTTGGGTCTCTGCCAATACTACACATTCCTCAATAATATCCTTGGCCAATTTCTTTGCTTCCAGGTTTCTATGAAAGATTCCATTATCTATTTCCAACAAGGGGCAAATGGTATTAAAAACACAATTGGCAACGGTCTTGTTCCAGACAAACTTTAAAATACTGGCCTCCTCCCTAAATTGAAACTGCGGGGTATTGATTCGTTCGATTACCTCATGAAGTCCTTCGTTCAAGCCATCCAAATCCCCGATAGGCGAAGCCGCTACCGTTTTAAAGGAAACCTTGTTCTCACCGGTTACCTGACTGGTAGATAGCAGTACACATCGGTATACCTTACCCAGATCATTGAAAGGATGTTCTATATTGAGCCCATTCTGAAGTAGGACTATCTCATAATGGCCATTGAGCCCACGTAACTTCTCGGCTATTTTTTCATTTGCAAAGGTCTTGGTCGTAACCAGAACGATTCCATTGATGTCCTTAAGGTTACTAAAAGTGGTAGTCAATATACTTTCTGCAAAGGTTTCATCCTTTCCTACCACCGTAATTTCAGTTTCAATGTTCGGGAGATTGTCCACACTTCCCCGAACAAGCTGAACTTGTTTGTTTTGTTTTTTTAGAAATACGGCCAAAGCCTTGCCAATGGCCCCAGAACCAATGATGTAAATATTGTTGTTCATCATTCTTGCTTAATATCTCCTTCCCTACTCTATTTTCACTTATTCCCATTGTTGAGTAATTGTGGTAGGGTCAAAAATAAATACAGGGAAATATAATAAAATCCATGAACCCTGTGCTAATGACCGGGACTAGAGAATTTTGCCCTTTTAATTCCAAGCTAAGGGTAATCACGCTAACAGTTTTTAGAAAAATATCGGCAATTATCCACCGAGCGCATTATACCATCACTGTCTGGTTAGGGTGGGCGTCCCAAATTGGATTTACCAATATATCTCTAAATCTTACCAGACGTCAGATATAAACTCCGGTCATATTTAAAAGTCTATAGAATTACAAGATACCAATTAATGGGTAGCTAAAGCCATTTTTGAAGGTCAGTCAAGCGAAAGTAAAACCAATTATTCTGCTCGGGCATAAGAACCTTAAAGCATGTAAAATAACGATTGTGAGCATATTAAGTCCGCTTAATTATATTATACATCAATTCCAAGGTACTTCACAACATATTTTTTTACATGAAAGTGCTTAGGGTAATATTTGTACAATGACGAGAACGGACAATAATAGCTGGAAATTCTTTAGTGGTCCAATAACTATTGGTATCAAAAGGGAATTATACTGTCTATTGGTGTTTTCTTTATTTTTTTCAGGTTTATCATTTGGACAAACAACTATTTGGAGCGAGAATTTCAATAGTTATGCCAATGGTACCGAAAATGGTGCTGGAAGTGGATTTGCCCCTCAGAACTGGACAACTACGATTACAGGAAAAGTTTGGGTACAGGGGGGTAGACTGGAAGCCACCAATCTGGGTGCTGAGGGAGTTTGGCAGACGAATGCCATCAATATTTTTGGATTCGAATCCGTAAGTTTCAATCTCGATGTCGCAACCCAAGCAGATACAAGCCAATTTGAGCAGGGTAGCGATTACTTTATTGGGGAATACCGAATAGACGGGGCAGCTTGGACACAATTTGAAAATGCCTCGGGAGACTCTTCTCCGTCAGACCTGCTACAGCCTTCCTATTCCATAAACCTACCTACTACGGGGTCTACGCTGGAAATTCGAATACGTTTTTATAACACCGCAAATAATGAATTCTATTATATTGACAATGTAGCGGTACAAGGTACTTTGCCCTATTGTTCCGGGGAAATTGACTTTGAATTTTACGATTTGGTCCCCAGTGGGGCCACGGTGGATAATATTCCAACCTCAGGAGCTTTGGGCACTGGAGTGTTTACAAACTTTGATGTCGATGCACTTCAAAATCAGGAAGACCCTGGCGATACCGATTCTTTTTCTATTAGGTATACAGGTTATATTCAAATTGCAGCGGCAGGTTCTTATACTTTCTATACAAGCTCCGATGACGGTTCGAAGTTATATATTGATGGGGTTCAGGTCGTAAACAATGATGGTAACCATGGCACCCAAGAAAGATCGGGCACCCTTAGCTTAACCTCGGGGTTACACGAAATGGAGGTCTTATTTTTTGAAAATGGGGGAGGTGAAAATCTAACCGTTCAATATCAGGGGCCTTCCATAGCCAAACAGAATATTCCGTTCTCGATTGTGTACTCTTCTTGCAGTTTGTCTATCGATACTACCGACACCGACTCGGATGGGATTTATGATACAACGGATGTGGATGATGATAACGATGGAATTTTGGATATTAACGAATGTGGAGGGGTTTCCGGTGGCGAGGTTATGACGGCAAGCAATATTCAATATTTCAGTAATGTTTCCAATGCACAGGGTGTTCCGGGTAATACTTATGCTCAAAACCCGACCACTTGGCCGGGCGGAAGTTCAGTACTCCTCTTACGATTTCCAATTAATCTTCCCATAGGAACACAAGTGGTTGTCTTCCTAGGTGCTGATCCGGCCGTCAGCGATTCCGATATGCAAGTGCAGCGCTCCAACGCGGCTGGCAACAATAATGGCTTTTTGGCCGATGCGAATAACACCCTGCCAGGGTCAATACGGCAAGTATCGTTTACCACTACAACAACCATGAGGTATATTCGGGTAGAAGCTTATAATCAGGGTGCCCGCGTATATGGCGCTAGTTATGACGGAGGCTCTAGCTGTTATAGTCTAGATACGGACGGGGATGGGATTTTTAATCATTTGGACTTGGATAGTGATGGTGATGGTATACCCGATAATATTGAGGCACAACCCACTCTTGGATATATGGGACCTTCGAACGCGGATAGCGATGGTGATGGACTAGACAATGCTTACGAACCCGGAGGGTCAACTACACCTGACACTGACGGTGACGGTATTCCAGATTTTATGGATACGGATAGTGATGATGATGGGCTGACCGATGATGCCGAAACATGGTTTGTGTTGACCGGAACGGATAGTGATGGTGATGGATTGGATAATGCTACCGATGCCACCAATGGATATGCGGATCCGGGGGGCAATATAGACAATCCTTTAAATACATCTGGAGGGTCAAACGTTCTGCCGGATTGGGACAATGATGTGAATACTGGTGGAGATGTGGACTATCGGGACGATACGGACGACTCCACTTCCAGTGATCCCCCTGTGGTTACAGCTGTAGGGGATCAGGTATATTGCCCGGGCTCCTCATTACCTATTGTTGAGTCCATCAGTATAACCGACTCAGACGATACTTCTACCAATGCCGTATATATTCAAATTTCCACGGGTTATGTTAATGGGGAAGACTTGTTAACACTGACGGGGACACACCCTAATATTACAGCTTCATGGGATGTGGTCGAAGGGAAATTATCGCTTACGGGCCCTGCCCTTTATACAGAGTTCGAGACGGCCATTGCCGCCGTGGAATATTCAAATAGCGCACTAAGCCCATCAGGAACCCGACAGTTTTCAATAACGGTAGGTTCAGCAAACTTCCTTCCTGCTACAGGGCATTATTATGAATACATTCCAAGTTTAGGAATTACCTGGACGAATGCGAATACAGCGGCCAACGCAAGGACCTACTTTGGATTACAGGGTTATCTGGCCACACTCACCACACAACAGGAAGCTGATTTTTCAGGTTCCCAGGCTGCGGGAACCGGTTGGATAGGAGGTAGTGATGCCGCAACGGAAGGTGTTTGGCAATGGGTTACGGGCCCCGAAGCTGGAACAACTTTTTGGAACGGAGATGCCGCAGGAAGTTCTCCGAATTTTGCCTTTTGGAACAACGGAGAACCAAATAACTCTGGAAATGAGGATTATGCCCATATTACACATCCCAATGTAAACCCGAATGGTTCTTGGAATGACTTGACAAATACGGGAGCGACCAGTGGTGATTATCAGCCACAAGGGTATGTCGTGGAGTATGGGGGAATGCCGGGTGATGCCACACTCGATATCACGGCAGTTACAACAATTAACATTGATGACGTTGCTCCAACGGCGAGCAACCCGGCACCTGTAACAATCTATTGTCCGGGCGATATCCCTCCTCCAGATATTAATGACGTTATCGATGAGGTCGATAATTGTGACCCAAGCCCAACAGTTATCTTTGTTAGTGATGTAACTAACGGTGGATCGGATCCTGAAATTATTACCAGAACGTATCGGGTCTCCGATGCTGCCGGTAACCAAACGGTTGTTGAGCAAATCATCTCTATTTATTCACTAAGCGTTGCTACTCAGCCTATGGATAATACTATCTTAGTTGGAAACAATGCCGTCTTTTCCATAGTGGGAAATAATACGGATTCTTATGTATGGGAGGTGAGTACCAACGGAGGCGTCGGTTTTAATGCCATTTCCGATGGAGCAGAATATTCCGGCTCCAATACGGCCACACTTACGGTCATAAATCCTGAATTAGATAAAAACGGTTTCGTTTATCGGGTTATCTTATCCAACTCAACTTCGTCCTGTGAAGCGGTTATATCAAATCAGGCTGTCCTGAACATGCGGGTAAGAACCGTTGTAACAAATCGTGGAATCACATACAGGGTCAAGAAGAATTGATTCTTAGAAGACCTACCTTATTTAAAATACCTAGTCGATTTTATATATTGCATATTGCAAAATCGGGGAATAAATATTGCAATTGGGGACCACTTGATAGTTAGGTAGCTTCTCAAAGTTTTTGATATATCGGGACATCTTTCCAAGGAGCTTTGCTACGGAAAATTCGATATCAACGCTAGCCCTTTGGAAAATCTCAAAAAATATGAGGTTTAAAATTCTGGAAATAAACGCATTTGGCATCTAATTTTCAGATATTTATGACCCGGATACTACCTTTTTTAAGATATGAACGATTCCTGTATTGTGTCAAGAATCGCAGTAAAAATAACTTCCAATAATTTTTAAACCGAAAAATCACTGATTCAATATACCTGACGCCAGTTCAATTAACAATTCTTTTAAGTGGTTCTAGTAATTCACTTTTTAGGTAACCGGACAAGTATATTTAAACGACCAAATAATTTTCTAAAAATTCACCTTCGAAGAACAATTGGAAAGTTTATTATTACGGATGGTGCATTGAACTTTTAAAAATAGTCATCTAAAGTTCAGTGAGAAGTGGGGTTTTGAACAAACCCTACCTTAGGGATTAGTCCCAATAAAACCTTAGGTAGTTAATACTAATATGCTCCCCTAAACATCAAACTCTTGGACTTCTTGATTTGTAACCAAAATTGGCAAGCTTATTGTGGCATTTATTAAATCTACAAATAGATGTTTAAATGATCAAAAAACTACGTCTTTTTAGGGTTAAAGCGTCCAGTTGTAGTCCATTGGGTGATTTAGACGACATTTATGCCTGTGCTATATCACAATTACCGATTAGAACAAGGAAGGAATATTGCCAGCGATTGATCAAGAGGATTAAATTTGAACTTAAAACGGCTAGCTGTAGACAGAAGAAACAACAACTGAAAAAGATAATCGAATCCGCTACTTTAGAAATATCCAAATTGGAACCAAATGCTAAAAATTAATTCCGGCACTATAATTCTGAATATAGGATTTGTATATTTCTTTTTCTAAATCGTTATGTTAATCCCAAAAATGAGTTGACGAAAACCCCCACCAAATATACCGGAAGTGGCCCTGTTCAAACGTGAAGCCCTATAGATTTCATTGGTAATATTCTTACCATTGACAAAAGCGTTCATGTGAACATCATCACCAATAACAAAGTCATAGTTTACAAAAGCATCAAACGTATGGTAGGCTGGTAATTTTCCGATAGCACCATCTGCCGATTCGTTGTTGAAATTGTGAAACTCGGTAAATTGACTACTCACAAAATTTCCACTTACCCCTAATGATAATTGTTTATAATCGTAATTGAATCCAATATTTGCGGTACTCCTTGGCGTATAGGGAGCCTCTGCATCAACCAGTCCCTGCTTACCAAATTGGATGACGCTTTTGGTAATGTTTTGGAAAGTGGATGGTTCAATGGTCTGGTCCGTTAACAAAGTTTCACCGCCTATACCGTCTGAAACATATACTTCATAAGCTTCCCTATTGGTATTGACGATATTGATATATTCGTTTTGGGTGGCCGAACTGTGGATTACCTGCGAGAAGAGGTCTTTATCCTCCAACTTACCGGCCAATATTTTTGAGCGCATGAGATTAAGATTGCCTACAAGTCTTAACTGATGTTGGTTTTTGTTCAATAGTTCAACACCCAAAGCAACTTCAAGGCCTTGTACATTTATCTTTCCCAATTCCTGAAAGACTTCATTTCGTCCGCCGGCGTAGAAATTACGGCTGGTGTTATTAAAGTATGTTAGTTGGGCATCTAGGCGATTATCGAACACATTTCCGCGCCATCCAATTTCCCTGTTCCAACTCAATTCCGGGTCAATATTAATGCTTTGCCCAGCAAGTGGATTGGTAACAATACCATTTTGTTCCACCAAAAATCCGAAAACTTTAGAGGGGGCAACCATTCCTTCATAAATACTCCCGTAGAATTCCCCATAGTTTGTTTGATAATCCAACGTAATTCCAGGTAGGAATTGGGTATATACGTTTGGTTCCCTACCTTCTTCAGTACTATTGATATTAGGATTTTGTGCCACTGCAATTAAATCTTGGCGGTACATATCCACATGTTCAAAACGGAGAATTGGGGTTATGCCCCATTTCCCAATATTGAATTCGTTCCGTACAAATCCGTTGGCAGACCAAAGTCGATACCATAAATCGGTGGTCGCACGACCACTTCTTGCCCAACGGCTACTGTCGGCTACTAGAAAACGGTCCTTGAAAGTTTCGCGGTGCAGATTAAAACTAGCTTCTAAATGCTGTTCTTTTTCAAAGGCGTTCCAATCATAGTCCAGGGTTTCCTTCAGGCCCGATACGGTGTAGGTCCAACGGCTGTCCGTAGTACTTTCCCTTCCATTGTTAATTCTGCCAACAATCACATAATCTTCCTCCCCAAAGATTCGACCATTCAAATAGCTGTATCGGTCGTTAAAAATGGCATCGCCAACATAATTTCTCACTTCGGAGGCTTTGATTTTAGCGGTAGTTTGTCGCCACCAATCACGTTCAAAGTCACTTGCATATACTTTTGAAGTAAAGCTCAACTTTTTTGAGGGTAACCATTTGTGAATAATATCCAACCCATACCTTCTCATGGTAAACTGATCAGCATCTAACGGGTTTTGGGTAGGATCCGTGTCAAACGTAAAGGGTGTTTGTGAGCTTAAAGAGGCCTGATTGTCTTCCGATTGACCGCTAACCTTAAAATAAAGCGATTGGCTATCGGAGAGTTTGGCAAATACTTTGGCGTTCAAGTTCAATACTTCAACGGAGGAATTATCCGTAAACCCATCAAATTTCTTATACACGCCTTCTACCAATGCACCAAGATTGTTCCAGGTGCCACCATATGAAATCAAACCTGTTCTGTAATTGCGTTGCCCACCGATCAATTTTACTCTTAACTTAGGCTTCTGAGGAGGCAAGGCGGTAATATAGTTGATGGCACCGTACATATTGTTTGGACCATATCGGAGCATATCGGCTCCTTTATATACTTCTATGGCGGTAATACGGTCGCTTACCGGATTGTAGTAGGCACCTGGAGCAATATAGGGTGCTGGAGCTGACGGTGTGCCGTCTTCCATGAGCAACACTTTTTTAGAACGCCTGCCCCAAGAACCCCTGATACTGATGTTGGGACGGTTAGATAGCCCCATATCCCCAACGATATTTACCCCTGGAACCGTTCTAAGCACTTCTTCAGTACTGAGAGGGTTACTGTTTTTAAGTGCAATTGGAGTAATGCGAAAGTTACTTCCTTTGAATTCATCTTTAAAACTTTTTGGAGAGGCACTTACAATGACCTCGTCTAAAGTGGTACTGCTCAATTGTAGCGTGATAGTACCTAGGTCTGGATTTTGTGTATTAATGGTGATTTCCTTTTTTTCATAGCCCAAAAAGTTGACCGTTCCGGAATAAATACCGGACTTTAAATCAATCGAAAAGAGGCCATTTCTATCCGTTATAGCCCCACTTCCATTATCCAGCACAATTTGTGCCCCCATAAGCGGCTCGTTATTTCCTTCTTCAATAACGTTACCTGTTACCGTAATTTGGGCAACTACTTGTAGTTGGATAAAAAGTAATGCAAAAAATAATAATGGAGTTTCTTTTCTTAACGTCACAGTTGCACTTATTTTTTTTTTGAAATACTGAATACGGTTTCCAATAGTAATAGTATTCTTCTCTAAATTGTTTTATAAGAATTCAAAGTGTATCTAATTAGCTCCGTCCAATTTAGCTACATCAATAGTGTATTTGGCAACATCCCGACCTTGATCCGTCCCTACGGTTGCGTCAAACGTCCAGTGGATTCCACCATATACCCTTGAAATGGCCGCTTCCTCGGCCCAACCTCGAACCAAGGTTGCTTTTTCCGGAAATATATATGCCAGAACCTCTGATGCCGCTGCAGAGAAAACACTATGGCCAGATGTATAGCTCGGAAAATTCGGGGTGCCGGCTATGGTCTTGAAACCTTCTATCATCTGTATGGGCCTGGGATAGTGATAGTAATATTTGGCATCCCAACAGCTAATGCCCGCATCCATAACCGCCATGTTCAAATAGGCCATTGTCCTGGCCGATCGTAATGGGTTCATTTTGTTTTCTACCATAAACTCATTCGCAAAACGGTTCCAATGTCCCGGAGGCGTATAGGTGCCCAATCCATCCTGCCAGAAATTGGCAATGGCCCTGTATTCTTCCGTCATGTTGTCCGCATAATTTTTTAAAATTTCGACGTCATTTTTGAATTCTTCCGAATCCAAAGCTGGTGGTGGAATGGGACGTACATCTTCAACATTGGCAACATTCCACATCCTTACTTTCCCGAACAATGGGGTGAGTCCAACAGGGCGTACTGGGATTTCAAGGTTATCCCACTGCCACCCAAATCGTTCAAAGGCTGCAGCTTTTATAGAATCGGAAACGGCTTTAGGTGTTTGCGCATTTTTCATGCCATCGGTCGCCGCCCGTGCTAAGGCTATTTCGGAGATTTCGTCGCCTATGGTAGTGCCCGTGACAATATCACTGGGGACATTTCCTCCGGAAAGTAAAAGACTTTCTAAATGTTCATCTTCCATTTTTTGTAAATATTCCTTTTCCAAAGGAAACATTGCCGAAAGGACTTTATTGGACACTCTAGCCAAAACGGCACCGTCAGATGGATAGGAAGGAATATCGTTCGGTTCATAAGCATAGGTGATGGAAACATCCTGTTGGTAAGGAGCGGCCCTGTTATACAAATATTTATAATGCCAAGCGGTAATCAATCCATCGAACTGCGCTACAGAAAGATAGGCCAACGCCCTTGAGGCATAGGGTGGATGTGCAAAAGGAAAAGCGGGAGGTCCGTCTGGGTTATTTGGGTTGGGAAGCGTGTATGAACCGTCATCATTTGGACCAGGAATCAAGTTATACTTCGCAATAAGTTCTAAAGCTATTTCATTCCATCTTACAACGGCATTATTGCCCCAGTAAGCTATGGCTTTTCTTTGTGAGGTGTTTATTTCATTCATGGACGCTTTTAATGACGAAATTTCTGCCTGATAGCTTTGTGATGAGATGTCCTCTGGTGCTCCTATGTTTATTGCGGCACCTTCATCGATTAAAATCGGTTTCCAAGTGCCGCCATTTTCATCGGCACTTGAATAGGCATAGTCTTTATATTCGAGGTAGGTGGGAAGATCCTTTTCGCATGAAACGAATGCAACCACGCCACAAATAAAAATAAAGGGTATAACTAGTTTATTGAGCATCTTCTTCGTTGTTAGTGTTTTTGATAAAATTAAATTGATAGGTCAATCCTAAACCTACATTACTAATCTTCGCTGTATTTAAACCGTTCACTACATTAGTATAATACCCTACTATTCCCAGACCTTTAAGTGAGGGTGAATAATATTGTAGGGAGACCCCAAGCCTATCGAATTGCACCTTGTTAGTGGGCTGGGCTGCATTGTAAGCCCTAATATTGTCACCACTTGTCGATTTTAAACCTGTATAATTCAGTTCTAGCTTTAATGCATTGTTCAGTAACCATTTACCGAGAACCACCTCAAAGTTCCATGCATTCGGAACGTCCATGAACGCTGTATAATAACTGCCGTCATTATAATAATAATCACGTTCGGCTTCGGTATAGCCTCGCCATAAATGGCCTGCCATACCACGCACATAGAAACCATTGTTGAGTTGGTACTGTGCAATGCCGCGAAGGGAAAATTCTGGAGCTCCAAAGCCCAAGCTGTAAGGCATATAATCTGATAAATAATTGGTGGCCGGCATTGAATACCCTACAGTTGAAAAAAGGGATAATTGACCTGAGCCGATCGATTTTTCTAGGGCCTTATATTTTAAAGCGACCATAAAATCTTGAAAACCTTTTGCTCCTTCAAATTTGCCCCCATTGGGTTCGGATGATTTTGTCTTAACGTAAGGAAGCCCAATATAAAGATTCAGTTCATCGAGGATGCCTATGGCCGCCATTGGTAATATTGTTGTACGGTTTACTGTGGCAATGGTTTCATTTTTCCTTAAATTATCGCCTTCCCAATACCTATCAAAATGACCGTAGTCATAACTTAAAAGAACACATGCATTCTTTGATGGCATCATTAAAGCATCGGTAGGAGTCTGCCCATGAGCAAAGGCAACCATAAACAATAACACAGTAAAGATGCTTAAATCATTCTGAGTCTTTCGCATATAACGGAAGAATAAAAGTAGTGGTTCGGTCATTTTAGGAATTAGTTTTTTGTCGATTGTTTAATGTAAATGACCGACTAAGGCTGGGCGGTCATTTAATTGTAATTATTGATAGTATGCTACAATTAAATAGTCTATCTCAACTTGAAGGCTAAACTAGCGGAAATGTTAGTACTAAAGGATCAATGAAAAATCAAAAAGATTAACGAAAGGTTAAGTGACTTAATCAAACAATAAGAGTTCGTAAATATCTAAAGATTCATTTTAAAACTTTTGAGTACTTGGAGCTATTTATAAAGACATCTCTTATCTATCTCCTTTGAGGATACTATAATTCTCGGACCTTGAAAATGGCCGTTTTCGGAATCATTCGGAAAAACAGTTTTCTTTTTCCATAGTGTCCCTTTTCTTGGTTCTTTTGAGAGGTTTCTTTATTGGCATTTTCTATAAAACTGGGAGTTTACAAAACTCACCGTTTTATTAAACTTATAGGATGTTCAATGTTTATTATTTTTAAAAAGTTCATTTTATCGTACTAATTAATTAGTTTAATTTTTCACATATAATTAAACTTTAGCCATGGTTTTTGGATATGCCCGGGGTAAGTACTGCAGAACAAAGTCTGGATTTACAATTGGATGCCCTTCTCAAAGAAGGAATTGCCCAAAAGAATATTTATACAGATAAAGTTTCGAGCACCAAGGAAGAACGGAAAAGTCTGGCCAAGCTGCTGGACTATGTTCGAGAAGGGGACACGATTGTGGTTTGGAAACTGGACCGGTTGGCGAGAAGCCTGATTCATTTCACAAAGCTGATGCAAGAACTCGATGAAAAGGGTGTAAAGTTTCGAAGTATTACAGAATCCTTTATCGATACTACCAAAAAGTCTTCCCAATCAGAATTCATCATAAACATCTTTGCAGCTTTGGCACAACTGGAACGTGATATAATCATTGAACGGACTAAGGCCGGTTTGGAATCAGCCAAACGCCGGGGTAAGGTTTTGGGTGCACCTAAAGGGATAAGTAAGAAAAATCAACAAAAAGCTGTACTTTGTGAGGAATACTTTATAGAGGGTAAACTCACAGTTTCAGAAATCTGCGAGAGATTGGATATTTCGAGAGCAACATATTACAAATATTTGCGGTTTCGTGGACTTTCAGGCCAATTAAGGCAGTACAAAACATAAAAGACTTTATCGTAAATATAGAATTAGAAAATTTGAACTTGATGGGAAAAACAGAAAAGAAGTATAAGGACATAAGTAGAAAGAACATCAATCAAAATGATATAGAAAATCTTTCAGATATCGAAAAAACCAAACTTATATATGATTTAAGAGCTACTGTAAGGAATTTAGAAAATGATTTGGAATACAAAAACAATCCGATAAATCTTCTCTCGGAAAATGCAGAGAATATGATTTCCTTAATTAAGGAAACAGCGGAAAATTGGTTAGCGATTAAGAAAACAAGTTTGGGGTTTAGTTTGAAAATGGCAATTTTCGCATTCTTGATTGTTGGACTAATTGTTGGGTCTGCAGCTTGGCTTACTTTTAGTGGTAAAATTGATGGTTCAACATTTACTTTCCTGCTAGGACTTATAGTAGGTTATGCACTCACTTTTTTACAAAATTTGATTAATCCACCGAGTTAATATAGAATATTTTGAGTCATGGAAGAAACAAAAGAATTTGCAATTCTTCAGGGTAAAATAATTAACTCTTCAATTACTATTGAGAATATAATCAGTAGCATTTTGCTAGGTTACTTCCGACCTGACAATGTTATAGTTTTTGCTGCAGTAATGCTTAATTCCTCTGTGATTCATTTCGGAGGAAAACTCAAAGTCCTAAATGCAATAGGTGTTGATAGAAAAGTATTAGAAAAATTACAAAAAATGGGTTCTATTAGGAACTCGTTTGCCCACACTAATGAAGTAGAAAATTTTGGCTTTTATTTTTCTAAAGACACAGCGGCACCTAAGACACTACTAAGTGTCATGAACTCAAGAGGTGATATTAAAAATAAAAATCCCTTGGAATTGTATGAGGAATTTGAAATATTATATAATGATGTTTATCAGGAATTAAAGGTATTTCTATCTAATTTGATGAAAGAGGATTGAAATTACAAATAGACATAACATGCTACCACAAATAACTGATTACATAGGCCTAATGGGAAAGCTTAAATATAATTTGGACAGATACAAAAAAGATAATAATATTTATGAACTACTTGACTGTTTAATGACATTGAATGCTATTCCTGAATGGATTGTCAATAGTAAGAATACTAAAACAAGTTTAACTCAAATTGCTGAAGAAAAACTTGCAATAATGAAAGGAAAAAACGGGTTTATTTTAGATGAAACCAAATTAAGTTTAAACATTAATCATCAATTAAGATTAATCCGACTAATATGTAATCACTCTAAACATAAAACAGACTCCATACTTATACCCAGGATCCAAAAGAAATATGGAGGAACCTTGCCAGCATCTTTTCCCATAAAGCTGTATAATATAATAGCTATTGGCGAAAATGAGTACGATGCTGAATATTTATTAAATAGCGTGGCAAACTTTTGGTTTGATGCTGTAAAACTGGAAAATGAAAATTTCAAATAGCTTTTGATAAAACACGGTAGACGTGTGACAGAGATAAAATTCTAAAAATGTGATATGGCCTATAAAATTTTATATGCATCAAGTAGTGATTCTTTGGAGAAAGAGATGGTAAGACATCTAAACGATTATTGGGAACCATTGGGAGGAGTAGCAATAGGTAATTTTGAAGGAGGCGTACATTTCTATCAAGCTGTTGTAAGAAGAGATTTAATAAAGTTTAATTAATCGATTATAAATACCACTCCAATTTGATTATTAAACATTGGGAGGATTTTTGATTAAATTAGCAATATGAAATCATTAAGTGAGATTAAATCAACATTAGAAAGGAATAAGAGTAGGCTATTCTATTCTTATCCGATTAAATCTTTGGCCATATTCGGGTCATTTGCCAGAAATGAGGGAAAAGAAAATAGTGATTTAGATATCATAGTTGAGTTTAATGATAAAATTGGGGTTCGATTTATCGATTTGGCTAATGAGCTGGAAAAATTGATTGAATTAAAAGTTGACCTTGTTTCTAGAAAAGGAATCAAAAAAAGATACCTTCAATCCATTGAAGAAGATTTGATTTATGTCTAAAAGAGATAACGACCTTTTACTAATGGATATGCTTGACGCAGCAGAGAAAATCCTGAAATATACTTCAAATCTTGATTACAGTACATTCTTGGAAAATGAAATGGTAATCGACGCAGTCGCACGTAACTTTGAAATCATTGGAGAAGCGGCCAACAGGGTAAATCCAGACTTCAAAATTATACATCCACAAATTGAATGGCTAAGGATAATAGGATTTAGGAATCGAATAATTCATGAATACTTTGGAATTGATTATGAAATAATGTGGACTATTATCGAGGAGAATATTGTGGAATTAATTGATGAACTAAATCAATTAATAAACTAAGGGAACTTATTTAAAAAGCCTGACTAATAAAAGCAAGGAATCAAATTATAAGTTCAAATAATCGATTCGAATTATTAGTGAAATATGTAGCTCAAATATGGATTCTAACAATTATAATCTCTCCACTGATGTTGGCACTTGTTTTGGGAATTATAATTAACCAATCGAGCCTTTCTGAGATATTCTCATCTTATGAGATCATCATTTTAATGTTTTTGGTTGGTTCCTTGTTTTCAATTCCTGCGATGATTGTTTTTGGATTAATACAGAAAAGTTTTAAACCCTTCATGCCAATTTGGAGAAGGAAATTAATACTTTCAATCTATTCTTTTTTATCCGTTTGGATTACTTTCTATATTGTTGATGAAGGATTTATTACACGTTGGACGGATCAAACGGTTTGGCCATTAATCTATTCACTAATAATAGTAATTGGCGTTTGGATTTTTAGACTTCCAAACACTAATAGTTTAGAATAACAAAAAAGTTTATTAAAACGATGACTGGAAACTGGCTTTTTATTTTAGTTATTGTCATTGGTCTTTTTTATGCTATTAAGCATGGGAGGAGGGCTAAAAAGGACATTGCAAAGTATAATAATGAAAAAGAAGGTAGATAACCCATTTATGGTATCCTATAATTTCAATCATAAATTTGTAAGAAAGTTCAATTAAAAGATGAAAAAAATATTGGTAGTTGCTTTAAGTGCTTTTCTTTTTATTGCCTGTGAAAAGGAGACTGAAATCCCTTTGGAGGTTAACGTAGATGTTGTCGGATGGTGGCTTTTGCATTCAATTATAATTGATGATGTTGAACAAGACCTTAATAGATGTCAAGCGGACACCTATTTGCTATTAGATGCAGATGAACGAGTAATAAATTACATAGTTAATGTAGATCCGCAATTTGGTTGTTTTCCAAACGATGGTGGTAATGGCTGGTATGTAGTTAGTGGTAATGAAATTACTATTAACTACGATGAAGGAAACGCATATAATGAAAATGATACTTATACATTTGAATTAAAGGATGATAAGTTGTTTTTACATATATCAAATAATGAAATCTATATTTATAATAGGAAATAGGTAAAACAAATAAAGTATAAATAAACGATAAAATGAGTTCGAAATATATGAGATGAATCATTATGGCTTCGCCGTTTGGCTCAGTTTATATTCTATATTTAGGATGACTAGCTTGCACGGATATAATGGCTTTTTGGTTTCAATTTTAGTAGTAGTATTGATAGTATTTCTTATATATAGATTTCGAAAAAGTAAGATAAACTCAAAGTTCAAATAAACGATTATATGAAAGATAATATTCCTGATAGTTACAAAACTTTGGAGTTACCGGTACAATGGGGTGATATGGATGCGGCTCAGCATGTGAACAATACAGTTTACCTGCGTTGGATGGAATCCGCACGTATAGAGATGTTTCAAAAAATGAGCTGTGGTGGAAACGCCGGACATAATATACCACACTCGCCGGAATAAATTGAGCACCCTCTAAACTAACACAAAAAAACTGATTTTCAAATAACTAAATCAAAATATTGGGTGGTTCAAATTTTCTTTTTTTAGTGGTCTCAACCATCCGGCTTATCCACTCAGGGCACGAGTGCAACACACTTATATTTTAGGAATTCATAAGGGTTTTTGTAATTAAATTTTCTAGGTAATAATTTTTATCTTTTATAATGCGAAAGGAAATTTCATTCCGTTCATAGGAGTTCACAAAACGTCAACATCGATTGTGAATTTCAGCAAGTAATTGACTTTCATTGACCTCAGCGCAAAAGGTTCAGACCCCCAGCCCCGATACCTAAAAAACCTTGGCTTTTTAAGGAAGAAAACTTACTTATTCCCTAATTTATTCAGTCTTAAATCTTATTCCGAATTAGCGATCCATTTGTGGAAATTCGGTTATACGTAAAGTAGTGCAACCATAAGGCACCAAAGTAATCTCTTCCAATTCTAAGGACCTTGAATTTTGTTTTGCTATCGAACCGAAAGAATCTGGAAAAACCGGGGCGCCATTGACCAGCTTCCATTCTGGAAATTTAGTTGCTTTGATCTTTATTTCAATAGGTGCGTTTTCCAAATTCCAAGGATAGCTCCCGTCCCACGGTTTCTGGATTACCTGAGCGGAAACAGGTAACTTATTTAATTCCGATTTTAATAATGCAAAATTCCAATCATCATTGGTCGAAATTTCCGTGAATTTCCCAAAACCGTCATTCCTGTTTTTTACCTTTTCATAACCTTCCAACTTCAGGGCATAAACCAAAGGCCCCCTCTCTATACTTATCGCACCTTTATGCCATTTAGATGATTTGATATGCATAGGTAGCGTAAGGATAACCTCATCTCCGTCATTCCACCTCCTATTTATGATGAAAACCTGTTTGTCCACCCTACCCTCTACTACTTGTCCATTAACTTTAACCAATGGATTTTTGGCCCATGAAGGGATACGGAGATGAAAGGGAAAAGTAGCTGATTCTGAAAGTTCAAAATTAAAATTGATATTTTCTTCAAATGGGAAACCTGTGGTTTCTGTGATGGTCAAGGCTACATTATCGGCAACCTTCATATCAACCTCGCTAGGAGCATATAATAGGGCCGCAACGCCTGCATCTGAGGTGGAATAAAAAAGGTTCTGAACATATTTGGGCCATGATTGGTGCATGTTGGTAGTGCAGCACGGGTAACCCGTCAACACACCGAACACAAAATCGGTACCTTTATGGTTTTTGGTCTCGAACGAGGTTTCCAATCGGTCTGAAAGTTCTACTTGATTGGCAGCCTGAAAATACTGACGTGCCGAAAAATCATCAGAAGCCTGTGCCGGAAGTGCATTATAGACAATACGCTCCAGTACGTCAGCAAACTCTGTATCCCCTGTAATTTTTAAGAGTGTTTCCAATGAAAACATTTCTTCAGAAATAGAACAAAATTCCACTCCCTGTACTGGATCGGTCCCATGTAAAGGTTCATCACCACCATACATTCCCTGTGGCTGTCCATGGTACTTTTTAATGTCTTGTAGCGCCTTTTTAATCGCATCGATATACTTTTGATTTGGTTCCTTTTGATACCGTATGCCGGGCTGTTTAAGTCCCTGCGCAAAGTTTACCGTATGAATACTCCCTATTTGCGAAAGAGAGGTATTTTTTATCTCTACAGAATCGAAGGGGTATTTTTTCATATTAAAATAACCGTAAGGCATGACGGAATCAACTTCGTTTGGCTCATTCAAAAAAACAGTCGACCATGGATACGTCTGTTCATGAATAATCTCACCTAAATCAAGCAAAAAAGTATCTCCAGTAATGTTGTAGAGCCAGTATACCACTTGTAAATTATCAGCTCCCCTTCTATTGGCCCAAAATGTAAGGTCATCAAGCGGTCGATTTGGGAGCTCTTTTAATTGATGCCTAAAATACTTTGTAAGTACATTTATTACACGTTCATCCGCAGTTGCGTTGTAATGCTGCTGTAAAACCTTTAGCATAACCATTTTAGGCCACCAATCCTTTCGCATCGAACGTTGTACTCCATGTATAATTTCTGGTTCCGTGTTAAATGGAACTGGGCCGAGATAGCCATCTTCGGTTTGATGGGTCAACGTCCACTCAACCCAAGGGGAAACCTTTGCTTTCAAATTGGCATCATTTAAAATATATGCCAAAGGTAAAAGACCGTCAATCCAATATGGTCCACGTTCCCAACCGTCGCCATCACCCCCTAACCATCCGTTGCTGGGACCTAAAACTTGGGGATAAATTTCGTCCAAATGCCCTGTCATGCCATCCGCCATCCTTCGTAGTTGCTCTTTTAGCCAACTTTTCGGTTTAATGGCTCCTAAGGGAAGTTCAAGATATGGCATTGCAGCCAATGGTGTACGGTTCTGCAAATAGTTTGCTTGGGGAACTTCTAATTTTGAACCACTAGTTTTAATATCCTTACAACCATAAAGTACTGGTAAAATCCACAAAAAACAGCATAACTTTTTAAAATAATTCACCATGTGAATTGGGTTTTAGGTGCTAATTGGATTGGAGTTCATCAATCACTTCCTGGTTCGCTTTTTTTACTGCGGAAACATTCATTTTATCGACTTTACGATCATACGTCATGAATCCGTTTACTTCTCCTTCTACATCTGTTGTCTGGGTGTAGATTGCTCCAGAGAATCCGGCCTTCACCAATCGTTTAAGTTCCTCAGCATATTCTATATATTGTTGGGTCGTCTCCTTTGAATTTTTAAATTTTACATATCCCCAATTGTTATCGGGTTTCCAAAGATGGTTCTTAACCGGCAACCCTATACCCCCGTATTCGCCTAGCACATTGACCCTTTGTGCATCATATAAGTACATGGCGGGAGCAGGGTAATTATGCAAGTCCACAATATCTCCCGTTCTATAAAAGTTTCCACCGCTGGCGGAGTTTACCAGCCTGCTGGGGTCATAAGTTTTGGTCCATTCCGCAATCTCCTCTGTTTTAAATTGACCCCAGGCTTCATTAAAGGGAACCCAGACCACAATACTGGGTACAGAATACAAGTAGTCCATTATTTCCTTCCATTCGGTTCTATATATTGCTTCCGATTCTGGACTTCTTTGAAATTCAGTACCATTAAAATAATCATGATTTTGCCATTGTGGCCCCTTATCTCCATTGGGCATATCTTGCCAGACCAAGATACCCAATCGATCACAATGCGTATACCATCTAGCTGGCTCCACTTTCACGTGCTTTCTGATCATGTTGAATCCAAGTTCCTTGGTTTTAACTATATCATATTGAAGTGCTTCGTCACTGGGGGCAGTATATAGTCCGTCTGGCCACCAGCCTTGGTCCAATGGGCCAAATTGGAAATAATCCTCGTTGTTGAGCTGCATTCTAACTATTCCAAAATCGTCCTTTTTCATGCTAATTTTACGCATTCCAAAGTAACTGCCTACCTTATCCACTTCCTTATCATCGACCATAAGTCTTACTTCCATATCATATAAAAATGGGGATTCTGGAGACCATAATTTTGGATTGTCGATTGATAAAGTAATTTCCATACCCACTGTAGCCTTAGCCGAAGAAATTATGGAGGACCCATCGGAAATGGTTACCTCAATGATATCGCCATAATTTGCACCCATGGTTTCCGGCAAAACAGTTACCGTTTTATTATCGATATTAGGTACTGTTTTCAAATTAGTAATATGTTTTTCCGAAACGGGCTCCAACCAAACCGTCTGCCAAATCCCTGTGACAGGGGTATACCAAATCCCTTCTGGTTCCTTAACCTGTTTTCCCCTAGGTTGTGGGCCATCATTTGAGGGATCCCATACTTTGACGACCAATTGCTGTTCTCCATCCTTTAGAAATGGGGAAATATCAAATGAAAAAGGGGTATACCCTCCTGAGTGCGTACCCACTTTTACCTCATTAATCCAAACATCCGTCTTCCAATCAACTGCGCCAAAATGAAGTAGAATATGCTTATTTGACCAATCTGAAGGAACCGAGAAAGTTGTTCTATACCACAATTCATTTTCTGCACCAACTTCCTTCATTACACCGGACAAACTTGATTCTACGGCGAAAGGAACTAAAATTTTTCCTTGGTATGTATTTGGCGTTTCTTCTCCTCTTTGGGTTATGGAATAGTCCCACAGACCATTCAAATTTTTCCAATTTTCCCTTTCCAATATAGGTCTTGGATAATCGTTAAGCACGTTGTCGGGATCAATTTGTTGGGCCCAGTTTGTCTTTATCTTATCCCCGGCAGGTTTCCACTGCCCTTGTAAGATTGTTGAGACACAGATAAATAGACAGAAAACCAAAAAGGAAATAGGCTGTCGATGAAATATGGTTTTTGATAGGAACATGGAAGTATAATTTTAAGTTAGATTAAAAGTCGGTAGTACAATTTAGAAATAATTACCACAGATACTAGGTTTCAAAGCCATCGAATACCCCTAAATTCATGAATTAATTAAAACGAAATCCCCAAAGCAAAACCAAGAATAGTCCCCTGATCAAAATATCCAATATTTGAAGCACCCTTATGGTTTCTTTGATTTTCTCCCTTTTAGATTTCCCTAGGGTTTAAGTGAAAAAATATTCTTTGAATTAGCCAATACCTTATTATCTTTACCGTCTTATTTTAAAAAGCCCACGTGGTGAAATTGGTAGACACGCTACCTTGAGGGGGTAGTGTTCGCAAGGACGTGCTAGTTCGAATCTAGTCGTGGGCACAAGGCCGGGTAGAATTACCTGGCTTTTTTATTTATCGAGATTTTAACTTCTTTTCCAGCCAACTTTACATACTATTTCTTAAGTTTGTTTAACGTTTTTTTCAAAAATATGAACAACGTAAAGAAGATTTTTAGTATTAGGGACTTGGAGAACTTATCTGGTATTAAAGCGCATACCATAAGAATCTGGGAGAAAAGATATAATCTGTTGACTCCGGAAAGAACGGACACCAATATACGAACATATAGCCTATCCAGTTTACAGAAGCTTCTGAACATCACCCTTCTGTATGATAATGGATATAAGATATCCAAGATTGCCAAGATTCCAGAATCTGATATCCCAAAGACGGTAAAGGAAGTAGTTTCCCAAAAAAATAGTAGGTCGCAGAATCTTAATGCCTTTAAGCTGGCCATGATGAATTTTGACCAGACCATATTTTTTAACACCTATGAAAAGCTGTTGGGCACAAAAAGTTTTCGGGAAATTTTTAAAGAAGTTTTTATTCCCTTGCTGAATGAAATTGGATTACTTTGGCAAACGGATACTATCAGCCCGGCCCATGAGCACTTCATCACAAGCCTAATTAAACAAAAAATTCTGGTCAATACGGAAAGTCTCCAGAATAAGAGTCCAATCAAACAGGACAAGGTTTTTGTTTCTTTTTTACCTGAAAACGAAATTCATGATATAGGTATCCTCTATCTTAATTATGAAATTTTATTAAAAGGTTATAAGGTTGTCTACTTGGGACAAACCATTCCCATAGAGAATTTAGTCGATTTGATCAAGTACTTTGACAATGTTTACTTTCTATCCTATTTTACCGTAAAGCCGGACAAAACTGAAATCGATACTTACATAGAAGAATTTAAAAAGCTATTGAAGGATTATCCCAATCCCAACATTTGGATTTTGGGAAGGCAAATACAATATTTAGATACCAAAAAACTGCCTAAATTCATAAAAACCTTTACCTCTATAGAAGAAGTAACAAATAACTTATAATTTATGGGCAATAAAATTGTCATCATAGGTTCTGGTTTTTCTTCGCTTTCGGCTGCCTGCTACTTGGCAAAAGAGGGAAATGATGTTTCCATTTACGAGAAAAATGATATCATTGGCGGAAGGGCGGCCCAATTTATAAAAGATGGATTCACTTTTGATATGGGCCCGAGCTGGTATTGGATGCCCGACATTTTTGAAAAGTTTTTCAATGATTTTGAAAAAACAACGGCCGATTATTACTCGTTGGACAAATTAAATCCGGCATACAAAATTTTTTTTTCCGATGATATAATTACCATTGGTGATTGCATGGATAAAATTTGCGAGGAGTTTGAGAGACTTGAAAAGGGCAGTTCCAAAAAACTGAGAAAATTTATAGCGCTTGCCCAGGAGAATTATGAAATTGCCATCAATAAAATAGTTTTGAGACCTGGTCTGTCTCCTTTGGAATTGGTCACCAAAGAAACGATTTTCAAGGTGGACCAATTTTTTAAGACCATAAGTTCTGAGGTAAGAAAAAGGTTCAAAAACCCCAAATTGATTGCAACTTTAGAATTTCCCGTCCTTTTTCTCGGTGCAAAACCTAGTGACACGCCAGCCTTTTACAGCTTTATGAACTTTGCCGATTTTGGTCTGGGAACATGGCATCCGCAAGGGGGTATGTATGAAATTATCAAAGGCATGGGCAGTCTTGCCAAAGAACTTGGTGTAAAAATATATACAAGTTCATCTGTAGAGAAAATATTGGTTTCAAATAACCAATGTGATGGGGTTGTTTGTAATGGCAGTACAATTTTGGCCGATATCGTGGTAACGGGTGCGGACTATCATCATTCTGAAAGCCTACTGGATAAAGAATATAGGCAGTATAGCGAAACGTATTGGAACAAGAAGACATTCGCCCCGTCTTCCTTATTGTTCTATATCGCCTTTAATGGTAAACTAAAAAATGTGGAGCACCATAATTTATTTTTTGACACGGATTTTGAACAGCACGCGCAGGAAATCTATGATGCGCCAAAATGGCCTTCCAGTCCGCTTTTCTATGCCAACTTTCCTTCCAAAACCGATGAAAGTATGGCGCCCAATGGCTGTGAAACTGGATTTTTTCTGGTTCCCATTGCCCCTGGACTTGAAGACACCCAAGAACTACGGGAGCAATATTTTGATTTAATCATGGAAAGATTTGAGAAAAAAACAGACCAGACCGTTCAGGATAAAATCCTTTTTCGAGAAACTTTCTGTGTAAAGGATTTTGTTGAAAGATACAATTCTTATAAAGGGAATGCCTATGGAATGGCCAATACACTATCGCAGACGGCTTTTTTAAGACCAAAATTAAAAAGTAATAAAGTCAAAAACCTATATTTTACGGGTCAACTTACCGTCCCTGGACCTGGTGTTCCGCCATCCCTTATTTCCGGTAAACTAGTATCCGAGCTTTTGACAAAAAATAACTAACTTATCACAATGAAAATAACTTTTGACAAGGTATCCTATCAGTGTAGCAAAATAGTTACCGAAAATTACAGTACTTCTTTTGCCTTGGCAACAAAAATGCTTCATACCTCCATTAGGGGAGATATCTACAATATCTATGGCTTTGTTAGGTTTGCGGATGAAATTGTGGACACCTTCCATGATTATGATAAAAAGACGCTTTTTGAGAAATTTGAGGAAGAACTTGCGGATGCTATCGAGAATAAAATAAGTCTTAATCCTATTTTAAACTCCTTTCAACATACTTTTCATAAGTATAATATTCCAATGCATTTGGTAGATTCCTTTATGAGTAGTATGAGGGCCGATTTAACAAAGAAGGTGTACGAAACGGATGCCGAATACAAGGAGTATATTTATGGTTCTGCTGATGTAGTTGGATTAATGTGCCTTAAGGTTTTTGTTAAAGGATGCGAAGATTCCTATGAAAACTTAAAAGATTCTGCCATGGCCTTGGGCTCAGCCTTTCAAAAGGTTAATTTTCTGAGGGACGTGAAGGCGGATTTTGAGGAGTTGAACAGGTCCTATTTCCCCAATGCCGATTTGGCCGCTCTGGACGAAACCGCAAAAAAGGAAATCGTCGATGAAATAAAAAGAGATTTCCATCAAGGCTATCAAGGTATTGTAAAGCTGCCCATAGAAGCAAAATTCGGCGTTTACACGGCGTATAGATACTACACTAAACTGCTAAAAAAACTACAGGACACTCCTTCCATAGAAATAAAAAGCACCCGCATACGCGTTCCCGATTATGAGAAATTCGGCCTACTGGCAAGATCTTATGTGAAATATAAAATGAATTTGGTTTAATGAAGACTTTACTTTGGATTCTTATTTTTTTTGGAACTTTCTCATTTATGGAATTTATGGCGTGGTTTACGCATAAATATATAATGCATGGCTTTTTGTGGTCGCTACATAGAGATCACCATCATAAAGACCATGATTCCTGGTTTGAAAGAAATGATGCATTTTTCATTTTCTATGCCATTGTGAGTATGTCGTTATTTTATTCCGGGGCAAATGGCTTTTGGTACGGATGGCCACTTGGGTTTGGTATTTTGGCTTACGGCATAGCTTATTTTTTGGTTCATGACATTTTTATCCACCAAAGATTCAAACTCTTTAGAAATGCCAACAATTGGTATGCAAGGGGTGTAAGACGTGCCCATAAAATCCATCACAAGCATTTAGGCAAAGAAGATGGGGAATGCTTTGGGATGTTATTGGTTCCCTTTAAATATTTTAAAAAAGCCAAATAACCTAACCTTTTTAATCCTGGAGTAGTTGCTCCAAAAGCTCATTAACCTTGCTATTGTCCCAATCTGCCACGGCATTTTGATGAACGACCACATATCCGTTTTTATCCAAGATATAGGACCCGGGCGGTTTTAAAATGCTTATCGGACTCTTCTCCCCTATTATTTGATAAGTGACCGGAAAAGTATATCCGTGTTTTTCCATAAACAATTCAACAGGGGCTCTTTCCTCGTTGGTAATGATATAAAATTCAACCCTACCCTTATATCTTTCATATAAGTCCTGAATATCCTTTAGCTGGGCCTGGGAAGGTAGGTGCCATGAAGTCCAGAATGAAATAAAAACTACTTTGCCCTTGGCCTCGTCGAAATTGAAAAATTTCCAATTATCATCCTTTAATTTCCAGTCATAATCAGCAATTTTACCTCTTTTTTCCGGGCTGATGATTGTAGGGGACGTTGCCAGCCATCTATTTAAAAGAATCTTACTGTAGTCTCCCAAAGGTGTCACAAAAAAGGATAATACAAGTGCTATAATTAAAAGGGTAAAAAAGGTCTGTCTTTTCATTTTAAAAATGTGGTACTCAAAACTAAAAAACTCCCGAACATTATCGGGAGTTTTCATTACTTATTTTATACAATGTATTTAAGATGCATTCTGCCTCTTAATAACATTCAGTGCAGAACCTTCCCTAAACCAACCAATTTGTGCAGCATTATAGGTATGGTTTGCCTTAATGGTATCCTTGGAACCATCGGCATGAACCACTTCAATGGTCAAAGGTTTGTCCGGAGCAAAATCTGCAATATCCACAAAATTGAATGTATCGTCCTCTTGAATTAAATCATAATCGTTCTCATTGGCAAATGTCAATCCCAACATTCCTTGTTTTTTCAAGTTTGTCTCATGGATACGCGCAAAGGATTTAACCAAAACCGCTGCCACTCCAAGATGTCTTGGCTGCATGGCTGCATGTTCCCTAGAGGAACCTTCGCCATAGTTATGATCTCCCACAACTATTGACTTTATCCCTTTGGCCTTATACGCTCTTTGTGTATCCGGAACACCTTCATATTCACCGGTCAACTGATTTTTGACCAAATTGGTTTTCTTATTAAATGCATTAACTGCACCAATAAGCGTATTATTCGCAATATTGTCCAAATGACCTCTAAAACGCAACCATGGCCCTGCCATGGAGATATGGTCCGTGGTACATTTACCATAGGCTTTGATCAATAATTTAACCCCTTGCAGTTCCTCATTGGTAATTGGCTCAAAAGGCTCCAATAATTGTAACCTTTCCGAGTCTGGAGCTACGACAACCTTTACATCGGAACCGTCTTCCCTTGGTGCCAAATAACCGGCATCCTCAACTTCGAATCCCTTAGGTGGCAATTCCCATCCAGTAGGTTCATCAAATCTTACTTCTTGGCCTTCCTCATTAATCAACGTATCCGTCATTGGGTTGAAATCCAATCTACCCGCTATTGCAATGGCCGCAGTAATTTCAGGTGATGCAACGAAAGCGTGGGTATTTGGGTTCCCGTCCGCCCGCTTTGCAAAGTTTCTATTGAAAGAGTGTACGATACTATTTTTAGGAGCGTTTTTGGGATCATTGTAACGAGCCCATTGCCCTATACAAGGTCCACAGGCATTCGTAAAAATCTTGGCATCCAATTTCTCGAATATTCCTAGGATACCATCACGTTCTGCGGTATAACGTACCTGCTCTGAACCTGGATTTATACCAAACTCCGCTTTTGTCTTTAGATTCTTATCCAAAGCTTGTTGAGCAATGGACGAAGCCCTGGACAGATCCTCATAGGAAGAGTTGGTACAGGAACCTATTAGTCCCCATTCAACTTGCATTGGCCAATCGTTATCGGTTGCCTTCTTGGTCATTTCCTTACCAACAGGAGTGGAAAGATCCGGAGTGAAGGGACCGTTCAATAATGGATTTAGTTTGGAAAGGTCTATATCGATAACTTGATCAAAATACTGTTCCGGATTGGCATAAACCTCGTCATCAGCCGTTAGGTACTCTTTTACTTGGTTTGCCGCATCGGCAACATCTGCCCTATCCGTAGCCCTTAAATATCTTTCCATGGACTCATCATAACCAAAGGTGGACGTAGTAGCGCCAATTTCCGCACCCATATTACAAATAGTCCCTTTACCTGTACAGGAAAGTGCTTTTGCACCAGGTCCAAAATATTCAACTATGGCTCCTGTACCTCCCTTAACGGTCAAAATTTCCGCTACTTTAAGGATGACATCCTTCGGGGCCGTCCAACCGGAAATCTCACCGGTCAATCTTACTCCAATTAATTTTGGGAATTTAAGTTCCCAAGCCATTCCAGCCATGACATCCACGGCATCCGCACCACCAACGCCAATGGCCACCATTCCGAGTCCACCGGCATTCACCGTATGGGAATCTGTTCCTATCATCATTCCACCTGGGAAAGCATAATTTTCCAATACCACTTGGTGGATGATTCCAGCACCTGGTTTCCAAAAACCTATTCCATATTTATTTGAAACGGATTCCAAAAAATCAAAAACTTCGGCACTGGACGAGTTGGCCGACTTTAAATCTGCCGCTGCCCCGCTCTTGGCCTGAATCAAGTGATCACAATGGACAGTGGTTGGTACCGCAACCTTCGGTTTTCCGGCCTGCATAAATTGTAACAATGCCATTTGGGCCGTTGCATCCTGACAAGCAATACGATCTGGAGCAAAATCAACATAATCCTTACCTCTAACAAAGGCTTTGGACGGACTACCGTCCCATAAGTGAGCGTATAAAATCTTCTCCGAAAGGGTCAGTGGTTTGCCCACTAGGTCGCGAGCCTTATCCACGCGTTCCGCCATATTGGCGTACACCCCTTTAATCATATCAATATCAAATGCCATATTTATCTATTTAATGTTAAAGCAATTCTGTAAAATTAAGAAAATCTAAGGCGCAATTAAAATTTTAAGAAAGGAATAAATCCTTTTTTGCCTTTCATTACCATTTAAACAATCGCTTTGCTGAAAACTTAAATTTTAGGTATCCAAAACCCTATGAATAAGAAGGCTACAATAATTTTGTCACTATATCCTCTTCCGATATACCCTCGGCTTCCGCCTTGTAGTTTTTTATGACCCTATGCTTGAGTATTCCATAGGCCACCTTTTGAACGTCCTCAATATCGGGTGAAAATTTTCCGTTTATGGCGGCGTTCGCCTTAGCGGCCAAAATAAGGTTTTGCGAGGCTCTTGGACCTGCTCCCCAATCCACATATTGTTTTACATAATCCGATGCAGATTCCAAATTTGGCCTAGTCTTATTGACCAGTCTCACGGCGTACTCCACCACATTATCGGGAACCGGGATTCTTCTTACCAACTCTTGGACTTCTAAAATCTGATCGGCATTGAATTGTGGTTCCACATGATATTTGGAAGTGGTCGTGGTATTTTTTACGACCATTATCTCCTCCTCTATACTTGGATACTTTAGTTCTATGGCAAACATAAAACGATCCAATTGGGCTTCGGGCAAGGGATATGTACCTTCTTGTTCTATGGGGTTCTGTGTGGCGAGAACAAAATAGGGCAAGTCTAATTTGTATTGATGTCCCGCTATGGTCACCGCTCTTTCCTGCATGGCCTCTAAAAGTGCGGCCTGGGTCTTTGGTGGGGTTCTATTGATTTCATCGGCTAAAATAATATTGGAAAAAATAGGCCCCTTGATGAACTTAAAATTTCTGTTTTGATCCAGGACCTCGCTCCCCAAAATATCACTGGGCATAAGATCGGGCGTAAACTGTATACGCTTAAAGTCCAATCCCAATGCCTGTGCTATGGTATTGACCATTAAGGTTTTGGCCAGCCCTGGGACCCCAATCAACAAAGAATGCCCCCCTGTGTAAATAGATAGCAATATTTGGTCTATTACTTCTTCCTGACCAACGATTACCTTGGCAATTTCCTTTTTTAAAGAAGCGTGTTTTTTTACCAATAATTTTACGGCAGCAACATCTGACATATTTAATTCTTTACCCAGTTATTAGCAAAATCACAATCCCTGTTGGCATCGCCTACGCTAATATAAGTGTCCTCAATGTGGTCTTCCATCCACTCCTTTATAGCATTATATTGCTTTTCTGTAAGGGCAAGTTGTTGGATTTTGGTGTAGTCCTTAGCAAAATCCGCCACATGTTCGTCAAAACGATTGGTCACCTTAAGAATTTTATATTTTGAAGTTCCGCCCCTTGGATCCGCCTCTAAAATTGGATACGAGATTTCGTCGTCCTTTAAATCCCTTACCTGATTATATAGGGTAGGGTCCATTTTTGTCAACTCAAAACGTGAACTAAAATCTTGTGGATTTCTAAGCAATCCGCCATCAAACTTTGTTTCCTTTTCATCCGAAAAATTAAGTGCCGCTTCGGCAAAGGTAAATTGTCCATCAATAACTTTCTGACGGATACTGTCCAATTCCCGTTTGGCTTCGTCCAATGCATCTTGGGAAATTTCAGGTTGCAGCAAGATATGGCGTACATCGCGCTCTTGACCCCTGATTTTGTCAATATAAAGAATATGAAACCCAACAGGGGTCTCAACAGGATCCGATACTTCTCCCTCTTTTAAACTGAATGCCACATCCTTCCACTCCTTATAAAAACCTGATTCTTTGGTAATAGAAGTGTATAATCCACCTTTTGTCTTTGACCCTGGATCCTGTGAATATAGAATAGCTTTAACACTAAAGCTGGCATCATTATCCTCTATATCCGCCTTAATTTCATTAAGCTTATCTATAACCTTTTGCTTTTCCTCCTTTGAAGGTTCTGGAGCCTTTACAATTTGAGCAATTTCCAGTTCGGCACCAAAGACCGGTCTTTCATTCTCAGGTATCTTATTGTAAAATTGACGAACTTCCTCTGGGGTAATCTCAATTTCAGAAATGATGTCCTGCTGCATTTTTTCGGATAACATTCTAAGTTTATTGATTTTGTATAGTTCCTCCCTAAAACTTTGTTCATCCTCCTTTTTATAGTACTTCAGGACTTTTTCCATAGAACCTATTTGCTGTACCAAGGATTGTAACTGGCGCTCTCCGGTGGCATTCACCTCATCGTCAGAAACCAAAATACTATCCTGAACCGCTTGATGGGCATATAGCCTATCTTCCATCAGTTTGCCTAAAAGACCGCAATGGGTGATGTCCTCCGTGGAAGCCCCTTGACTTTTTAGATCGATCAATGTTTTTTCAATATCGGAATCCAGAATAACATAATCGCCAACTACGGCGGCTATACCATCCAGCTTTACTTTTTTAAAATTTGTGGAATCCTTTTTCATTGGAGATTCCTTCATTGCCGTGTCTTCGGAAGCATCTTCTGAAGTTGTTTCCTGAGCCATCAGACCGACACAAAACATACTTGCCAAAAGGGTTGACGTTAATTTATTCATTGTCATTGTAAACCTCAAATTCTTTTTCTCTAATTGCTTCATCTATGATTTCAGTTTCTAGTTTACGCAGGTAGTCAATTTTTCTGCGACTTAATAAAACTTGCTTAATGGTAGGCGCTATATATGAAAGTGGAGCAATATCATTGACATCCTTTACCTCTTCTATTTTGCCCAAATATACCCCTATTGAATCCTGCAATTCAAAAAATTGTGAATTTTTTAAGTATCTATCCTGATTATCAAAGGTTATGGGGGGTATTTCCTCAAAAATTCTGGAAGAACTCACCCATATGGAATCATTAAAATTCAATTTTTTGAATTGCACCCCTATTGAGTCCAAGTAAACCAGGTCCTCCTCGTTAAAGCTTCTTAAACGTTTTTCAACTTCGTCCTGGTTCAAAAAATTCAGGGGCAACTGCACAAAACGAATACGAACTATTCTTTCCTTTAACCTAAAATTTTCCTGTTGCTGGTCGTAAAATTGCTCCAATTGTGCATCCGTTATCAAGGAGTCCGTGCCTTGGGCGACCAAAGCTTCCTGGTAGGCCCTAGTATACAAATCCGTTCTGTAGGTATTGACCAAAGCATCAAATTCCGCAAGTTTTTCCTCCGGTAGATTAATTTTGGACTTGGAAAGTAATAGTTGTTTGGAAGCCCAATTATTGATATAATTGGTAACAAAGGATGCACTATCTTCTTTAGACATGCTTTCTTTGATAAATGGTGCTACATCCTCCTTATATAAAAAATCCTCGCCCACTCTCGCCAAAGGCTCCTTCTCTACCTTTTTATTAAAATAGGTGTCACATGAAAACAGGGTAGAAAAAATTCCTATCCCCATCAACAATAAACCGATCTTGCGTCCTATCAATAGAGAATTACACATCCTGCAAAAATAGCAAATACATAGTCCCGACCAAACGCTATTGGTTTTCCTTAACAGATTTTAAATCGTTCAATGAAAATAATTAATTTACCATTCACAACTTCCAAACAAAAATTACCAAATCCATTGAAAAACAATGCCCAAACATTAATTTTGACGCTAAGATTTGAGCGTTTTGGAAAAAAAGATAAAACTTATTTGGGATTTTAGGGGTCCTGCCGCCCTAAAGACCGCAGAGCATCATGAAATACATCTCAAGGAATTTATTGTAAAGGAGAATGTAGATGTCATCACCACCGGATTTACTTCTATTAGCGATATACATAGTATAGCTTATATGGTGGTAAACCAAGGTAACATGATTGCCATGAGAGATAGGTTAAAACCACATAGAGGGGAAATTTATGTTGAAGAATAGTTTTGGTTTAAAAATGTTTTCATACCCCTTATGCTTTATCATAATGGGGGTACTGTTTTCGTGCACCAATGCAACGGAAAAGGTTAATATCTTAGAAATTGCTTTGAGTTCACAAAACCCCAAAATAAAAAGGGTAATGGATAGTCTTGACCAATTTGAGGTGCAGGTTAGATATACCAAAATTGATAGAAAAAATGACAGTATTTTATTTACGGATTATGATTTTCAGGTCGATGAAGAAAATTATTTCTATCCGGCCAGTACGGTAAAGTTTCCCATTGCCGTTTTAGGGTTGGAACGATTGAACGAAACCGATTCCCTGAACAGGGAGGTGCGTTACTATATTGAAGGGGACACCATAGAATCCTCATTTTCAAAGGACATCCTACAAATATTTACCGTAAGTGACAATCTGGCCAATAACAGATTGGTAGAGCTATTAGGTCAAGACGCCATTAATGAGTCCCTTATGAAAAAAGGGATTGGGCCGCTTCGCATTTCTCATAGATTGGGTTATCATTCAGAAGGTTTAAGCACAAAACCATTGATTATCTATTTAAACGATAGCACGACGGCAATGACCCTACCCACGGTAAATAGCGCCCCAGAACCTCTAACTTTGAACAATATTAATAAAGGTATTGGGTATTACGAAGATGGGGTTCTAATCCAAAAACCCTTCGATTTTTCATTAAAAAATTATTACCCGATCAAGGCGCAACATGATGTTTTGAAAAGGGTCATTTTCCCTGATCATTTTAAAACCGACCAGCAATTCAACCTATCCCAAGAGCAAAGAACCTTTTTATTGGAAACGATGAAAACCCTTCCAAGAAATGCCGGCTATGACCCCAAAGAATATTACGATGGTTATTGCAAATTTTTTATCTATGGTGATACCAAGGATACCATTCCGTCCTATATGGAAATCTACAATAAGGTTGGTTTTGCGTATGGCACACTTACTGATTGCGCCTATATCAAGGATACAAAAAACAATGTTGACTTTTTACTTACCGCCACCATTTTGGTGAACAAGGACGGTATCTTCAATGATGATGCCTATGAATATGACGAAATTGGCATTCCATTTCTTGCAGAGCTAGGTAGGGAAATTTATAGATTGGAGTTAGAAAAAACGAGATAAATGACCGGTGAAAGCAAACAAACCAGAATTAATAAATATTTAAGCGAAGTTGGATATTGTTCCCGCCGGGCAGCCGATAAGCTCATTGAGCAAGGACGTGTAACCATTAATGGAAAAATTCCTGAAATGGGCACAAAAATTTCTGAGGGAGATTTGGTACAAGTGGATGGGGAGACTATTTCAGAATCTTCAGAGAAGCCCGTATACCTAGCCTTCAACAAACCCGTTGGCATTGTCTGTACCACGGATACCGGAGTAGAGAAGAACAATATCATCGACTTTATAAATTACCCAACACGTATTTTTCCCATTGGAAGGTTGGATAAACCTAGCGAAGGTTTAATTTTCCTTACCAATGACGGTGATATTGTCAATAAAATACTAAGGGCCAGGAATAACCATGAAAAGGAATATCTGGTTACAGTAGATAAACCTATAACCCCTCAATTTTTAAAAAAAATGAGGAGTGGGGTACCCATATTGGATACGGTCACTAGGGAATGTGAGGTGTACCAAGTGAGTAAATATCAATTTAGGATTATCCTCACCCAAGGCCTGAACCGTCAGATTAGACGCATGTGCGAATACTTGGACTTTCGTGTGAAAAAATTGAAACGCATCAGGATCATGAACGTTACCTTGGATATACCTGTAGGAAAATGGAGGAAACTTACCCCGGTAGAACTGAATGAAATTAACAGACTAGTACGTAATTCCTCTAAAACCCATGGCGGGTAGTTTATAATTTTCGGAAAATCTTGTCCTCAATTTTTTAACTAAAATAAGTTTCATACCATCCTAAAAATCACTACTTTAGAAAGTATATGTTGCTAAAATGAATCCACATGAAAAAGAAAAGTAGTCTTATTGTAAAGAAAAGCCCTATAAGCGTAAGGTTTGTGATGCTCTTGATGGTTATGATCTTAGGTCCCCATGTATTCTCCCAGGATGATGGCTTTAAAGAATATGTGGGTGAAGTCTACGATATTGAAACTAAAAAACCGTTGATTTTTGCCACCTTGACTTTGGAAAATACCAATATCAGTACTATTACCAATACTGAAGGGGAATTTTCACTTAAGGTTCCCGAATCCAATACCAGTGAGAATATTATTATTTCGTTTCTAGGTTATAGGACCAAGAGGATTCCAATACTGCAATTTAAACCCGATGATAATGAAATTGGAATGACAGAACTCGTTACCCAACTTTCTGAGGTAAACCTGAGCATACCCAAGGATGCAAGGGCCTTGGTAAAGGAAACTTTGAAGAAAAGGGGTGAGAACTATATCAACAATCCTACTGTTATGACTGCTTTTTATAGAGAAACTATAAAACGAAGAAGACAAAATGTTAGTCTTTCGGAGGCAGTGGTAAATATTTATAAGGCTCCATATACCAGTAACAGAAATGATGCGCTAAAACTTTTCAAAGCCAGAAAAAGTACAGATTATAGCAAATTGGATACAGTAGCTCTCAAACTTCAGGGTGGTCCGTTCAATGCTTTATTCGTGGATATGGTTAAATATCCCAATTATATATTCGCCGATGATTTATTTGAATACTATGACTTTTCGTTTGCCAATTCCACAAGAGTAGATGATAAGCTTATTTACGTTATTAAATTTGAACAAAAACCTGGCATTTTAGACCCTTTATATACAGGTAAACTCTACATAGATGTAGACAATAAGATTCTTACCAGTGCTATTTATTCGTTGAATATCACCAATAGAAATCTAGCGGCACAAATGTTCGTGAGAAAAAAACCTAGGAACGCGGATGTTTGGCCAACGGAGGTTGCCTATAGAGTAGATTACAGGGAAAAAGATGGAAAATGGTATTATGGTTATAGCAATGTGCTCATGGAGTTTAAAATAAATTGGGACAAAAAACTATTCAATTCCGTATATAGTATGAGCTGTGAAATGGCTATTACCGACTGGGAGGAAAATTTAAGCAACGATATACCGAAATATAAAGATCGTATAAAATCAGATATTATATTGACTGATGAGGCAGTTGGTTTTGCCGACCCTGATTTTTGGGGAGAGTATAACATCATTGAACCCGAAAAATCCATAGAATCTGCCATTAAAAAGATTCAAAGGCAATTAAAAAGGGGTAAAATTGATGGCAACGGAACTTCTGCGGCATCTCAATAATTTGAAAATGACAAAGAAAAAAGCCCCTGCGTTTCAAACGCAGGGGCTTTTTTTTCGTAGTACATTAAGGTCCTATTTTGGCATTACTACAGCATCAATAGCATGTATTACACCATTAGTCGCGGCAACATCCGCCATTACCACCTTGGCCATAGACCCCTTGGCATCTTTCAGCATAACATTTCCATCCGATAGGGATAAAGTTATAGCTCCTCCTTGAACTGTTTTTACATCAAAGGAGCCATTATTGTCATTGATTGCTTTGATTACATCCTTAGCCATATATTCACCGGCCACCACATGATAGGTCAAAACTCCTTGTAGTGATCCCTTATTTTCCGGTTTTAAAAGACTTTCAACGGTTCCACTGGGTAAAGCTTCAAAAGCACTGTTTACAGTGGCGAAAACAGTAAAAGGTCCGTCGCTGCAACCCCAACAATATTATCAGATTGTGAAAATCCTAATGTTAGACATTACAGGAAGGCACTCAAAATTGTAATTTTTAAATTTTTCATAGTTCTTTTTTTTAGATTTAACCAAAAGTAGACCAATGAAAAGGTTAAAATTCACAATTATTGTTTAATTATTTTTATTTAAAGTTAAACAATACTAAATATTCACTAAAAAGAAATCAAAGTGAGCACCAGAAGGAAATTTATTACGACTACGATAGGCCTGTCCATTTACAGTCTCATAGTCCCAAAACTGTATCCGCACCAAAAAAGTATAAACACATTACCAGTAAAGCTATATCCAAAGGCCTTAAAAAAAGGAGCTACGATCGGATTAATTGCTCCGGGTTACATATTCTCTGAGGAAACATTGTCAACCGCTACAAACGAATTGCAAAGTATGGGCTATCAAGTATATCATACGGAAAAAATATCAAGGCGTCACGGATATTTTAGTAATACGGATGCTGAGCGCGCCGCCGACCTTAATCATATGTTTCGGAACAATGACGTAGATGGTATATTATGCATACGCGGAGGATATGGTTGTACCCGGATTATGCCACTGCTTGATTATGATCTAATTTCGCATAACCCCAAGCCACTCATTGGGTTTAGCGATGTAACCGCCCTTTTGAATGGTATTCATAAAATGACCGGGCTCGTCACATTTCATGGCCCGGTAGGCAGCACCCTTGACGATACATACTCTAAAAAAGCACTTATTAACGTCGTTAGAAAAGCGAAGAAAAACTATGTTATTGGAAATGCCCCATTGGGTGATGAACTTAAATTAAATCCAGAATTTGAACGATATACCATTTATCCTGGAAAAGCCGAAGGTGTTTTATGTGGCGGTAGCCTCACTTTGGTAAATGCCCTTATTGGGACTCCCTACGAAATTGATTTTACTAATAAACTAGTCTGCCTTGAAGATGTTGGTGAGGCCCCCTACCGCATTGATAGAATGCTGACCCAATTGATAGAAGGAAAAACGTTCAGGAAGGCTGCAGGTATTCTCATTGGGGTTTGCAAAGACTGTAATTCAAGTACGAATTCCGATTCCTTTACATTAAAGGAAGTTATTTTGGATAGAATTAAACCTTTGGGAATTCCGGCTGCTTATGGATTCAGTTTTGGGCATGTGGCACAGAATTTTACCTTTCCCATAGGAACAGAGGCCTTTTTTGATGCCGATGATTTGCTTTTTAAACTAACCGAAAAACCGGTTTCTTGAGAACTATCACTAATTAGCTACCTCGCTGATGAATTTAAGACGATATAGCCGCAATTCCTCATCCTCATATTCCCCATCGAACTCCTTCATGGCCTCTTCTAGGTTATCACTTTCGGCTTCCAGAAAATATTCATGGATTTCTTCTTGTTGGTCCTCATCCAAAACCTCATCGATCCAATAATCCAAGTTGAGCTTGGTGCCGCTGTATACAATTTGTTCCATTTCCTTGATAAGTTCCGGTATGTCCAATCCTTTTGCTGAAGCGATATCATCCAAGGGCAGCTTCCTATCCACATTTTGGATAATATACAGTTTCAAGCCTGAATTGGCCCCCGTACTCTTGACCACAAGGTCATCCGGACGGAGAATGTCATTTTCTTCCACATACGAGGCAATAAAAGCAACAAAAGGCTTTCCATACTTCTTTGCCTTTCCCTCCCCGACTCCGTGAACGTTGAGAAGTTCTTCCAGAGTGACAGGGTATTTAAGCGCCATATCCTCAAGGGATGGATCTTGGAAGACCACAAAAGGGGGAACTCCCAATTTATTGGCCTGTGACTTTCTTAAATCTTTTAATTGCTTGAGCAATTTTTCATCGGCAACACCACCGGACTTTGCGGCACCTACGATGGCATTGTCATTTTCGGCATTATAAACATGATCTTTTGTCATCATGAATGAATGGGGATTCTTTAGAAAATCCCGGCCTTTCTCGGTAATACGAATTACGCCATATTGCTCAATATCCTTTTTAAAATAGCCTGCCACCAACATTTGTCTTTTCAGGGCCATCCAATGACTTTTGTCTTTATCGGAACCAATCCCAAAAAATTCCTTTTCATTGGTCTTATGTGAACTGATCAAGGCATTGTTCTTTCCTCGTAGTGTATTCACTATTTCCTTAGACTTAAATTTTTCACTTGTTCCTTGGACCACCTTCAACAATTTGACAGCATCGTCCATAGCCTCTACCTTTTCCTTGGGGTTTCTGGTATTGTCGTCCATATCTGCGCCTTCCCCGTTCTCCTCGTCAAACTCCTCCCCAAAATAATGAAGCATAAATTTTCGGCGAGACATAGAGGTTTCCGCATAGGCCACCACCTCCTGTAAAAGTGCATTTCCTATTTCCTGTTCCGCAACCGGTTTTCCCGACATGAATTTCTCCAGCTTTTCCACATCTTTATAGGAATAGAATGCCAAACAGTGTCCTTCGCCCCCATCCCTGCCGGCCCTACCTGTTTCCTGATAGTAGCTCTCAATACTTTTAGGAATATCATGATGTATTACAAATCGCACATCCGGTTTGTCTATTCCCATTCCAAAAGCAATGGTCGCCACAACGACATCTACATCCTCCATCAAGAACATATCCTGATATTTAGATCGTGTCTTGGCATCAAAACCCGCATGATAAGGTACGGCACTAATACCGTTTACTTGAAGCACTTGTGCAAGTTCCTCTACCTTTTTACGGCTTAAACAGTAAACAATGCCCGACTTACCCTCGTTCTGTTTAACAAACCGAATGATATCCGCATCCACGTTTTCTGTCTTTGTCCTTACCTCATAAAATAAATTGGGTCTGTTGAAAGATGCCTTGAATACGGTGGCATCCCCTATACCCAGATTCTTAATGATATCTTCCTGAACCTTTGGCGTTGCCGTTGCCGTCAATCCTATGATGGGAATATCATCTCCAAGGCGACCAACAATGGATTTAAGATTCCTATATTCAGGTCTAAAATCATGTCCCCATTCAGAAATGCAATGGGCTTCATCTACGGCTACAAAGGAAACTCTAACGGAACGTAAAAATTCCACATTTTCCTCCTTGGTCAAGGATTCAGGTGCAACATAGAGTAATTTTGTGGTACCATCCATAATATCCTTTTTAACCTGCTTTATTTCGGTTTTGTTCAAGGAGGAATTAAGCACATGGGCAATTCCCATCTCGGCAGAAACGCCTCGAATCGCATCAACTTGATTTTTCATTAAAGCTATTAAAGGGGAAACTACTATGGCGGTACCCTCTTGCATTAAGGCCGGTAATTGA
This sequence comes from Maribacter cobaltidurans, assembly GCF_002269385.1. Taxonomy (NCBI): domain Bacteria; kingdom Pseudomonadati; phylum Bacteroidota; class Flavobacteriia; order Flavobacteriales; family Flavobacteriaceae; genus Maribacter; species Maribacter cobaltidurans. The sequence continues at coordinate 379,547 of NZ_CP022957.1, forward strand.
TAGCAAAGGGACTTTCCTCCGCCCGTTGGCATAATAACAAAGGTATTATTACCCTTTAAAACATTTTTTATAACGCCTTCTTGAAGTCCTTTAAACTGAGAAAAACCAAAATACTTTTTTAATGCGCCATGTATATCAATCTCATTCAAACTTATACGGTATTTCAAAAATTTTTAGGGCCGTAGCATATTCTAACGGCAACGACCCTCACAGAAATTAAATTATCAATTCAACCAAAAAAGGTAGCACCAAATTATTAAAGGATAGGTATCCTATAAAATTAAGTTTACGTAATTTTGTATTCTTAAAGATAACATATCTTTATAAGAATACCATTGATAAAATTAAATAATACATTGACATCCAATAGCACTATTCTTGAATTGGCAAAGAGAACTATTGAAAGGGAACGGGACGCCATTGGGCATCTTGCGACCTTATTGGATGAGGACTTTTCAAAAGCAGTAGATTGCATATTAAATTCCAAGGGGCGGGTGATTATATCCGGAATTGGAAAGAGCGCCATCATCGCCTCAAAAATTGTGGCCACGCTTAATTCGACAGGCACACCTGCCATATTCATGCATGCAGCAGATGCTATCCATGGGGATTTAGGTACCATTCAGGATAACGATGTGGTCATCTGTATTTCAAAAAGCGGCAGCACCCCTGAGATAAAAATGCTGGTCCCCCTCATTAAAAGAGGTAAAAATACTTTGATAGGAATGACGGGGAACCTTGATTCCTTTTTGGCCAAACAGGCCGATTTTATTTTAAACACTTTTGTTGAAAAGGAAGCCTGTCCCAACGACTTGGCTCCTACCACCAGTACTACTGCGCAATTGGTCATGGGCGATGCCCTTGCCATTGTCCTATTGGAACTAAGAGGGTTCAGTAGTGCCGATTTTGCCAAGTACCATCCCGGTGGTGCCTTGGGCAAACGACTATACTTGAGGGTTGGGGATATTGCCAAAAACAATCAAATACCAGCGGTGCAAACGAAAACTGAAGTAAAACAGGTCATTGTAGAAATTTCAAAAAAAATGTTAGGTGTTACGGCAGTATTGGATGGAAATAAAGTGGTAGGAATCGTTACCGATGGTGATATCCGTCGAATGCTCAACAATCATGATAACATTAAGGGGCTAACCGCTTCGGATATCATGACCACAGACCCCAAAACCATAGAAATGGACACGCTGGCCATAAAAGCACTGGAATTGATGCAAAAAAAGGGAATATCACAACTATTGGCAATGGACAAAGGAGAATACTCCGGTGTTATTCATTTACATAACCTTATAAACGAAGGTATTTTATAATGGCAAAAAGTAGTACGACCTCCCCAGATGAGATGTCATTTTTAGACCATCTGGAAGAATTGAGATGGCATTTAATCCGATCTACATTGGCCGTAGTCATCATTGGCATCGTGGCCTTTGTTTTTAGTAGGTTCATTTTTGATGTTATTATTTTCGGCCCCTTAGACATGGATTTTCCTACGTATAAAATCTTTTGTGATGCCGCAACTTCCATTGGAATGGAATCGGATTTTTGTAAGGAAAAGGTTCCCTTTACCATTCAAAGTAGAACCATGTCCGGGCAATTTTCTGCGGATATCTGGACGGCTATTTGGGCCGGTTTAATTATTGGTTTCCCCTATATTCTTTTTGAATTGTGGAAATTTATTAGTCCCGGACTGTATGAAAAAGAACGTAAGCACTCCAAAGGATTCATTTTTATAGCATCACTCCTATTCTTTCTTGGTGTTTTGTTCGGATACTATATTGTAGCGCCTTTATCCATTAATTTTCTGGGATCTTATCAGGTAAGTGAACTTGTACTTAATGAATTTGACCTGGATAATTATATAGGACTTCTAAGGTCGGCAGTCTTAGCCTGTGGAATTATTTTTGAACTTCCGATTATCATTTATTTTTTAACAAAGGTGGGCTTGGTAACTCCGGAGATTATGAAGAAGTACCGTAAAATAGCCTTGGTCATCGTATTGATTATTTCGGCCGTGATCACACCGCCTGATGTAACCAGTCAGATTATCGTGGCCATCCCCGTACTTATTCTATATCAAGCTAGTATTTATATATCAGCCAGGGTATTGAAAAGCGAAGCAAAAAAAGAAGCTAAACGAAAAAAGAACAATGTCAAATCCAGTTGAGGAATTTAATGCCTATCGTTCCAAAATGAACGATAAAATATTGGCGGACAACAATAAGATCATCAAACGTATCTTTAATTTGGATACTAACGCATTCTCCAAAGGTGCGTTGGATGTAAAAACCAAGGAACTTCTGGGCCTTGTGGCTTCCACCGTACTTAGATGTGATGATTGTGTAAAATATCATTTGGAGAGTTCTTACAAGGAAGGTATATCCAAAGAGGAAGTTATGGAAACCCTAAGCATTGCTACATTGATTGGGGGGACCATTGTAATTCCCCACCTTAGAAGGGCCTATGAGTATTGGGAGACCTTGGAAGACAACCAAGGTTAAAGATTTTATAATTGCTTTTATCCGCCGTGAATAAGGGTTAGATTTGGAAAAATGAAGCTTAGAGCAGAAAATATAATGAAATCCTACCGGGGCCGCAAAGTGGTCAAGGGCATTTCGCTTGAGGTTAATCAAGGTGAAATTGTTGGACTTCTAGGACCTAATGGTGCCGGTAAGACGACATCGTTCTATATGATTGTGGGTTTAATTAAGCCCAATGGTGGGAATATATATTTGGATGATATGGAAATCACCAAGTTCCCCATGTACAAAAGGGCCCAGAACGGTATTGGCTATCTGGCCCAGGAGGCATCGGTTTTCCGTAAATTAAGTATTGAAAAAAATATTCTCAGCGTACTTCAGCTCACCAAGCTAAGCAAGAAAGAACAGCTCATGAAAATGGAGTCCTTAATAGAGGAATTTGGTTTGGGGCATATTCGCAAGAACCGTGGGGACTTATTATCCGGTGGAGAAAGAAGACGGACAGAAATCGCAAGGGCATTGGCAACAGACCCGAAATTCATTCTACTGGATGAACCTTTTGCAGGGGTTGACCCTGTAGCTGTGGAGGACATTCAACGTATCGTAGCCCAACTTAAAAACAAAAATATTGGCATATTGATAACTGACCATAATGTTCAGGAAACTTTGGCCATTACGGAACGATCTTATTTGATGTTCGAAGGAGGTATTCTTAAGTCGGGAATACCGGAAGACCTTGCCGCAGATGAAATGGTACGTAAAGTTTATCTAGGCCAGAACTTTGAGCTTAGAAAAAAGAAGTTGGATTTTTGATTTTTTCCTCTTTATTTCTTTCTCAAAAATTACACTCACAGATTTCCTAAATTTCAACTTAGACTATTTTCGAAAAAACATAGTATAGCTGCGATGCTATTTCCAAACTTCGCTCCCTATATTTTTGAGTTTGCAGCTCGGTTCCGTCATAATCCTTTGGGTCATCAAAGGTCATGGGTATGCGCTTTTCGGCACCGGGAATAAACGGACAATTTTCGTCCGCATGGCCACAGGTCATAATGGCCGCAAAATTAGATTCTGGATTAAAGACGTCATCATAGGTTTTTGAAAAACCAATAATGGATTGGCAATTTGGTGCGTACTTAATGAAATAAATCGGATTATCCCCTTTTGCGAACTTAAATGTTTTAAACCCAGAGTCTTCCAAGGTTTCCAAAACTTTTGGAAACAAAGCAGTGGCTTCCGTCCCACCGGAATAACAATATACCTTAGAGATTTGAAAATAGGCCGCCATTGTCTGTGCCCAAATTTGAGATAAATGGCTTCTCCTTGAATTATGGGTGCAGACAAAGTTTAAATTTATACTATCCCCTTCGTCCTTTTTTTCCTGAATATAGGCCACCAATGCTTGCAGTATTGGTAGGCGCTCTTTAACAGGGACGTATCCCTCTAATTCTTTTATGCTGTTTCTTAATTCCTTGAACATATATAATACTATAAAATTCAAGAACAATATTACAACCGTAATATCAAATAATCAGTGCACGATTAAAAACCTAACTATTATTTAATCTCGAAGGTCAATGTAGCCCAGTTGGATTCGTAGTCTACTTCATCACCTTCCTTCTTTTCCATATGTATGGTGGCCACATACCACTGACCCACTGAAGTTGGCTTTATGCTTACCATTCCATTGGCGTTTGACTTTACGGAGTTTTCGTTCTCATGAGCATCTTGACCGGGTACAGAGGTACTGTAGTGTACTGTTTGATTGGCCAAGGGTTTACCTTTATACAATAATTTAAAAGCGACCCTATCTCCCAACTTTATTTCAAAAGGATTGTTCAATGGCACAAATTCAACAGGATATCCCAGAGGCTTCATAAAGTCTATTGAGGTTTCCTCCCCTACCTGTAAAAGGGCTTTTACGTGTTTGGAATATCTTTCTTTGACTCCTTGGTCAGTTGTTCCCAGTTGCTTTCTTTCTGATATGGTGTTTTCAAGACCCTCATGCTCCAAATAATCATTGAAAGCTTCGGAGTCCATTTCCAATATTCTTGGCAACGTAGAGATTCCAGCAACATAGGTTCCAGCATCACCTGTAGTATAATTTAAATATGTTTTGTTTTCTTCTCCATAATAATCCTCATCAGTCGGTTCAAAAAGATATCCTGGACCTATGATTTTAGCATTAATTATACGGTCTCTTGTAATTTCATTTTCACTGGTATCGAAGGTTCCATTGAATAAATACAATTGACCGGAAGTATTTGGTTCTAAAAAATGGGAATCTGTTTTTAAAAACAATTCATGGGAAGAGAAAACAAAAATAATGGTCATTAATAACAGTATACGAGCAGTACTTTTCATATATTTTAAGCTTATAAGTTTAGTTTATCTACGAAAGTAAAACATAATAGTTTGTATTCGTGCCTCAAAAATTAATTGTAGGTCTTCAAATTATACAAACCCCAACACATGAAGAGAAATTCCAGAATCAACGCTTGTAAAAATAAAGACGAATAACCATCAACCCATAGACTTACTATCCGTCCCAAAGAAATCCCTCCCATAAACAAAACATTGCAAACCGTAGCAGGTCTCCAAAGCTTTTCATTAAAAGCACCCATAAGCCAAAAAATACCGAGACCTAGATAAATTCCCATAATGGCCCTGAAAATATTTTTTAGTTCTAAAACCTCAACTTCAAAACCAAAAACAAAAGGAACAATCTTGGATGGGTAAATACCATACACCAATCCGGCCAGTAGAACAACAACCCCGGAAAGTAACAGTTGTAAATTTTTAGGCACGTTCATCCTTCTTTATACCGTATAATTTGAAATAACGATAGGCAGCCAATGCTCCCATCAATGAAAATCCGGCCAACATCATGAACACCTGTTTATGACCTTCCAACCCAGGACTATTATCCAAAAGATAACCCATGGCGGGGCCTGCAAAAATATCCGGAGTATACCCAATTAGTGAAATTAAACCAACAGCGGTACCTGTTAAAACCAATGGAATCCTTCCACTTTGCATTACGGAGAAATATAATGACCGAGCCGCATATACGCCGGCGGCCAAAATAAATATTGAAATAAGAAAGACAAATGCCGATGTGTTGACTACCAATCCCGTAGCAAACAACGTCGAACCAGCAAAAGCGATTAAAAAACTAATTAAAAGCCATAAACTGGGTCTTGAGCGATCAGCAAGTATACCAATGGTAATTCCTATTACAGGTCTTATGAATAGTAAAAATGTACCGGTCTTGGCTGCATCTACTTCATCATACAACATCACATCTTGTGCATAAAGCGAAATATCATCGGTAAGCTTATAGCCGACATAAGCGCAAAGTATAATTATCATTAACAACAATACCGATGGTAACCTTAAGACTTCACCAATTTGTGAGATGGTTATTTTCTCAATGGTTATCTCCTTTTCCAAGGAGCCGGGAAGTTTCATAAAGAACCAAACCAGTAACCCTACAAGGGCAACAATTCCCGATGAGACCAAAATGACTTTTCTAAATGCAAACCTACTATCGGCAAGACTTGCGGTATCCAAATCTCCCGTCATAAAAAAAGAAAACACAAGGACCCCTAGTGTTCCGAACAAAGCCCCGACGAGCCCTCTACCCCCATCCAAAAAGCCAAAGGCTCTTCCCTGTGCTTTTTCTCCACCCCATACTCGAGTGGCCTTAATCATGGGCGACCAAAAAAGAAAAATGGTCGTGAACCCCCAAAACCCATATAATAATTGAAGTGACCTATAATTAGGGAACGTTGCAAAAATCACACCCCCGGCAGCGGTACACCAAAGAGCAAATGCAATTAGCTTTCTGGGCAAAAACTTATCGGCAAGAGGGCCTCCAAAAAGATAGGAAACCAGTGCTACAAAGCCATACACGGAAAAGCAAAGCCCCAATTCAACATTGGTCAACTCAAAAACCTTGAGGAAAGTAGGTCTAAAAACCCTTTGCAACACGAATGGTAAAATAAATACACTTTCCCCGGCCAAAATGAGTAAGACCAAATAATACCAAGGTGCCCTATTTCCTTCTGTCATTTTACCGATTGTATGGGAATCCATATTTCCTCCTCGGAGTTGGGATCATTGTTCTTATACTTTTCACCCAAGACTTCAAAATGTGGTCGATTGTCCAATTGATAAGGTGAACTGGGCAACCATTCATTGAAAATATATTGGAAAATGCTGGTATCGTTACTAAGACCTTTATAGTCAAAAACGACATAATTTCCTTCCTCTAAAACAAAATGCCCCATTTCTTTAGGCATTTTAAGTACTTCGGAAACCTCTACGGTAGCCCACTTTTCAAAAGTACGGGTAGGGTCAAAATCTTGAAAATATCCTTTTGGGTAATTTTGAAGTGAAATAAATTCTTTTGAAATTCTATTTTCAACCTGAGATATATTCGGCATAAATTTACTCCAAAGCTCCGATGTTCTATTTTCGATAATATTCATCGAAAGTCGAATACCAATGAGATTTCTTTTTTGAGAATATGCTATGCGATGATGTACTTTCAATGAATTAAAAATTTATACAATTATTTTATCATTTCCTGTCGGGCTTTCAAGACGGTAGAGGTAACCAACAATTGACCTATATGCCTTTGGCTGTGCTCCGCCGCATGGAATAAAAGCCCCAATACCGTAGAAGGAAGTTTTTTCCTGCCAACTGTTCTTTCCTCTTTCAGTGTATTTTCTGAAATACTTTTAAAATAGGCTATTGCTTGTTCTACCTGTTTCTTGAAATTTTCATACAATTCATTGGCAGTAACTTCATAATCCGGCTCCCCCTCATTTTTTAAATATTCAAATTGTTCTTCAGATAGGGCTTTACCGGCTGCATAGGTCATCATTCTATCCAATACACCCGTTATATGTTGTGTATGAAAACCAACCGAAGCCCTACCCTCCAATTCCTTCCAAAGCAATTCTTCAGGGAAATCCTTTAGGTATTTTCGAAGTTCTGCATTTGATTGCAAAAGGGCATGTGTCGCGGGTTGAAGTAGCATTGGAACTCCTTCTACCGGCCCCCGAAGCCAATATTCCTCAGTATCCTTATTTTCTGAATTTTCCATATCCTTTAAATCTCTCACATTTTTGAATTTACAAGGGAACTGAGAATATAAAACAGGATGATGAAAGGTATGGCCAAAAATTGCATGGTTATAATCATCACCAAACTGACGATCAAAAAGATATATCTAAGGGCATTGTCCTTAAAGGACCAATTTTTAAATTTTAGGGCGAAGAGCTCCAAATTAGAATTTAGTAAAAAAGCACTCAACAGCGTAAGCAGAACAAGAAACCAAGGGTTTAAAATAATATCGTTTACCATATCGCTTCCATTATAGAATAATATGAGGGGTAACGATAGAATAAAAAGGGCATTTGCCGGTGTTGGCAATCCGATAAAGGAAGAGACCTGATTTTCATCTAAATTAAAATTGGCCAGACGATATGCCGACGCCATTGTGATTAGAAAACCGAAAAATGGTAAAAAAGATCCAAATTGGAGGAACTCACTATTTGAAAACGAAAATCCGTCCATATTCCATCCACCACTTTGCGACATGGCCAATAGCTGAAACATTACAATACCCGGAACCAATCCGCTGGTAATCATATCGGCCAAAGAGTCCAATTGTAGACCTAATTCGCTTTTTACATCCAGAACCCTGGCGGCCAAACCATCAAAAAAGTCAAAGAAAATGCCCAAGGCCACAAAGACAGCTGCCATTTCCAGTCTGTTCATAACAGCAAAAACGGTGGCCACACAACCACAAAAAACATTTAAAAGGGTTATAAAATTAGGAATGTGCTTCTGCATAATTTTTGGAATCTATTTTAGTATATTACTTTAAGGCGGCCCGATAACTTTGCCGGAACCAGGCTTTGACAAGAACCCTATTTTGACCCTCTGTTAAAGCATAGGTGTTTAAACCTCGTTTTGAGTAAAAATAAGATAAATTGGTTATTATTCGCATCTTTGCGCAAGCATCTACCCTATTGACTATGTTTAAAAGAGTCTTGACATTTTTTTTGGTTTTGATTTTCGGATATGTTGGATTTTCCCAAAAAAATCAATTGTCGCCCTTATCCAAGATCAGTTTGCTCACCGTGGGAACCGGGGATGAACTTGCCGCCAAATTTGGCCATAGCGCAATACGTTTTCAAGATCCCACTTTGGGCATTGATGAAGTTTACGGCTATGGTACCTATGACTTTGAAGACCCCAACTTTTACTTGAATTTCACCAGAGGTAAATTGGCCTACACCATCTCAAGGATGCCTTTAAATTTTTTTGAAAGGGAATATAAATTTGAGCGCAGATGGGTGAAGGAACAGGAATTGGACCTTAATCTAGCTCAGAGAACCGCCATAGTGGCCTTTTTGGAAAACAACCTGTTACCTGAAAACAAAAAATACCAATATGATTTCCTGTTTGATAACTGTGCTACCAGAATACCCCAAGTGTTTGAAAAAACATTAGGTGAAAACTTACAGTTCAACTTGTCCCACGTTAAAGAGACTCATTCTTTTAGGGAACTCATCCATCAAAACCTAGAACTAAATTCGTGGTCAAATTTCGGGATTGACCTTGCGTTGGGGTCCGTCATCGATAGGAAAGCTACACCCTATGAATACATGTTCTTACCGATCTACGTATATGAACAAATGAAACATACCACACTGAACGGAAAACCTATAGTAAAAAAAGAATCGGTTTTACTGGACATTCCTCCGCAATCCTATCCTAGCATCTTCTTGCTATCTCCCCTATTTTGGCTTTCCATATTCAGCCTTTTAGTTACCTATATCACATACAGGGATTATAAGAGGAAAGCCAGGTCTGTTTGGTTGGACATATCCCTTTTTACATTGACCGGACTGGCAGGGGTACTAATTGTGTTTTTGTGGTTCTTTACGGACCACGATGCCACCAAAATGAACTTTAACTTGCTTTGGACCTTTGCACCCAATCTATTTGTGGCCTTTGTATTACTTAAAAAGAAACTACCGCATTGGATTAAAAAATATGTCATCCTATTATTGACCCTGATACTTCTTACTCTGATCCTTTGGGTATTTCAAGTGCAAATATTTTCTGCTCTCATAATATTCATTTTATGGAGTTTGGCCATTAGATATCTATTTTTGATAAATCATTTGAAACAAACCGCTTAATTCCTAACTACTAATTTCTGCATACCTAGCAATGAACCTACTTACCGTTGAAAATATTTCCAAGTCTTACGGAGAACTAATACTTTTTCAAAATCTTTCATTTGGTATAAACAAGGATCAAAAAATTGCCTTGATTGCCAAAAATGGTACAGGAAAGACATCCATATTGAACATTTTATCCGGTGCGGACCAGCCAGATTCCGGACAGGTAAATTACCGGAAAAGTACCCGGGTTTCCTTTTTAGATCAAGAACCCAACCTAAATCCCGATTTAACAGTTGAGGAAACCATATTTGCTTCGGATAATGAAATCCTTAAAGTCATTGCCAATTATGAAAAGGCATTGACAAACCCAGAAGATACCGAGTCCTACCAAAAGGCTTTTGAGGCTATGGACCGGTTTGAAGCCTGGGACTTTGAAACCCAATACAAACAGATTCTTTTTAAGTTAAAATTGGAAGACCTCAACGCAAAGGTGGGCAAATTATCCGGAGGACAAAAAAAACGGTTGGCCTTGGCCAATGCCCTTATCAACAGACCAGACCTTCTTATTTTGGATGAACCTACCAACCATTTGGACTTGGAAATGATAGAGTGGTTGGAAGAGTATTTTGCCAAGGAAAATATGACCTTGTTCATGGTAACCCATGATCGTTATTTTTTGGAAAGGGTCTGCAATGAAATTTTGGAATTGGAGAATGGCAAACTCTATCCATATAAAGGCAATTACTCCTATTATTTGGAAAAAAAGGAAGCGCGATTGGAGCAGGAAGCCGTTGAACATCATAAAACCGAAATACTCTTTAAAAAAGAACTCATTTGGATGCGAAGGCAGCCAAAGGCCAGAACCACCAAATCCAAATCCAGAATTGACGATTTTAACGCTATAAAGGAAAAAGCCAGTCAGCGTAGAAAGGAACATGAGGTTCAATTGGAGCTCAATATGGAACGAATGGGCAATAAAATCATCGAGGTCCATAAAATATCCAAGTCCTTTCCGGGCAAGGTGATACTTGACAAGTTCGATTATTCCTTTACCAAAGGAGAACGTGTGGGAATCATTGGAAAGAATGGAACCGGAAAAACTACCTTTTTAAATATCCTGACAGGAAGAGGTCAAGCAGACAGTGGAAAAGTGGTCATCGGTGATACCATCAAATTTGGTTACTATACCCAAAAAGGAATCCAAATTAAGGAAGGACAAAAGGTAATAGATGTTATCAGGGAATTTGGGGATTTCATCCCTTTGATGAAAGGCAGACAAATATCGGCCCAACAATTACTGGAACGATTTCTTTTCGACCGGAAAAAACAATACGACTTTGTAGAAAAATTAAGTGGCGGGGAACGAAAGCGATTATATCTGTGCACAGTTTTGATTCAAAATCCCAACTTCCTTATTTTGGATGAACCTACCAATGATTTGGACATCGTAACCCTAAATGTATTGGAAAGCTTCTTATTGGATTTTCCCGGTTGTCTTATCGTAGTTTCCCATGACCGTTATTTTATGGACAAGATCGTGGACCACCTTTTCGTTTTTAGAGGAGAAGGGGTTGTTGATGACTTTCCAGGCAACTATTCTGATTATAGAGCTTATGAGGACAGTAAAGTTCTGGAGCAAAGGGAACAAAAGGATAAATCAGAATCCGCGAAAAACACTTGGAAAGAACCAGAAAAGACCAAGCTATCCTATTTGGAGCAAAAGGAATATAAAAGCTTGGAAAAGGAGATAAAGCAACTCGAAAACAAAAAACAGGACATCCAGAAAAAGTTTACGGATACCACTCTTACGGGCGAGGAAATCGAGGCCCTATCCATTGAACTTGCTGAAACTTCAAATTCCATTGACCAAAAAACAGAACGTTGGTTTGAACTTGCAGATCAAATGGGCGAGTGAGATTCGGTAAATCTCTCTCATTTACAAAACATGCTAAAAAGAGTATTTAGTGCTTTTCATCAATGGAAAGCATCGATTAATAACACCTTTATCCGATAACCTGTTCTTGACCCAAGTACCGTTTGTCGAGCTAAATTTACACTTTATCCCACCCTGTGTCTTATAACGAGAATTGGGTGTTTTTCAACGAATGGGAACCCTTCAAAATACGCTTGCGGTAGTTATAATAGTGTAACAAACGCAAGTCATGAAAACAATAGCAACTATCTTCTTCATCTTCTTTATCGGAACAGCGGCACAGGCTAAGGACATTACAAAAGATGTAAAGGTTGATACTGTTGAGATGACCGTGGTTACAGAAACTACCCCAACGATAAAATTGGACGAGACCAAGCAAGTGGCAAGGTTGTATAAGTTCAAAAACTCAAGAATAAAAAAAGAGCTTTCTTTTGCCACCAAAAGAAACAGCCCTAAAATGGCTTAACCTACAATATTATCCCCCTGGTGACCCTACCTGCCTTTGGGCAGGTAGGGAGCTACCCCTTAACATTCACCGATTCTTTTTTACGGTCCATCCCTATATTAAGGGACATCAAAATTAAATGGTATTAGTACATTTGCGATATATTGAAAACACCCTAACGTGTATCCTTTTTTTGCATACCTAAAATTTCTGTTTACGGCCACAAATCAGCATGGAGTACACTCACCCTTTGTATATAACTTCATTACCAAGGGACTCTATGTAAAAAGAAAAAAGGATATCAATATATCTGAACATGTTTTAACCACGGCAATTTCCTATTTTAATTACAAAAGAGTTGGATTTGTCCACACAGAGGACTATATTAAAAATAAGATAGCTGTTCTTTTTGATGATTTAGAATTGGATGTTTTGCCTTTAGATTTGATTTATGTTGGCGAAGATGGCAAACCATTTAATTCAATTTCCCAAGAAAGCTACCATAACGATTCAATGATGATGCTTAAGGGAATGCACAGGACCAAAAAAAGAAGAAATTATTGGGAGAGAATAAAAAAACTTCCGGAAGTAACGGTTACTATAGACCTTTTTCACTGTAGTTTAGTATTCTTCAGAAAAGAACAAGCTAAGGAACATTTTAAAATAAGAATTTATTAAACTTAACGCATTATCATGGATAATACGATTTACATAGTCCTAGGTGTTGTTTTTGCCATATATCTCGTAATTACGATTACCAACAAAAAAAAGGCAAAGGAACGGAAATCCAGAAAATTCATGGGAAATTACAAGCGTGACAAAAAAGAGGAATAAAAATAATGGACATGTTTTATATTGCCCGCTTAGATTCCTAAAACTGATAGCATCCCATAGAATAAAAAACCAAGTCCGTTCACCAGATTTGTTGATTGTTAGAAAATGAAAATATATACTAAAACAGGAGATAATGGTACCACTTCACTTTTTGGCGGGACCAGGGTTCCAAAACATCATATAAGAATAGATAGCTATGGCACTATTGACGAGTTGAACTCTTGGTTAGGACTCATTGGTGACCAAGAAATTTCAGATTCTTATAAGGAACAGCTAAGCACCATTCAGAAAAAATTGTTTACCATAGGGGCTATTTTAGCGACAGAACCGGCAAAGTCTTTACTCAAAAACGGTAAGGAACGTCTTTCCATTGAAAAAATCAATGAAGCCGATATTTCTTTTTTGGAAAGGGCCATGGACCAAATGGACGGAGAACTGCCACAAATGACACACTTTATTTTGCCCGGAGGGCACACGACCGTGTCATACTGTCATATCGCAAGGACCGTTTGTAGAAGGGCGGAAAGAAAAACTACCATTTTGCATGAAAACGAACCTTTTGATGATAGCGTACTTATCTATTTGAACCGACTTTCAGATTATCTTTTTGTACTGGCACGGAAATTGTCAATGGAGTTGAAAGTAGAGGAAATTAAATGGATTCCCGAAAAAAAGGACTAATAAATTCACAATTTAAGCGTTATCAATTTATCAATGCAAAAAATATGTTGATAACTCGGTCGAAATAATTACAAATTATCTTGGCCATTTCCAATTAAAAATTATTTTTGCAAAAATTTTAAAATCAAACTATTACCATGTATTGGACACTAGAATTAGCATCTTATTTAAGTGATGCGCCTTGGCCGGCAAGTAAAGATGAGTTAATTGATTACTCGATTAGAACCGGTGCTCCTTTGGAGGTTGTGGAGAATTTACAGTCCATGGAGGAAGAAGGTGGTGAAATCTACGAATCCATTGAGGAGATTTGGCCAGATTATCCAACAGAAGAAGATTACCTCTGGAACGAGGACGAATATTAATATTTCATATCACAATAACTACTTAAAAGTCTCCTTGGAGGCTTTTTTTTTATGTAATTTTGACAGTCCAAAAAGGAATTTCTGGTTGAATTGTAGACTGGAATAGCTTTTGAACATAAGAAGTTCAAAATAAACTTTGACATTAATTAGCGGGGGTAAATGGTCCAATAACATTACCAACCTCGTTTTCAATACAAATTACAAACATACAGCATGAGCATTATTAATTCTATACTAAAGGCTTTCGTAGGTGACAAGTCCAAGAAAGATGTAAAGGAACTTCAGCCTTTGGTAGATCAGATAAAATCCTTTGAAAAGGAGTTTGAACAACTTAGCCATGACGAACTAAGGAACAAAACCGCAAGCTTTAAACAAACCATCAAGGACTCTTACCAAGAAATTACCAACAAGATAACGGAACTGGAAAAAGAAGTACAAGAATCTTCGGATATAGATAAGAACGAGGACATTTACGGGGAAATTGACAAACTTAAGGAAGAGGCCTATAAGATTTCAGAAGAAACACTGAACGCTATTTTACCGGAAGCCTTTGCCGTAGTTAAGGAAACGGCAAAGCGATTTGCGGCAAATGAAACCTTAACCGTATTGGCTACAGAAAATGACCGCAAACTGTCCGGAGAAAAAGATTATGTTTCGCTGGATGGGGACAATGCCGTTTGGCAAAATTCTTGGGATGCCGCTGGTAAAGAGGTTACCTGGGACATGGTGCACTATGATGTACAATTAATAGGAGGTATCGCTTTACATCAAGGTAAGATTGCGGAAATGCAGACCGGGGAAGGTAAGACCTTGGTAGCTACCCTACCCTTATATTTGAATGCACTTACCGGTAATGGTGCGCATTTGGTGACCGTGAACGACTACCTTGCCAAAAGGGATAGTGCGTGGATGGCCCCTATTTTTGAATTTCATGGATTATCTGTAGACTGCATTGATCACCATAGACCTAATTCCGATGGTAGACGGGCAGCTTACAACGCCGATATCACATATGGTACAAATAACGAGTTTGGATTTGATTACTTGAGGGATAATATGGCGCATACACCAAAAGACTTGGTACAGCGTCCTCATAACTATGCCATCGTGGATGAGGTAGATTCAGTTTTGGTTGATGATGCCAGAACACCTTTGATTATTTCAGGACCGGTTCCTGAAGGTGATAGACATGAGTTCAATGAGTTAAAACCCAAGGTCAGCGAAATTGTACAAAAACAAAGACAACATTTGACAAGTGTTTTGGCCGAAGCCAAAAAATTAATAGCGGAGGGGGATACCAAGGAAGGAGGCTTTCTATTGCTTCGAGTTTATAGGGGCTTGCCGAAAAACAAGGCGCTTATTAAGTTCTTGAGTGAGGAGGGTGTAAAACAACTGCTCCAAAAGACGGAGAATTTTTACATGCAGGATAATAATCGTGAGATGCCCAAGGTCGATGAAGATCTGCTTTTTGTAATCGACGAGAAAAACAACCAAATAGAATTAACGGATAAGGGGGTCAATTATATTTCCGGTGAACAGGATAGGGACTTTTTTGTAATGCCCGATATTGGAGCAGAGATTGCAAAAATAGAACAGCAAAACCTAGAAATCGAGGAAGAGGCGGAGCTCAAGGAAGAACTATTTAAAGATTTCACGGTCAAAAGTGAGCGTATTCACACCATGAGCCAATTGCTTAAGGCATATACTTTATTCGAAAAGGATGTTGAGTATGTCGTAATTGATAACAAAGTGATGATCGTCGACGAACAGACCGGTCGTATCATGGATGGTCGTCGTTATTCCGATGGTCTTCACCAAGCTATCGAAGCAAAGGAAAACGTAAAGATTGAGGCGCTGACACAAACGTTTGCCACCGTAACCCTGCAAAACTATTTTAGAATGTACAGTAAATTGGCCGGTATGACCGGTACCGCCATTACGGAAGCTGGGGAATTCTGGGAAATCTATAAATTGGATGTTGTTGAAATTCCTACCAACAGACCTATTGCCAGGGACGATAGAAACGACTTGATCTATAAAACAAAACGGGAAAAATATAATGCCATTATTGATGAGGTAACCAAATTAAGCCAGGCAGGAAGACCCGTGCTTATTGGTACGACCTCGGTAGAAATATCGGAGTTATTGTCGAAATTGTTGAGTGTTCGGAAAGTTCCACACAATGTATTAAATGCAAAACTGCACAAAAAAGAGGCAGATGTAGTTGCCGATGCTGGGAATCCTGGGGTCGTAACCATTGCAACCAACATGGCAGGTCGTGGAACGGATATTAAATTAACGGAAGAAGTTAAAAAAGCTGGTGGATTGGCTATCATCGGTACGGAAAGGCATGATTCCAGACGAGTGGACAGACAGCTGAGAGGTCGTTCAGGTCGTCAAGGGGATCCAGGAAGTTCTCAATTCTATGTATCCCTTGAGGATAATCTTATGCGACTTTTTGGTTCAGATAGGGTTGCCAAGATGATGGATAAAATGGGCTTGGAAGAAGGTGAGGTCATTCAACACAGCATGATGACCAAATCCATAGAAAGAGCGCAGAAAAAAGTTGAGGAAAACAACTTTGGGGTTCGTAAACGTCTTTTGGAGTATGATGATGTAATGAATGCCCAACGTGAAGTAGTCTACAAAAGAAGGCGCCATGCCCTGCAAGGTGAACGACTCAAAGTGGATATCGCCAATATGGTTTATGACACTTGTGAAGTAATTGTTGAAGGCAACAAAGCAGCCAACGACTATAAAAATTTCGAATTTGAATTGATTAAATATTTCTCCATGACTTCTCCTGTTACTGAGGAGGAATTTGGAAAACTTAGTGCCCAAGAAATTACAGGAAGAATTTATAAGTCTGGCTATGAGCACTATAAAGAAAAAATGGAACGAAATGCAACTGCGGCACTACCGGTAATCAAACAGGTTTATGAGGACAATGCAAATAATTTTGAGCGCATTGTGGTTCCATTTACCGATGGGGTAAAAACCTTGAACGTTGTAACAAATTTAAAGGAGGCGTATGAAAGTGAAGGTAAACAACTGGTAACAGATTTTGAGAAGAATATTTCCTTGGCCATCATAGATGATTCCTGGAAAACGCACCTCAGAAAAATGGATGAATTAAAACAATCCGTTCAATTGGCCGTACACGAACAAAAAGATCCTTTGCTTATCTACAAATTTGAAGCGTTTGAGCTTTTCAAGGAAATGATTGAAAAAGTCAATAAAGAAATAGTTTCCTTCCTATTTAAAGGAGAGTTACCATCCGGTAATCCCAATGACATCAGGGAAGCCAGAAACGCTCCACAACGAAAGGAAAAAATACAGACTTCAAAGGAAGAAATTCCCAATAGCGACGAACTCGCCGCACAGAATAGGGCTGCAGGACAGACACAAAGACAACGACCATCCGTCACGGAAACCATAATAAGGGAACAACCCAAAATTGGAAGAAATGAGAAAGTGACCATCAAAAATGTAATGTCCGGAGAAAGCAAAACTGTGAAATACAAACAGGCAGAACCTTTGTTATCCAAAGGAGAATGGGTTCTAACAAATGATTAAATTCTAATTCATTTTAAAAAAAGGCGCTCGTAATGAGCGCCTTTTTTGTTTCCTTATTTTTTCTCCCCCACAAATATTGAACTCTTAAATAACAGTCCTTTATAAATTTTAAATATCTTTAAGTGAACGGTATTCCATCAAAATCATGAAAACTTCCAGAAGAGAGTTCATTTTCTCCATTAGTATGCTCGCTGCAAGCAGTGCAATGCCTATTAACGCCTTTGCCTTTAACAATGCTAAAAAACTCAAGGTGGCCCTTGTTGGAACCGGCATTCGGGGTATTACGTTCTGGGGCAAGCGTTTGGTGGACGAATATTCTGAAATTTTGAAATTTGTTGGACTCAGTGATATAAATCCTAGCCGATTGGAATACGGCAAAAAATATATAGGTGCCCAATGTCCTACATTCACTTCCTTTGAAGAAATGGTCTCCACTTCAAAACCCGATTTAATTATAGTGACTACCAAAGACGCTACCCATCATGAATTTATTATCAAAGGACTTGAGATGGGGTGTGATGTCCTAACCGAAAAACCCTTGACCGTTGACGAAGTAAAATGCCAGCAAATTTTGGATGCCGAGAGAGCTTCGAATAAGAATTTAATCGTAGGATTTAATTATAGATGGAGCCCTTATGCCACTAAAATCAAGGAACTACTTTCAAATAAGACTATTGGGAAACTGGTTTCTGTAGATTTTAATTGGTATCTAAACACCTATCACGGAGCATCCTATTTTAGAAGGTGGCACGGTGAAATGAAAAGTAGCGGTTCTTTATGGGTACATAAAGCTACCCATCATTTTGACTTACTCAACTGGTGGATAAATTCTGAACCTAATGAAGTTTTTGCCTACGGAGATTTGGAGTTTTATGGAAAGAATGGTGCTTTTAGAGGGGGAAATTGTAGAAACTGTAATCATAAGAACACATGTGATTTTTATTGGGATATCAACAAAGATGAATTTGCCAAAAAATTATACGTAGACCATGAACACGAAGATGGGTATATACGGGATAATTGTCTATTTAGGGAGGATATAGATATTTACGATAAAATGTCAGCTCAGGTAAAATATACGGACAATACGATATTAAACTATTCCTTAACTACCTATTCTCCTTTTGAAGGATGGCGCGTTGCCTTTAATGGAACGGAAGGAAGAATAGAGGCTTGGTTGGATATACCCTACTTCGAAAACACATCCATTGACGAAGCAGAAAAGCATGCTAGTGAAATGGCTCAGAAACTGGAAGAACGGACCTCGCAGAAACCCATAATGGTCCATAAGCTTTGGAAGGATTTTGAAACCGTTCAGGTAGATATGGAACAGAGCGGCCATGGAGGTGGAGATAAGCGATTACATGATAAAATATTCGTTAATCCAGAAATTCCCGATCCTTATGGAAGAACCGCTGGGGTTAGGGATGGCGCTATGTCCATATTAATTGGGATTGCCGCCAGAAAAAGTATTCAATCAGGCAATCCAATAAAAATTTCGGATCTTACAGATTTAAGTCCAAGAGCAAAAAGAACGTAGTTTCCATTTTTTATGGGAGTAACTTCAAAAATCTTAGCATTATGTTAAAAACATAATTAGATTTACACTGAAAACTATGATTACCAAATATCTAAATTGATATTATGCCAGATTCTCATATAGAAAAGGAACGACTGACCACCAAGACACAACTTGTTTTAAAAGTAAATTATGTCACCAGTATCCTTTGCATAGTATTGGGTATTATCTGTTTTTTTCTACTGGGTATTACAGAAATAATACCTTTTGTCCTGTTTGCTTTTGGCCTAATTAACCTTACCAATACTTTTCTTTTTAAAAAACATAATAACCTTACGGTAACATACTACATTTCATCGATAATTGCACTGATAAGCTCTCTTGTCATAACACTTTACAGCGGAGGAATCAATAGTTCGTTCATTTTTATGATGGCACTTGTTGTTTTTGCTGGTTATGTAAACACCTACAAACATGGAAGAGCCTACCTGTATTTTACATTTCTGCTTGTCCTATTCATTTTTTCGCAAAGCTTTCCAGAGTTCAGTTTCACGGAGAACCTCGTTCCTCCGGCTTCCAGGAATATCTTTAGTCTTTTATCCGTTTCTTTTTCCCTTTTCCTACTGGGTAGCATTTTTGGAAAGGATTTATTAAAGTCCCATAATGCCTTATATAAGTCCAAAAAGGAACTTACAATACAAATGCACGAAAAAGAAATGCTCTTAAAGGAAGTACATCATAGGGTGAAGAATAACCTGCAGACTGTATCCAGTCTGCTGAGTCTGCAAACTAGGAATGTCCAGGAGACCCAAATGAAGAATCTTTTGAAAAGTACTCAAAACAGGGTGATTTCAATGGCAATGGTCCATGAAATGCTCTATATGAGGAAGGATATTAGTCAAATTGAATATAAATCCTATGTTCAGGAATTAAGTGAATATCTAATTCGTTCCATTAAAGGTCTTGATAGCAAGGTTAACCTAAAAATAGACATACCGGAAATTAAGTTAGGAATCGATACGGCCATTCCTTTAGGACTGTTAATCAATGAGGCGGTTACCAATGCCCTAAAATATGGCTTCGCCGATGACCAGGAAGGGGAGATTTATATCGCCCTGAAAAAGGAAATCGACAAACACTATGTTCTGAATATTGGTGATAATGGTGTAGGTTTCCCTGATACCATCAATTATAAAAATTCCAAGTCATTAGGCCTTAAACTAATTCATAACCTCGCGAGACAACTTAAGGGTTCTATACAAAAGGACACCAGTAAAAAAGGGACCAACTATATTATTAGGTTTCAAGAAATTAAGCAGCAATTATCACCGGTAGCCTAATTTTCAAGTACTAGTTTTACAAAATTCCCAATTCGCTTGACAAACTCTTTAGTAAATCTAAAGTTTGCCCCGATATTTTCTATATTTAAGAAACTAATTCAAACCAATCAAGAATCACCAACCTCTCCTAATATGAAAAAAATATTCCGCTCACTTATTCTTTTTTTCCTATTCGTGCATTTTTCAAACGCCCAATCCTTACAAGGAGACGGACCTTATTCCCAGCTGATCATTAGAGGTGTCACACTTATCAATGGAAACGGTGCCCCTCCACAAGGACCTATAGATATAGTTGTAGAGAATAATATCATAAAAGCTATTAAGGTGGTTGGGTACCCAGGAGTGAAAATAGATGATTCCAAAAGGCCACAATTAAAAGCCGGGGGAAAAGAATTGGACTGCACGGGAATGTACCTAATGCCAGGATTGATAGATATGCACGGACATATTGGGGGTCAAGCCCAAGGAGCAGAACCGGATTACGTTTTTAAACTTTGGATGGCCCACGGAATCACAACGGTACGTGAACCTAGCGGTAGGGGTGTTGACTTTACCATGGACCTAAAGAAAAAAAGTGAAAGAAATGAAATCATTGCCCCGCGTATAATGGCCTATACGGCATTTGGGCAAACTAGCAAATCCTTTAATCCTTTGAACGATATTCCTATTTCTACTCCTGAGCAGGCCAGGGAATGGGTACGGGCCAATGCCAAAAAAGGTGCCGACGGCATTAAGTTTTTTGGGGCCGAACCCGAAATTATGACTGCGGCCTTGGACGAAAACAAAAAATTGGGACTTGGTTCTGCATGTCATCATGCCCAGCTAAGTGTTGCGAGATGGAACGTGCTACATTCTGCCCGGGCTGGACTCACATCGATGGAGCATTGGTACGGCCTTCCAGAGGCCTTATTCGATGATAGAACGGTACAGGATTATCCCTTGGACTACAATTATCAAAACGAACAACACCGTTTTGAAAATGCGGGCAACCTTTGGTCCCAGGCTGCAAAGCCCTACTCCGAACATTGGAATGACGTAATGAACGAATTATTGGAACTGGATTTTACGTTAGATCCCACTTTCAACATCTACGAGGCCAGTAGGGACTTACAAAGAGCACGAAGAGCCGAATGGCACGAAGATTACACACTTCCTTCTCTATGGGAGTTTTATCAACCCAGTAAAATATCCCACGGTTCCTATTGGCATGATTGGGGTACCGAACAGGAAGTGGCCTGGAAAAAAAACTACAATTTATGGATGACCTTTGTAAACGAATACAAAAATAGAGGTGGCCGGGTAACTACAGGTTCCGATTCCGGTTTTATCTTCCAACTTTATGGATTTGCCTATATTAGGGAATTAGAGCTGCTTAGGGAGGCCGGTTTTCACCCATTGGAGATAATACGCTCCGCAACATTGAACGGAGCAGAAGCGTTGGGTATGGATGACAAGATAGGTAGCGTAGCTATTGGAAAATTAGCTGACTTTGCCATCGTTGCCGAAAATCCACTTAAAAACCTCAAAGTTCTCTATGGTACGGGAGCTATCAAACTAACAAAGGACAACAAAGTGGTGCGGGTTGGCGGTGTAAAATACACCATCAAAGACGGTATCATTTATGATTCCAAAGCCTTATTGGCCGATGTAAAGCGTCAAGTGGATGAGGCCAAAGCCCAGGAGAATTACACCATTAAACAACCTGGTGTTAACAAATAAGGATAGTCCGCCTCGTAGTTAAGACCAATTTTATTTATTCTTATTCTCTACCGGAATTTTAATAGGCTTTAATGTTCCTTTGGATTTTGGAAAAATTACTAAATAAGAAGTAATTAAGGATACTGTGATAAGTGTGATTGAAAATAACATAGCATTGTGATTTAAGTTAAGTACCTCTGGGTACTGTGAATTATAAGTAGGTCAAATTTTATGCCAATTTAGGTTTATCCTTTTTGGTTTTGAAAAATAATGCGCTTTTAACCCTGGAATTCTTGTAGCGATATAACCTGGCTACTTCCGTTTGTTTTTCTCCAACTAGGATTTCAATATTTTCAGTGTCCAAGCTATTATCCGTCAAAATAACATTCTCTTGTAGAGTATCTACTTTATCATTTTTTTTGACATTTTGGGCCATAGACATTCCTCCAAAAAAAAGAACTAGGGAAAAGGTTAAAATAGCTTTCATAACATCGATTTGGGTTATATAAAGCTAACTCGGCAAGTAAATTAATATCGGTATATCTCGCTGAAATACAATGTTTTTCGGTTATTGGCCTTTTGATGGATTAAGTGTACAAAATGCTCGCCAAACGTAATTGAAACAAAAAACAGCTTATCGATAAAACCGTTCCTTGAACGACCATTTTTTCAATATAGATTAGACTTCTAGGTCTAAAAGTGAGTAAAAAGACTAGTTATTTTCCTTTCTTAGAACCTGTAGAGGCGGACTCTTTAGCACAGAAATATTATTGGAAAGACCAATGACCAGTACCAAAAAGGTTATACCGGGAAGTACGATCAAAAAGGGTACCCAAGAAGGAACAAAGGGTGTCTCAAATATAAAATAAGCCAATAACTGACTTCCAATTAGGGATAACAGTACACCAATACCGCTACCAAGGATTCCTAAATACAAATACTCCAATGCCGTAATTTTAAGAATTTGGTTACTTTTCGCCCCAATGGTCCTTAAGAGTACACTTTCCCGAATACGCTGATATTTACTGTTTCGTACCGAACCAATAAGCACAATTACTCCGGTAAGAATGCTAAAAAAAGCCATAAAGCTTACCACCCAAGATATCTTGTCCAGAATACTTTCTATAAGCGCTAGGACTTGTCGCAAATCCAATATGGAAACATTGGGGAATTTCTTTACCAATTCGCGCTGTAAACTTGCCGAAGTCGATTTGTCCGGAGCATTCGTTGTAATGACATGGAACTGTGGTGCGTTTTCTAAGACCCCTGTTGGAAATACAATTGAAAAATTAAGTTGCATTCTTCCCCAATCCACCTCACGGATACTTCCAACCACCGTTTTCATAAGCATTCCCTGTACATTGAAAAGCAGCGTATCACCCACAACAACCTGGGCATCCCGGGCTACATTGTCTGACAAAGAAATGGGAACCGGACCATTCTCCGGTACTTTGGAATTGAACTCACCTGATACCAATTTTTCTGACCCTATTAGAGAATCCCTATAAGTGACCCGAAATTCATGGTTTAGTATCCATTTATTAATACTTGTAGTGGTATCCAAACGAATTTCATTGACACTACGATCCTTTATACGCTCCATGCGCATGGTAATTATCGGAATATTGTCCAAAATTGGTAACCCCTTGGGCTCAATAGTATTGATTATATCCTGCTTTTGTCCGGTCTGTACATCGAACATAATAATATTGGGACTCTTTTCATTGGCTTCTATAACGGCCTTGGCCAGCAAAAAATCCTTTGTAAAATATAAGGTACTGATCAAGAAAGTTCCTATTCCAATGGCAAGAATTAAAACCGCGGTTTGATTATTGGGACGGAATAGGTTCAACAAACTCTGTCTCGATGTAAAATTCCAAGATTTTGGAAAATACTTTTTGACCAAGCGCATGAACAGTACGGAAACCCCTGCTAGGATTGAAAATGTAACCAATATCCCAAGGACAAAGCCTAGGGCATATTTGAAACTGTTCAACAGCCACAAAGCAAATAAAAAGACAAACAGGACAATAGCGAGAACCACCCAAAGCTGGGCTTTTCTAGATTTTGTACCCAAATTGTCCTGAACCCTTAATACTTGTAAGGGCGATACGAACCAGGTATTCAATAGTGGTGAAAGTGCAAAAAGTACGGACATTAAAACACCTAAAATCAAACCAACGGCGATTGCCGCATAAGATGTAGATATTTCAACTTCAAAAGGCAAAAATTCCTGTAAAATCAATGGAAAAGTTTGCTGTAGCAATAATCCGATAACGGTGCCTATAAAACCTCCTAACAGTCCCATTCCCGCAATTTGTATCAAATAAATCAAAAAGGTCTGTTTTCTGGTAGCTCCCAAACATTTTAAAACCGCTACCGACCTCAATTTTTCTTTGATGTAAATATGGACCGAACTTGCAATACCAACACAGCCAAGTAACAAGGCAATAAAGGCTACAAGGTTTAAAAATCTGCCTACATTGTCATACCTTCTTCCCAGCCTTTGGCTTGTTGTGGTGTGCGTATCCAAATCGGCATTCTGTTCATCCAATAAGGGATCTACCTCCTTATCAAGCTGTTCCAAATCTGCATCCGGTGATTTAAAATAGTAGGCGTATTCCAATCTGCTTCCCTTTTGTAAAAGTCCGCTAGGCCCCATAAATTCAAATGGAACCATTATTGGAGGTGCAACTGAGGTCCCAATTCCTGTGCTTCCGGGAGCGGTAATCAAAGACCCAACAATAGGAAATGTTATGTTGCCCAATTTCACGCTATCCCCTACTTTTAAATCGAATTGTAACATGGCAGTAGCGTCTACCAATGCTCCTCCTTTTTCTTGATAGGTAGAAGCGGCATCAATGGGTTCTGTTTCCAACTCCCCATAAAAGGGAAAATTACCTTCTACCCCCCTAACCTGTACCAATTTTGTCTCTCCGCTTTTTACGAAAGCGGCCATTGAGGCGAACTTAACTTCCTTGGCCCCCGGTCCTCCCAGGGAATCCATGATTTCCACCACTCGTTCATTGGCAGGTTCATTACTATCGATTAAGAAATCGGCTCCCATCAAAGCCTTGGATTGTCCACCGATGTTTTCCTTCAAGTTCTGACTGAAAGACTGTATGGAAACTACAGCGGCAATGCCCAAAATAATACTACCCATAAACAATAAAAGCCGTTTGCCACTGGCCTTACCATCACGCCAAGCCATTTTAAGCAACCATGAAAATGGAGTTTTGGAAGTCGTATCTAAACTACTCAAGCTAATGTTTTGGTTTGGTTGGAAATAATTTTACCTCCTTTCAAACGAATTATTCGTTGGGTCAATTGAGCCAGATCTAAATCATGGGTAACAATGACCAAAGTAGTTCCCATTTCTTTGTTTAGCTCGAACAAAAGTTGAATTACCTTCTCGCCCGTTTCTTCGTCCAAGTTACCTGTGGGCTCATCGGCGAATAAAATATCCGGGGTTGTTGAAAATGCCCTTGCAAGTGCAACGCGCTGTTGTTCCCCACCTGACAATTGAGAAGGATAGTGATCATATCTATCGCCAAGACCAACCTTTTCCAACAAATTCTTGGCCACTTGGCCCGCATTGGGGTTGCCCTGCAACTCCAATGGTACACTAACATTCTCTAGGGCAGTAAGGGTCGGCAATAATTGAAAATCCTGAAAAATGAAACCCACCTTTTGGTTTCTCAACAAGGCCAATTGATCCTCGTTCAATTGATTAAGTTTCGTTCCACAGAGTTCAATATTACCTTCATCTATATGGTCCAATCCCGCACATAATCCCAAAAGAGTCGTTTTACCACTTCCGGAAGGGCCTACAATGGAAAAGGTTTCCCCTGCTTCAATGTCAAATGAAATACCATCCAAAACAGTTAAATCCCTGGACCCGCTCCTATAAGTTTTCCTAAGATTGCTTACGTTTAATATCTTTGCCATAAATCGTTTGGTACAAGCTAACAAAGTAAGCAAATGATTTCTACTTTTAGAAGAAACCATGAAGTACAAAGTATTAAAGTTTAGTTATTTTTTGGCCTTTTTCCTCCTCTTAGGCTGTGGAGAAGATCCAAAACAGTCAAAAAGCGGCTCAGAAAATTCTGAAGTTCCAGCAGAGAGTAAAGAAGAAAAGAAAATAACCGATGACCAAGTAATTCTTTTTTTTGGAAATAGCCTTACTGCTGCCTACGGACTGGAAACCGAACAAGGATTTCCCAACCTAATCCAAAAACGGATAGATTCGCTAGGTCTGAATTATAAGGTTATCAACTCTGGACTTAGTGGTGAGACTACTTCTGGAGGGCTTAATAGATTGGATTGGGTTCTAAACCAGGACGTAGATATTTTTGTTTTGGAATTGGGTGCCAATGATGGACTTAGAGGTATCCCTTTGGGAAAAACAAAGGAAAACCTTCAAAAAATCATTGATGCCGTTCTAGAAAAAAATAAAAACACGACCATCATTCTTGCTGGAATGCAGATTCCTCCCAATATGGGTCTGGATTACACAGCGGAATTTAGGAACATGTACCCGGACTTGGCCAAGAATAACGATATTCATATAATTCCTTTCCTTCTAGATGGTGTGGCCGGAGAGCCAGATTTAAATCTTGAAGATGGCATACATCCAACCGCGGAAGGTCAAAAAATAGTTGCGGAAAATGTATGGGACATACTAGGACCGTTAGTAGTTCAAAAAAATGAAGGCGAAATGATAATGGATTAGGCCAATTTTTTACTTTTTTTCTCCACAGTAAAGGATAAGGCTCTTTTTATCCTAGAATGTTTTAAAACAAAAATACCTGTTATCGCAGGGAGCTTTTCACCCAAATTAGTTTGGTCCATGGGTTCAGTAATGGGCATTGAAATGGTGCTTACCTTAACTTCAATTTCCGGCTTCTGAGCTTGGGCAAAGGCCCCCGTGCAGACAACAAGCATTAACAAAAGAATAGTTTTCATTGATAGGTAGATTTGGTCTGTATATAACTCTAGCATTGTCTATTTAAAATTTAAGATTCGACAAACGGTCAATTTTTTCCGATGAAATTCAAATTTTTCGATGAACAACATAGCTCTATAAGTTAATTCCTACAAAATATTTTTAATTTCATCGATGTTTTTACGCATTTCATCGATAAAAATAATTATTTCCTACAGGGAATCTGGGGTAGACAATCAGTATATAGTATTTATTTATGGTAAGACCAATCCCGAGGGCACGATTCAATGGATAGCCCTAAACCTGCCAAGCGGCAGGTAAGGGTCCACCCGAGGGGATAATATCTTAGGTTAAGCCATCTTTGGACTGTTTCTTTTGGTAGCAAAGGAAAGTTCCTTTTTAATTCTGGAACCTTTGAACTTGTATAACCTGGCTACTTCTTGCGTCTTTTCGGTCTTAATTGTAGGCTGTTGTGTCTGTGTAACAATACCCGTAGTAATAGTCTCTATTTTTACCAAATCAGTATTCTCTTGTGCGCTTGCCGCGGTTCCGATGAAAAGGATAAAGAAGATGGTTGCTATTGTTTTCATGACTTGCGTTTGTTACATTATTATAACTTCGGCAAGCGTATTTGAGGGGGTGGAGATTCGATGAACAACAACCGTTTCTCGTTATCCGGCATCGATTCGGATAAAGTGTGAATTTACCTCGATGAACGTTCAAGGGGTCAAAAACAGGTCAACGGAAAAAGTATGTTTTTGGTCGATGTATATCACCCTATTTTTAGCAACAAATTGGGATCCGGACAGTTTTTTTTATAAAAATCCAAGTGGAGCTTGGAACAAACACCGGGATAATCGCCCATGTTCCCTTGTAAATCCTTAATAATTTGAAAGTGTAGATGCGGGGCATAGTTGACATTAATATCCGGAGTACCCAAAGTGGCCAATACGTCACCACGGGAAAAAGACTTTCCTACGGTTAAGCCGTTCAAGGACTCCAAGCTCAAATGACCATATAGGGTATAAAGTATTGAATTATTAAAATGGTGTTCCAAAATAATGGTAGGACCATAATCCCCTATTACATTGTTGTTCTTAAAACTATGGACTTTTCCATCCAAAGGAACCATTACCTTGGTTCCGGCGGGTGCCCAATAATCGATTCCTAAATGGATGTTCCTTGACTGGTCAACACTATTGAAACTACCTTTATCGTCATATAAATTTCTTTTTTCCAGATAGCCCCCATAAGCAACTAGACCTTTCTGCGCTTTCAAAACGGACTCTATATAGGATTGGCATTCCGATGGGTTCGTAATATCCAGTTGCTTCAAATCAGGATTTTCAACCGATAGATTTAATGGAACATAGCTAATTATAGGCAAGGAGTTGTCCAATATAGGAATAGCCTTTTCTGAATAGGAAATAAGTAATGTCTCCAAGGTGTTCATTCTTCAAAAATAAAACGTTGACTCTTTTCATTAACATTTTTTAACCTTTTCTAGGGTAAGTACTTTGTATTTTTCCCACTAACTATATAAAACCAATGTTCATGAAATATACAAAACACCTCTTATTGGTATTGGTCGCATTATTGGCCACGAGTTGCCAGTCCAAAACAAAACAGGACAAAACCTCCGAAAATTCTTCCAAGAAAATGGAAAAACCTGAAGAGATTGAAAAATTAAGTCCACAAGACCTAAGCAAATATGAAACAGCCTATTTTGCAAGTGGCTGCTTTTGGTGCGTGGAGGCCATTTTTGAAAGTGTAAAAGGCGTTAAGGAAGTAATATCAGGCTATGCCGGGGGAACGGAGAAAAACCCCACTTATGAAATGGTAGGACGTGGACAGACTTCGCATGCAGAAGCTGTGGAAGTATATTATGACCCTAAGGTCATCTCCTTTGTAGAGTTAGTCCAAGTATTTTTTGGGTCCCACGACCCTACCACGTTAAATCGACAAGGTCCGGATCGGGGAACACAGTACCGTTCCATTGCGTTTTACAAAAATGATGAGCAAAAGAAAATTATAGAGAGTTATATTCAAGCCTTAAGAAATCAAAATGTTTATAACGGCGCACCCATAACTACGGAGGTGACACCCTTTACCAAATTCTACGAGGCCGAGGATTATCACCAAGACTATGAAAGAAAACATCCGAACAACTCCTATATTAGAAATGTATCCATTCCTAGGCTAAATCGGTTTAAGGCCAATTTCGGGGATTATTTAAAAGAAGAAGCTCATTAAAGATTTTCCTTACATTACAAAAAATTTTTAGTATTTTAAAGGACGTAAACCCTTCGTTATGAAAAAATTGCGTCCTTTCCTCTTTTTGGCCTGTCTCTGTATGATGGGGCTCATTTCCTTCGATACTCCCGTACAGGAAAGTGTACAGATCAAGAACATCCTAGGGAAGCTCCTGCTCTACAGCAAGAACGAAAGGCCGGAGAAAACCTATCTGCAGACGGACAAGGACTTCTATACCAACGGGGAGACCATATGGTTCAAGACCTATCTCGTGGACGGCATAGACCACAGGGCCAGTGACAAGAGCAAGGTCGTATATGTGGAGCTCATAGATTCCCAAGGAAACGTCCTGGAGCGAAGAAAACAGTACGTCGGCAATCTGGGCGCAGAGGGAGAAATACAGCTGGACCAAAAACTCGAACAAGGGGAATACACCCTAAGGGCCTATACCAAATATATGCTCAACGAGGAGGAGCCCGTATTCTTCGAGAAGAAAATCCCTATTTGGATGCAACAAATGACCAAGGGCGATGTCGCCGGGATTCCACAGAACAGCACTAATGCAAGAGTAACGGACGTAGTCGACGAAAAGGAAGGGGTTTCGAAGACCAAGGTCCGATTCTTCCCCGAAGGGGGGCAGCTGGTCACCGGCATGAGCTCCAAACTAGGGCTGGAGGTCATCGATGGACAAGGGAACGGACTGGCCTTACAGGGAACCATCGTGGACCAGGACGGCAACGTGGCCGCGAATTTCAACAGCGGGGAATTCGGCCTGGGCGTGGTCAACCTTAAACCACTCCCCGGAAAGACCTATTATGCCAGGTTGAACGGGGAGTCGAACGGCAATGAGTTTGAACTGCCAAGGTCCATGGAAGAAGGGTATCTGCTCAACGTTACGGACCGGGGGGAGTATATCCTGGTACAGCTGGCCACCAACCTATCGGACGGACTGCAGGGAGCACTTTTACTGGGCCACCTAAGGGGCGAGGTCTTCCTGAAACAGGTCGTGAACGGTTACGGGACGAAGGAACATGCCGTAAAAATATATCCGGATCAGCTTAAGGAAGGAGTGGCACAGTTCACCCTCTTCACGGCCAAGGGAGAGCCCGTAAGCGAACGGCTCTTCTTCGTGGAAAATCCCGATCAGCGCGCATCGCTTTCCATGGATACGGACAGGAAAAGCTACGGAACAAGGGACCGGGTACAAGTGGACCTGGCCCTTGCAGATTCCGAAGGAAATGCTTTGGAAGGTGAGTTCTCCATGAGCGTGGTTTCCAATAACGCCCTCTCCTCCGAATATTCCGGAGATATACGCAGTTGGCTCTTGCTCGACTCCGATGTAGGGGCCACCGTTCCCGATGCCGGGTATTTTTTCAGGGATGCCTCCCAGGACAGAAAACAGCTTTTGGACGCCCTTATGCTCACCCACGGGTGGAGAAGGTTCACTTGGCCCGAGCTACTAAACCAGAAAACAAGCAAGAAGCTTCGGTTCCCCCCGGAAAAGGGCATTACCATTAGCGGAAGGACCGTCAACTATTATAACAATAACAAATTCGGGAGAAGCCTGGCCAGCCTTACCCTGATGGGCGAGGATCTGGTCTACGACAAGGACTCTACCGACAACAACGGAAGGTTCAGCTTCGGTAATTTTTACTTCCAGGACAGTGTGGACGCCATTTTGCAGGCCGAGGGGTTCGGTAAAAGACCCAAGGCCCTGGACATTCTACTGGACGCCCCCTACCCGGAAAATATGCCCGCACCCAGAAAAATACAATATCGGGAAACGCGCCACGTGGAACCCAACAACGACTACATGGCCAATGCCTACAGGCAAAAGGTGGCGGACTTTACCTTCGATCCCGACAAGGTGACCCTACTCGACGAGGCCACGGTTACAGGGGTAAAAACAAATCCAAGAGATGTTCGAAATAGAATATTAACCGAGCAAATGGATGCAGAAATGACAACAGGACTTTTTTCGGACCGTATTCATGCGGACTCCATCCAAGGAACTCAAACTTTATCTGCAATGGATTTACTTCGATATTCAAGATATTCTTTCAAAAGGGGAATTACTTCAGTAAATGCTGGGACAGGTGCATTATACCTAGTAGATGGTGTAGTTGCAGGCCCAGATTTTGTAAGTTCGATGAGAGCTAATGAAATTCAATTTGTGGATATCGTCACTGGTCCAGATGCCACGTTATGGGGTTCCAGGGGTGCAGGCGGAGTTATCGCCTTCTATACCAAAAAGGGAATTTATTTGGGGGATGAGACGAAGGATGTTCCCGGTATCATCAATACCAAAATTGTTGGTTTCAACAAGGTAAGGGAATTCTATACCCCTAATTATTCAGTGGACAGAAAAGAACATGAAAAGCCCGATTACCGCTCTACCCTATTCTGGGAGCCCAACATAATGCTAAAAAAGGAAGGCGACAACAAACTAGAATTCTTTACCGGGGACAGCCCTGGCAAATACCTCATAAAAATGGAAGGGCTTACGAACGATGGCATTCCCGTAAGCCATACCGTAGAAATTGAAGTGGATTCATCCAACTAAAAAACATTAAAAATTACTATCTTCAAGCGTCTTTAACAAGACGCTTTTTTTATAAACCAATTTAATAACAATGATTAAACAAAAATTTAAGTTTTCCGTACTATTCATTTGTACTTTCCTTTTTATATCCTGCAAACAGGAACCTGCCGATGATACTCCATGGATATCCCTTTTTGATGGGGAATCTTTAAATGGATGGACTCAAAAAGGAGGAAAGGCCAATTACACCGTTCGTGATAATAGTATTGTGGGGAGTACCGTACATGACACCCCCAACTCTTTTATGACCACGGACAAAACTTACGGTGACTTTATCATGGAGCTGGATTATAAGGTAGACGCTACCATGAATTCAGGGATTCAGATACGGAGTAACAGTTACCCACATTATATGGACGGGCGAGTTCATGGCTATCAAATTGAGATAGATCCCTCGGATAGGGCATGGAGCGCCGGTATTTATGATGAGGCAAGAAGGGGATGGCTGAACCCCATGACCGAAAATCCAGAAGCACAAAAAGCATTTAAACAAAATGACTGGAACCATTATAGAATTGAGGCCATTGGAGATACCATTAAAACATGGATCAATGGAGTACCTGCCGCTCACCTCATCGATGATAAAACCCCAGAAGGTTTTATTGCGCTGCAGGTACACAGTATTGGAAATGACCAACAAGAGGGTACTGAAATTATTTGGAAAAATATCAAAATATTGACCGACAGTCTTTCGAAGTATTCCATGGAAACCCCTGTGCCTCCTAGTATCACTAAAAACGCCCTAGGCGTAGACGAGCAAAAAAACGGATGGCAAATGCTTTGGGATGGTAAAACTACAGATGGATGGCGTGGGGCCCGTTTGGACGAATTCCCGGAAAAGGGCTGGGAAATTAAGGATGGTGTCTTGACCGTACTTTCCTCAGGGGGTGAAGAATCCGCCGCAGGTGGTGACATTGTTACCAAAGAAACCTATGGTGATTTTGAATTAAAGGTGGATTTTAAACTTACCGAAGGAGCCAATAGTGGTATCAAATACTATGTGGATACGGACCTCAACAAAGGCCCAGGTTCCTCCATTGGTCTTGAATATCAAATATTGGATGATCAAAGGCATCCGGATGCCAAATTGGGCAACCATGAAGGTAGTAGAACGGTTTCCTCACTTTACGATTTAATCAAAGCGGACGAGGACAAACCCATTAATCCAATCGGAGAATGGAATACCGCCCACATTATTTCTAAGGATGGACACGTGGAGCATTGGCTAAACGGTATGAAAGTATTGGAATATGAAAGAGGAAGCGATGAATACAAAAAACTAGTTTCCGAAAGTAAGTACGTGACCTGGCCCAACTTTGGGGAAGCCGAAAAAGGTCATATACTGCTGCAGGACCATGGCGACCGAGTTTCATTTAAAAACATCAAGATTAAACCGATTACTAAAGAATAGGCAATGACAACAAGAAGAAACTTTATAAAGAAAACAACGGCTGGTACAGCGGCCGTAACCCTGGGCGGTTTAGTATTACCTTCCTCCTCGTATGCCAATATCTTAGGCGCCAATGATCAGATAAATTGTGCCGTGATAGGAGTAAGAAGTAGGGCTAAGGCACACGTAAAGGCCATAAACGAAGATCCAAATGCAAAAATATTATACAGTTGCGATGTAGATGATGTAATCCTAGAGGAACACAATGCTTGGTGCCAAGAAAATATAGGTTATATCCCTAAGGTTGAAAAGGACTTTAGAAAAATGCTCGAGGACAAGAAGATCGATGCCGTCTTTATTGCAACTCCGGAACATTGGCATGCACCTATGGCAATTATGGCCCTCCAAGCCGGTAAACATGTTTATGTGGAAAAACCCTGTAGCCATAATCCGTATGAAAATGAACTTCTGGTGGCGGCACAAAGGAAATACGGTAAAAAGGTACAAATGGGAAACCAACAACGCTCTGCCAAAACCTCCATTAGTGCCATTAAAGATATTAGGGAAGGAATCATTGGGAATGTTTATAAAGGTGAAGCCTATTATTCAAATAACCGTGGTAGTATAGGTAAGGGCAACGTTATCGAAGTTCCTAAAACACTGGACTGGGAATTATGGCAAGGACCAGCTTTGCGTGAAAAATATAAGGATAATGTGCATCCTTATAATTGGCATTGGTTCAGAAATTGGGGAACGGGCGAAATCCATAACAACGGTACGCACGAAATTGATATATGTCGCTGGGCACTTGGAGTCGACCTGCCCAACAGCGTTACCTCCTTTGGTGGAAAGTATACGTACGATGATGATTGGGAATTTGTGGACAACCAGCAGGTCACCTATACTTTTGACAATGATAAATTTATCACTTGGACGGGGCACAGTCGCGGAATCATGAAACCAGAAAGACCCGGCAGGGGAATAACCATTTATGGCAGTAAAGGCTCTATCATGTTAGACCGTAATTTTTATCAGTTATACGATCTTCAGGGCAACCTGATCAAAGAAGAAAAAGAAGGTGGTTCCAGTGAAACGACCAACACTAGAGGGGAAGGATCTCTAGACGTTAACCACGTAGGTAACTTCTTCAAAGCCATAAGAGAAGACGAAAGCCTTCACTCCGACATTAAGGATGCAAGCATATCCACCATGCTCTGCCATTTGGGAAATATGGCACAAGATGCTGGTGAGACACTAAAAATAGACAACACCACTGGAAAAGTATTGAACAATGAAATGGCCATGAAGTTTTGGAAAAGAGAATATGCTCCAGGTTGGGAGCCCAAGTTATAGCGAAAAAGCAGCTCCTAATTTTTATGTCCCATTATTTAATGGTTGTTTCCTATAATAAAGTTCCCAGTTTTGATTTGGAGTTACCCCAAAAACACTATTCATTCTATGGGTATTCTTTAATAGTCCGAAAGAATAAGTTTATAAAAATCTATTAATATCGGGTACCTAAATATCAACTGATAAATCGAATTACACTAATCGTTCATGATGAAAACTAAAACTATAGTCTTTTTTATTGCACTTACTATTTCTGCCATACCTGTCATAGGGCAAACAACATTAATTGAAGGTTTATCTTTTTCTTCTATTCAAGGGGAAATGAGTAAAAAAGATACGACTGTTTTAAACACTGATTTCAGTAAAAAACTGAAGGTGTCTGTCACTGGCAATGATGCTTCTTCTTTCAAATCAACATTAAGCGAATTAAAAAAAGGGGAAACTTTATTGATCACTTGGTATGAACCAGAAAAAACTTTTAAAGGTATTGCTACTGCTAATGTCAAGGTTACAAACGGCAAGAAAACCCTTTTAAACACTAAAGTAAGGGGCATTAGCACCATTGGGCTTGAAGGGGAAAATGAACCTGCCCTTTCAACCGTTTTACAGGCTTTCGGTATAGACACCAATTTAGGATGGACTTCGCTAGCCAACCACACCAAACCTGAAAAATCAGGTGAGGAGTTAGCGCCTTGTCTTTTCAAAAAAAATGGTAATGCCGATGTTAAAATAACACCAATTGCAAGATATAGCCCAGCTTTCGAGTTGTCTTTCGGATTCTACATTAATTCCCAGGATGGCCCTGAACTTCACCAAGTAGGGGTTTTAAGTGGTAGCGATGCTTTTCACGAGCATCAAAACCTCATGCCTGCTATGGCACATGGGAAAACCGATTTCAATCCAGGTGATGCCACGTTTGGTATTTATACGATAAGTGACACACATAACAGTTTTCAGGAAGATGGATGGAACCAATTGCTTTATCCAGAACATGCAGGCCATGCTGCCCGCATTTACCCCGTAAAAAAAGCTGGTAAAGTTATTTCGAATAGCTATTTGGTATGCTTTGAAGAAGCCTCAAATGGTGATTACCAAGACTATGTCTTTCTGTTAGAAAACGTTGAGCCAGTATATTTGGACACCATGTTCACTGACTTGTTCGCCAACGATAATCTTTCCGACTCTTGGTACAAATTCATTGAAAGTAAAGGTAAAAACAACGACCCTGATAACATTTTTACGTTGAAGGATGGTATTTTACACGTTACGGGACAAGAAATGGGCTATATAATGACCAACAAGGTTTATAAAAATTATCATTTTTCGGTGGAATTTAAATGGGGTGAAAAACGTTGGCCTCCTCGGGAAAATGTGAAGCGCGATAGCGGCATTTGTTATCACATTCCAGAATATGCGCCAGATCAAGTATGGCCTTGGTCCGTGGAGTGTCAAATACAGGAAGGGGATACTGGTGATTTTTGGTTATTAGGCTATAGCACGATTGAAGTTGATGGAAAGCAAAACCTACCTAAAATGTATTCCAATGTCGTGAAGAAAACCGATAATGAAAAGCCCCGAGGCGAATGGAATACCGTAGAAGTGATTACCTATAATGGCATTTGTGTACACCGTGTAAATGGTGTGGTAGTCAACTATGGTAGGACTTCTAACTTGTTCAAGGGTAAAATACTGTTGCAAAGTGAATTGGCTGAATTGGATTACCGCAACGTGAAAATCAGGGAATTTTAAAGAAAGGAGGAACTATCTTATAAATTATTCAACAACGGTCACTTCACTATAATCCGAAGTAATTACAATAGAGCGATTATCAGCTTCGCCCCTAGTATACCCCTTTAGTATTGTGGTGTTTCCATTTTTTGTCTCATTAAGTTTTAAACTTTTGGGTAAAGCCATATCGGATGCAGTTCCCTTAATGTATATTTTAGTAGCCGCAGTAGGTAACTTAAAATTAAGTTCGGCATTTTTTAAGGAAACATCCATCTCCTCAAAATCATTGTCAATAGATAGAATTTTTAAGGGACCAAAGTCATTCTTAATAAATGCCTTTTTCATTAAATTATCTATGGTTACATCAGAGGAGTTGGCCTGTAATTGTAAAGTGTGAACCTCGCTCAACGCTATATCTTTGGAATAGTTCGTCTTTAATTGACCATAATTCCAGTTGCGAACGTTTACTGGAGAATACGATACGGACACTTGGGTTTCATCCCCATCTATGGTAGTAGCCCAAAGGCTTGAATGCGACAAAGTCGCATTCAAGTTCCTTGTATTTTCGGCCAATTTCACTTCTCCATGCCTTACATTCATTTTAATCTTGGTAGATTTTGGCATTTTAATCTTAATGGTCTTTTTGATTTTATAGTTTTTGTTTTCCCCATCGGTAGAGAAATAAAATATATTGGGGCCTTCATGTTTCTCCCTAAGCTCCATCATTTCCCGTCTTACTTCTTTTTGGGCCTCCCTTGCTTCTTGCATGGCTTCCCGGCTTTCCATTCTTTTCTCTATCATTTCTTCGCGCTTTTTCTCCATTTCCTCCCTCCTTTTATCCTGCTCCTCTAAACGCTTCTCCATTTCCTTACCGCGTTCTTCCATGCGCTTGGCCCATTCTTCCAGCTTTTTCTGATGCTTTTCATCAAAACTCTTTTTAAATTCCTCTTGCCATTTCTTCATGTACTTTTCCCCATCCTTTTGATAAGCCTTGTAGTCAAACTTAAAGCCATCGGTTAACGGTAACGGTGGCATGGGGGGCATTTCGACGATTTCAGGGAAAGGAGCGATTTCTGGAATTTCAACAACGAACGGGGCAATTTCCGGAATTTCAATATCCAGGTCACCAAATTCAAACTCAAAATCCTGCGATCCAAAAAGTCCAAATTTCTTTGAGGTAGACGTGATTTCAATTCTTGAGCTATTACCCAGAATTTTAATGGGGTCGTTTTCAAAATATTTTTCTACTTCATCTTTTTCTGCCCCTTCCAACTCCACCGTAGCGACAATCTCTACGACATCCTTGTCCCATGTTTCAAACTCAATATCCGCATAACTGGTATTGATGTCCAAAACCGCATCCTTATTTACATTAAAGCTTTCCTTATAGGTCTTACTTTCCTTCTGACCAAAGACGCCAAATATGCTGATTAAAAATCCTATAGCAATGATGAGTTGCTTAGATACTATTTTCGGTGATCTGTTCATTTTTTGATGATTTTAATTGATTTAACTTCTTTTTTAACTTCTGTAATAACTGTAATCTTAATTGTAGGTTTTCTATGAGGGCGGATATTGTCTGATCATTAGGACCCAATTCATTGAGTTCTCCATTAAGGCGGTCATACTCGGTATTGAGCTCTGAAAGTTGCTCCATAAAACTATCTACTAGTTCTTTGTTGGATTCTGAAATATCCAATTGTGATAGCTCCATGTTTATATTGGCCACATAATAGTTCTCCACTTTTTTTAAATCCGGGGAAAGGTCTCCAAACGAAAAGCTTTTATTCTTATCATCGGGGTCACCCTTATCTACAATGGTTGCAGGAATGTCATCCTTGGTATCAAATTGAAAATAGGCCATTAGCCCTACCCCCACTAGAAGAATAATGGAAGCGGCAATTTTCCATGTATTCCATTTAGACGGACGCTCCTGAGGCAGTGTTTCCTCCAATTTGGACAAAAAGCGCTCTTCGTGACCTTGTTTCATTTTAAAATTTTGTTGTTCGCGTTCCTTGTCGAACATTTTTTTAAGATCCTGTGCCATATCCCTTTAATTTTAATAACTCCTTTAATTGACCTTTACCCCTTAAAAGTCTTGTCCTACATGCCGTTTCAGAAATTTTCAATACCTCAGAAATTTCTTGGTGGTCAAATCCCTCAACCAAATACATCATGACCACATATTTATATTTGTCGGACAACTGTTCAATGGCGGTCTTTACCTCATCAATTTCTATATGTTCCTCAACCGTCCAATCATCTTCTTCTACACATCTCATATAGCTCTCATCCAAGCTGATATTTTGTTCATTCCTTGATTTCAAAAAATCGATGCACTTGTTCACTACGATTCTCTTCAACCAAGCCCCAAAAGTGACCTCGCCCTTATACTGATGCATCTTTTGAAACGCTTTTATGAAAGCTTCCTGCAACACATCCTCCGCATCATCTGCATTTTTTAAAAAACGCATGGCCACACAATACATTCCATCACAATATTGCCTGTACAATTTTAACTGTGCAGAACGGTCATTGGCTTTACATTTTTCTAGAATGTCAGCTTGAAACATGGGTCGGTTTGATGTTTGTTTTAGTGCTTGTTATCTTAAGGACGAAAGAAAAAAAGGGATGTTGCAAAAAACTGCTATTTTTACGAATCTTTTTTAAATTTTTCGCTTGAAACAAGTTACGATTTCCAACGATTATATGACGCTAATGGTTTTAGACTATGGCGCCACCATCCAAAAACTATTGGTAAAAGGAAAGGATGGCAACTATACTAATGTTGTCGTAGGCTACAATCATCCAAGTAGGTATAGGTTGGACGATAATTGTCTGGGGGCCTGTATGGGAAGGTACGCCGGACGCATCTCCAATGGAAGTTTTGTTTTGGACCGTGAAAAATTTTTGTTGTACCAAGAGGACGGCGTCCATTTACATGGGGGCAAGGAAGGTTTTCATCAAAAATACTGGAATATTGAGGAGGTATCCTACGCAGATGAGCCCATGGTAAAACTTTCTTACCGGAGCAAGCATTTGGAAGAAGGATATCCCGGAAACCTCACCGTAAACGTTACCTATAGACTGGTAAACAATGCACTTCAAATCGTACATGAGGCGGTAACGGACCGAAGCACCGTTATAAATCTAACCAATCACTCCTATTTTAAATTGGACGATAGCCCTTACATAGATGCCTATGAACTAACGCTTAATTGTCCCTATGTATTGGAAACCGATGAAAATCTGCTGCCCACGGGAAATATTGTTCCTGTACGAAAAACCAATTACGATTTTCTGTTACCCAAGGAGATAGGTATTCAACGTTTGGACACGCCTTTTGTAAAGGATATGGGAAATGAAAAAGTAGCGGAGCTACAATCCTTCAAATCCGGCATTACCATGAACGTATTTACCAACCAACCTGCCGTTGTGGTTTACACTCCTTTGGATTTCCCTGGCATTTGTTTTGAAACGCAAAATTATCCAGATGCCCCCAATCAACCGGACTTCCCCAATAGTGTATTAAAACCTGGTGAAACCTATAACAACATTACTATCTTTAAGTTTGATTTAGTACCTTAGAATTACTGAATGTATTAAGCTACTTAGTATCCATGAAAGTATTGAAAAGATTGGTTATCATTCTATTGGTATTGTTTGGCCTCTTTTATTTTGTAGGCCTGCCCTATTTAAGAAATCAAACCAAAAAATACAGTCCAGAAAGGACCAGTTCATATACCCTAAAAGGAACCGACCTTGAGGTGCATTACTCCAGTCCCTCCAAAAAGGGAAGAAATATTTTTGGGGATTTAGTACCCTTCAATAAAGTATGGCGGACTGGTGCCAACGAACCAACGACCTTCACCACAACTGAACCCATTGATATTATAGACAAACCTTTATCCGCCGGAACCTATTCCTTATGGACCATTCCAAATAAGGATAGTTGGCAAGTCATTTTCAACAAGGAAGTCCCAGATTGGGGAGTTACCTTCTTTGGGGATGGTACCCAGACTACAAGAGATGCCGCTGAAGATGTTGTACGCGTCGAGGTTCCCTCTAGAGTTACTCCAGAATCCGTTGAAGATTTTACTATTGACTTTACGAACGAGGATCAGCTCTATTTGAGTCTTTCATGGGACAATACTTTGGTAAACGTTCCGATAAACAAGAAATGAACCCTATAAAAGAAAGGCCATCGCACCTGTAGACAAAAGTTTTGGAGGCACTTTGGATGCCAACTTTGTAGATCATTTGACGCAGGGCGTCCTAACAAATAATACTACGGTCTTGGCCCAAGCGATTACCTTAATCGAAAGCGCAAAAACAGAACATCAAAAGATAGCGGTCAAACTTCTTGAAAAATGTATCGGCCACCAAACGGAATCCATCAGGATTGGAATTACCGGAGTACCAGGAGTAGGAAAAAGCACTTTTATCGAAAGTTTTGGCAAACTTCTATTAAGTAAAGGGAAGAGAGTGGCCGTGCTCTCTGTAGAT
This sequence comes from Maribacter cobaltidurans, assembly GCF_002269385.1. Lineage (NCBI taxonomy): Bacteria > Pseudomonadati > Bacteroidota > Flavobacteriia > Flavobacteriales > Flavobacteriaceae > Maribacter > Maribacter cobaltidurans. The sequence goes on from NZ_CP022957.1 coordinate 420,406, forward strand.
CCCTCGAGCAATGAAACAAAAGGGAGTATTCTCGGAGATAAGGTCAGAATGGAATCGTTGGCCAAAGAGCAGCATGCTTTTATCAGACCTTCCCCAACCGGTGGTTCTTTAGGCGGGGTGGCCCGAAAAACTAGGGAGACCATCATTCTTTTGGAGACGGCGGGCTATGATATTATTTTAATCGAAACCGTAGGTGTGGGACAAAACGAAACGACGGTTAGGGATATGACCGATTTCTTTTTACTTCTAAAGCTACCTGGTGCAGGTGACGAACTCCAAGGTATAAAAAGAGGGGTTATGGAAATGGCCGATGCCATCGCTATCAACAAAGCTGATGGACACAACAAGAAACCCGCAGAATCTGCCAAAATGGAATTTAGCCGGGCTTTGCACTTATTTGCCGCAAAAGATAATGGATGGGTTCCTAAAGTAATGACCTGTTCAGCTGTAGAAAACAAAGGATTAACTTCTATTTGGTCATGCATTGAAAACTTTGTGACCCTATCCAAGGAGAACGGATTTTTTGAACAAACCAGAAAACATCAGAATAAAAAATGGCTTAGAGAACATATTAATCATATCCTGCTCAGGGATTTTTATGAGCATCCCGATATTTCAAAGGCCCTATCAGTACTTGAAAAAAAAGTGGTCGACGGTGAAATTACACCTTTTAGGGCGGCCGAGAATCTCGTAAAAAACTATCGGGAAACTTAGAACAGGAAATCCACTTATTCCAGTATAAGGATAAAAACTTAACTTTGCCCCTTAACCCAAAAACCGCTTAATGGATATTGTTACTCCTTCCCTACTCTCCGTCGTAGTCCCTCTTTACAATGAGGAAGACAATGTTGTCCTACTGACGCAGAAAATCCATGAAAGCCTTATTGGTTACAATTACCAAATCATATACATAGACGATTTTTCAACGGACAATACCAAAAAGGTGGTCAAGGCCATGGAGGACGGTAAGGTCCATTTGATCGAGCTTAAGAAAAACTACGGTCAAAGTTTGGCCTTGGCTGCTGGGATAGACTATGCCGAAGGAGAATATATAATAACGATGGACGGAGACCTGCAAAATGATCCTAGCGATATTCCACAAATGCTAACGCATGCGGTAAACGAGGATTATGATTTGGTTACCGGCATCCGTCAAAAACGAAAAGATTCCCTTGTAAAAAAAATACCTTCCAAAATAGCCAACTACTTAGTGCGTAGGGTAACAAAATTGGATATTAAGGATAATGGCTGTGCCTTAAAAATATTTACTAGGGATATCGCAAAGGATTTGAACCTTTATGGTGAAATGCATCGCTTTATTACGCTGTTGGCCCATTTGGAGGGCGCACAGATCAAACAAGTACCGGTAAAACATCATGCCCGTCATGCCGGTGTCTCCAAGTACGGTCTGGAACGTGTTTTCAAGGTAGTTGCGGATATGATGCTCCTACTCTTTATCAGGAAATATTTTCAAAGGCCGATTCACCTATTCGGAATCTTTGGTTTTCTCTTGATCATTCTGGGTGTGCTTATAAATATCTACTTATTGATCGTAAAGTTTGGATTGGGAGAGGATATTGGAAACAGACCCTTGCTAACTTTTGGACTGATGTTTATTTTAGGGGGCATACAACTGTTCACCATAGGAATTGTAATGGAGCTTTTAATCAGGACCTATTATGAATCCCAAAAAAAGAGACCTTATCGAATAAAAAAAGTAAGCATCGGTGGCAAATCCTCGTAAGACCTTCACCACTATTCTTAAGGTTTCGATAAGTATTTTGCTTGTCTATTTTATTTTTACCAAAATCGATGTTTCGGAAGTATTACGTACCCTGAAAAGGAGTCATCCTATTTATCTTTTGGTGGCTATCCTGTTATTTTTGGTTTCGAAAATCATTGCCTCCTTTAGACTAAATTCCTATTTCCATCAACTTGGAATCCCTTTGTCCCAAAAAAGCAATTTAAAACTTTATCTACTGGGGATGTTCTACAATCTTTTCCTTCCCGGCGGGATTGGAGGCGATGCCTATAAGGGCTACGTGATCAAAAAGACTTTCGAGGTGCCTACTAAACGCGTGGTTAGTATTTTGGTGCTGGACCGACTCAGTGGCCTGCTATTGCTTTTTGTTTATGCCTGTATTCTTCTTTTGGCATTGGAAAATCAGGTTCTGGAATCCTATTGGTGGGTGTTTTTGATTTTAATACCACTGTCCGTTGGTGTCTTCTATTTTTTGAACAAAAAATTCTTCAATTATGTACTACCCATTTTTTGGAAATCCGTTGGGTATTCCGCTATGGTGCAACTGGCCCAGCTGTTCTGTGTGCTATGTATCATGAGGGCACTTTCCATTGAAGGCAATACTATTGCTTACCTTGTGATATTTTTGGTTTCTTCTATTGTATCCGTTGTTCCTTTGACCATTGGAGGTTTGGGTAGTAGGGAAGTCACCTTTTTCTACGGTGCCGCTTTACTGAACCTGGAAGAAAGTACCTCCGTAGGGATTAGTGTGGTGTTCTTTTTGATTACCGCTTTGGTTTCGCTCACGGGAATATTTTTTCATTTTAAGAAAATTAAATTGTAAATACTTCCAGTTTAAAATAAAATTTCAAAGATTAGACTATTAAGTGTATATGTAATTATTCAACAAGCTATACGAGTTAATGAATACTAAGAATCAAACCTAGGTATTCAACCAATCCTTAAAATCACTTGTTTTTGGACGGCTAACAATAAATTCTTGGTCACGTGAATTGGTAATGGAGAGTTTCACCCGGTGGTTGAAATAGGAGTCTATTTTTTCAATGGAATTTTTGGCCACAATTTGCCCACGGTTTATTCTGAAGAATTTATTGGGGTCCAACGAATCGAAAAGTTCGTCTATGGTTTCATTGATAATAAAGCGTTTGCCCAAAGTCACGCCAAATGTAACGCTATCCTCCGAATAGCAATACAAAAGCTCCGATATTTTGACTTGAAGGAATCCACTCCCTTCTTTGACCAATATGCCTTCCCTTGTAGGAGTTGTTTGAAAACTACCGAGAAGCTGTTTCAAAATGGCGGGATCGATGGAATTCGGTTTATTGGACTTTTTAAATTTATCAAGTGCCTTCTTCAAATCATCATGTTGTATTGGCTTTAGCAGATAATCCACGCTATTCACCTTAAATGCCTGTATGGCATATTGATCAAAGGCTGTTGTAAAAATAATGGGAGCATCGATATCGATTTTCTGAAAAATCTCAAAACTTAAGCCATCGGCCAATTGGATGTCCATAAACAGCAAATCAGGTAGGGCATTACTCTTAAACCACTGGATAGTATCTTCTACCGTATCTATTATGGACAACAATTCATGTTCAAAATCACATGCCGTTAACATACGCTGCAATTGATTTGCCGCTCTGGCTTCATCTTCAATAATCAGTATTTTCATTGCTAATCTTTTCATCTGACACTTTTACCAAGGGAAGGGTTACCCTAAATCGATTTCCATCATTGTTGATCTCAAGGGATTCACCGGAAATTAACCCATACCGCTTTTCTATATTAGTGAGTCCGACCTTTGTTGATGGTAATTGTGTGGATTTTGGTTGAATCCTATTATCCACCGTCAATTTATTCTCTTTGACAACAACATTTATTATTAAGGGTTTCGCTTTGGATATTACGTTATGCTTAATCGCATTTTCCAATAATAGCTGAAGGCTCATGGGCACTATCATGGATTCATACGAAGTTTCAGGAATATTCCAATTTAACTTCAAATTAGTACCGAAGCGCTCTGATTGTATGTGAATATAAGCTTTGGCAAACTTTAGCTCCTCCCGAAGTGAAATGAGATTTGTATTACCAGCTTCCAACAAAAAGCGATACATATCGGATAATTTGTCCACAAACTCCTTTGCATCTTCTTTTGAATTTTGGTCAATGATATCGCGTAAGGTATTCAGGGTATTAAAGAAAAAGTGTGGTTGAGCCTGATTTCTCAATGCGTCAAGCTGTGCCTGTACAATCGCCTGTTTGGATTTCTCCTCCTGCCTTATGGATTTTTTAAGCCGTATGTTGTAATAAATAGCTTCATAGATCGCCATGGTCATTATGGTGATTAAAATAATAGGTAGAAGCATTTTAATTCTAGAAATCTCATCTCCGTAATGAAAACCTGGAATTAATGACAACAAATTACCACCTAAAAAATCCACAAGAACGACCGTGCAGGTTATGGCAAGGAAAAATAGCACGATTCGCTTGGCATCATCACGAAAGGCAGGGTATTTTCTGCGTAAATAAATCATTATCGCACGATTTATGAGCCAATCAATTGTTGTGAAGAAAAGTGACACTACCCAACTTATAATAGCCTCGACAAGAGAGACCATTACCAGTGAAGTACTGAAAAGGTATGCCGTAACTATACTTAGAATAAAAATACCAACTACAGAAAACCAGAAGTCATTAAATCCTAAATATTTAATACGTTTTTCTTTGTTAAATAACATTGGACGCTTATTACGATGCTATGAATGGAATACCTTGTTTCGCTTGGTAAAAAATATAGCCAATCATAAAAGAAAACATTAAGGTGAATAAGATAACAAGCATAAGTTGTTTTCTTTGGGAAAATTTCCATTTATGACCAAGCCATACAGCGAATAACGGAATTATCTGAATACTATGCAATGCGAAGAAATGGGCAACCCTTAAATCCCCACCTTTTGTACTCCAATTGACCAAAGGTAGGCCAGCCTCTCCATCGGGTATGGCCACATTATGCCCCATTTGACCGATCATCTGTCCACCAACCCAGCTACCGAAAAGAACAATTAGCCAACCTAGTAAAATGGCCCATTGTAGCGGTTTTGTGGTCTTTAATTTTAAACGTATTGTATCGACAATGAACAAGACCATCGTTAATACGTTGATACCAACAAAAACACCCATCAACATAAAAAGAATACCGTCAAGGGGAGTAGCAATGTTGTAATGGCTTTGTACGCCCCTAGAACCTTGGTACAGGATAATAAGAAACTCCAATAATAAGGACCACGTAGTAATATGGTTGATAAGATTCTTTTTCCTTTTGGAGTATGGATATTTGGTAATCAAATATCCCACGGTTAGTAAGTAGAGTGATATGGAAATAGAAAATTTTAATGGCTTTAACCAAACGCTAACTCCCATTAAGGTTCTTTCGTCAATGAACAGACCAATTAAGCATCCTATCCCCATTATTGTGATGACCATGGCTACCCAGAATAATATCGGACTTTCTTTTTTGACTTTCGTGAATAGTTTTCCGATTGTTTGTTGAAAGCTACCCCAAGGCGTTAATTCATTATTGGAGACATGACTATTTTCAACTAATGTTTGTGTGTAAGAGTCCATATTATTTTCGTTTACATTATTTGCTGTTAATCCTGAATAATTTTCGTAATTCATCCCACATTGTTTTTTATGGTTTTAATAGTCCAGAACAAAAGGAAACCTAAAGGCCCAAACATAAAAGTGAAGAAAAGACAAGGTGCCATAAGAGCCTTATGAATTCCCAATTCCTTGTTTTGATCTATCATCCACATACCCACTAGAAGATCAAATGCGAGATAATGAATCCAACCGGCAAGAACAGCATGTTCCTCAGTAAATAAATTCATGACAGATCCAAGACTCCCAAAGTCCATAAGTCCATTATCCATCATCGATTGAATGATGTAAAAAATATAAATTGCAGAGAGCGCTAAAGGGATTACCTTGAAATCGATCAAGTATCTGGTCAATTTCCACTTCGGCAAGAATATCATCAATAGCCACATGGGCATAACGATGAAGTTTGCAAGCGAGAACATAGTAGTTGGTGTCATTTTAAAGTTTTTTAGGATATAATTATGTCCCAAAAATGTGGACAAACCATCACTTTAAAAATGACTTTATGCTGAACCGTCGCTTAACCGTATTGAAACGTCAAGAAGGGTTTAAAATGGAATGATTTTAGTTTTAACTCGTAGGAGTATGTCGAAAGAGCATGAAGCCCTTAAGGTTGTTTCAGATGTACCAAGTACATTTTATTCACCACTTTATTTCGGGTATTGGGATTGAGAAACTTTCCTTGAAGACGTGTTATCCTAAATTGATCTACGGTTAATTGTCTATCCCAGTCCAAGGGAGATTCCCTTATTTTTTCCAATTCTTCCGAATTGACATACACCCAAATATCCTTTTTGTTCCCTATTTCCGTAAGAGTACTTATTTGAACCGGATATTTATTATAAAAATCCAACGCCCAGGTATGGTCGTTACCAATCTTATAAATTTTATCCACCGGAATATTGTTTTCCGCTATCAATTTTGACATATTGGAACCTCCCTGATATTTTAGGAGGTTGGGATAAAAATGCAGATTCAAAACAGCATTTAAGAGTAACGAGGCAAAAACTGAAACCGTAATCAGTCTTGCATAGACCCTCTCCGTTTTCAAGGCAAAAAAGACGATTACCAAACCGCCTCCACAAAGGAGAATTGGAATTAGTAATCCATCGAACTTAAAGACAAAAAAACAGATTAGGGTGGAGGCCATAAATACTACGGACAAAATAAAGTATTGTACCCACAGGAGAATCTTTGTCATTTTCTGTTTATCAAACCGATACAAATTGTACATATAGGAGGCGGTAAGTACAGAAAACAGGGGAATGGTCACATTCAGGTAATGGGGCAATTTAAACTGGGCGAAGCTTATCAAAATAAAAACCAAGGTTATTCCACCCAAGGTCAAAAATTCATATTTTGGATTGTGCTTGAATTTTAATTTGAAAAAGGTTTTGGTACGACACCAAAAAGCAGTCAATGCCAAGATGGTCCAAGGAAGAAACACCCATAAGAACGTGTGGAAGAAGAAAAAATAATCACTACTGTTTTTGCCTATGCCCTCCCCGCTCATACGCTCAAAACTCTGTTCCCAAAAAATAAAAAAGATGCCACTGCGGTTATCCCTCCCCCGAATTACCTTTTCAGGATGCAAGTCAAATTGCAAATAATAGGCATACAACATGGGGGCTATGGTCAGCCCAAAAATTACCAAAGCCAAGAGTACTTTCCAACTTAAAAATCGATACCATTTTCGGGTATATGCAAGGTGACATAAAATAGGCAACCCGATAACCACTAAGGCAATTTGTCCCTTTGTAGAAAAGGCCATTCCCGCACCAAAGCCTCCCAATAAAACGGACAGTAAAGTTCCTTTTTCTATGTACACTGCCAATTGCCAAATGGCGAAAACAGTGAATCCGGTCAATACGGCATCGGTACGTACATCGATTGCTCCCAAAACAATGGTCTGGGCGGTCATGAAAATAAGCGCTGCCAATTTTCCCGTATGGACATTGTAGAGCAATTTCCCAAGGCCGTAGCAGCTATAGGCGCCCAAAAGGGTTGCCAAAATACCGGGAATCCGGTATGCCCAATCGTGAATACTAAAAATCTTATAGGAAAGCGCAGCCAGCCAGTAATGCATATGCGGCTTGTCCAAGTACTCGTTGGGGCCCTTAAACAAGTTGATGAAATCGTTCTCGTTGACCATGCGCATGGCCATGACTGCGAATTGGGCGGAATCGTTCTCAAAAAGGGTCACAAAGCTTCCGGCGATATAAACCAAAACAATGAGAACCACTAAAAACCAATACCTTAGGTTGGATATCATAAAGAGAATTTCCGATGTGCAAATATAAATAACTTTGCAAACAACCATCCCAAGAAACTTCCAATCAAGGCACCGGTCATTACATCCAAAGGAAAATGCACACCGATATAAATCCGACTATATGCCACCAACAAGGCCCAGAAAACAAGAGCCAAACCTATATATCTGATTTGGGAACGCAACATAAAACCAAAAAAAATGGCCAAGGCAAATGAATTGGAGGCGTGTGCCGAATAGTAACCGTATTTTCCCCCGCAATAGCTCTTTACCAATCGCATGATGGAACTCACTTCCAGATCATGGCAGGGCCGTAACCTGGCCACACCATATTTAAAAAAGTTGCTCAACTGATCGGATACCGTAATCAGCAACCCGACTGATATCACCAACACCAAAGTTCCTTTAAAACCAAATTTTCTAAAAGAAAGAATCAAAAGAAAAAGATAAAGGGGAATGGCACTGAATTTATTGGAAATAAACTGCCAAAATGTATCCCAAGTGGGGCTACCCAACCCATTTAAGTATATAAATACATCCTTATCAAACTGAAGGAGCTGATCGAGCATACCTATTCTTCGTATCTGGATACTTCGCGGTCATAAAATGCAGTTGCCGCCTCTATTAGATTCTCGGCCTCGTTTTCCAATTCCTTTTCATCCTCTTTGGAGAACTCTTCCAACCATTCCACCTCATCATTTTCAAGGTTGATTATAAATCTAGGGTAATCCGTATGGATAACGAAAATAGCATTGGGATAATCCGTATTATCGCCTAATATAAACTTGGGTAAATCCATTCCTGTTTATTTACTAAAATTAAAGGTAAACTTACGTTCAAAACATTATTCGTTTTGAATCAATTTTTGGGTTAAATAATTAAATCGAATATACAACATAATCGCAGATGCCGTAAGACCGGTCAAAAGCCCTACCCAAATTCCCACACTCTCCAAGGAGGTATGTAAACCCAGATAATAGGAGATGGGAAAACCAATCAACCAGTACGCCACAAAGGTAATAAAGGTTGGAATCTTAACATCCTGTAAACCCCGTAAAGCACCCAAAACGACTACTTGGACGCCATCCGAAATTTGAAAGAAGGCCGCAACCAACAACAATTGCGAAGCCAATAGGATTACTTCGGTATTGTCCGCAAAATTCATCATGTCATCCACGTCCAAATACAACGTGGGAAACCATTTTCTTCCTAAAACGAACAAAAGAGCAAAAGCAAATTCCAATAATAGGGTAAGGAAAAAAATGGATTGAGCCAACCTACGAAGTTCCTTAAAGTTCTTAAGTCCCTTCTGATTTCCTACCCGTATCATGGCCGCAACCCCTAGCCCTATTCCGAACATGTAGGTCATACTGCTCAAATTCAATGCAATTTGATTGGCGGCCTGCGGATTCTTCCCCAATACCCCACTCAACCAAATGGCCGATGTAAAAATGGCTACTTCAAAAAACATTTGTAAAGCCGATGGAAACCCTAGGGAAATTATTTTTTTAATGACACGTTTTTCTATACTTCTAAAATTGAACCCCGTGACATAATCGTGGAATTTTTTTTTGTTTTTAAGAAGCATCCATAAATAGAATACCATGACCACCCTGGCAATCAGCGTACCCAAGGCCGCACCTACAATACCCAGTTTGGGAAATCCGAAGGAACCAAAAATCAAAAGATAATTTAGCGTAATGTTTACCACATTGGCAATGATGGTTGCATACATAGGATACCTAGTCTGCGACAATCCTTCCGAAAACTGCTTAAAGGCCTGAAAAACGATAAGGGGAACCAATGAAAAAGCTACAAGATCCAAGTATGGCAAGGCAAGTGCAACAACTTCTTCGGGCTGTTTCATCAAATACATGATGGGTTTAGCCAAAAGAATCAACCCGAACAGAGAGAAACCCAAGACGGTACAAAGTACCAATCCATGTTTTAGGGCACTCTTTGCATTTCCTTTATTTCCTGCCCCATCGGCCTCCGCGACCAAAGGGGTGATAGCCGTTGAAAAACCAATGCCCAAGGACATGGCAATGAAGACAAAGCTGTTCCCTAACGAAACGGCCGCCAATTCTGCCGTACCCAATTGGCCCACCATTATATTATCTGCAAACTGAACAAAGGTATGTCCTAGCATCCCCAAAATTACAGGTACGGAAAGCTTAATATTATATGCGAATTCTTTTGTGTAAGTGGAGAACACCAGCGGAAATTTAGAAGCCCAAAGATACTTTTATAAAAATAATTTTACCGGATTTGCCTTAATCTATTTCCTTGGCCTTGTTCCAATAGATATCCATCTCCTCCAAGCTCATATCTTTCAAGGAATTTCCCATTTTTTCTGCCTCCCCTTCCAAAAATTGAAATCGCTTGGAAAATTTTTTATTGGTCCGTTCCAGAGCGTTCTCCGGATTGATTCCCAAAAAACGGGCATAATTAATCATGGAGAAAAGCACATCACCAAATTCCGCTTCTATCTTGTCGCTGTTCGCTTGTGAGACTTCCTCCTGCAGCTCACCCAGTTCTTCCTGTAGTTTTTCAAAAACCTGTTCCGGTTGCTCCCAATCAAACCCTACACCGGCTACCTTATCTTGAATCCTATTGGCCTTTACCATAGCGGGCAGACTTCTTGGAACGCCCTGTAAAACACTTTTCTTACCTTCCTTTAGCTTTATTTTCTCCCAATTTTGTTTTACCTCTTCCTCATTTTCCACTTTTACGTCTCCATATATATGCGGATGTCTATTGATAAGCTTCTCACAAATACCATTAGCTACATCGGCAATATCAAAACTCCCCTTTTCCGAGCCTATCTTGGCATAAAAAACAATATGCAATAGCAAATCGCCAAGCTCGCCCTTTATTTCGTTCAAATTATCATCTAGGATGGCATCTCCCAATTCATACGTTTCCTCAATGGTCAAATGTCTGAGGCTTTCCATGGTTTGCTTTTTATCCCATGGGCATTGTTCACGCAACTCTTCCATAATGGTTAGCAAACGATCAAATGCCTTTAATTGTTCTTCCCTGGTATTCATTCCATCCGTTTTCGCAAAAGTACGAATCTCTTCACATAGGGGATGTTGTTAATTTTATTACCTTAGAAGACTCCGATTATTATATTGGAATTGAATTAAAACCACTATCAAGATTAATGAAAAGAAGAAATTTTTTAGTCCGCTCGTCTCTATTTTCCGCAGGTACCATGCTATTGCCATCCCTAAGTTTTGCTTCTGAGACCACTCAAAAATTCGGGGTACAACTATATAGTTTTAGGGACGAAATGGCCAAGGATCCCTTGGGAACCCTAGAACAAATCGCCGCTATAGGGATTAAGGAAATTGAGTCGGCCAAAAGTAGTAAAGGACATTATTACGGTCTATCCCCTAAAAGTATGAAACAGGCCTGCGAGGATTTGAGTATGACATTGGTAAGTGGGCATGTTCATTTGGACAAGGATTTTGAAAGAACCATGGAGGAAGCCGTTGCCTCCGGTCAGGACTACTTAATATGCTCGTCCATGCCCTCTAATGGACAAACCGTGGATAATTACAAAAAGGTAGCGGAGGAATTCAACAAAGCAGGGGAAGCCTGTCAAAAACTGGGCATCAAATTTGGCTACCACAACCATGAATACGAATTTGAATCGGACCAAGACCAAGTACTTTACGATGTGCTCATGGACCATACCGAACCGGATTTGGTGCATATGGAACTCGATTTGGGTTGGGTCGTTGTCGCCGGTAAGGACCCCTTGGATTATTTTAAGAAATACCCGGGTCGTTTTCCTTTGTGGCATCTAAAGGATATGAATATGGTCGAAAAAGAAAGTACCGAATTTGGTAAGGGCGGGTTGGACATTGAAGCCATGTTGAAAAATCAGGAATTATCCGGGGTGAAACACATTCTAATTGAACAGGAGGAATATGCCAGTACCCCTTTGGAAAGCATGCAACACAATATGGATTTTCTTAACAACCTTTAGATGTCAAAACAATACATTCTCGTTCTAACGTTGTTACTTGCGCTTGTAGCGGCCTGCAAAAATCAGGAAAAGACCTCCTATGATATCGTGATACGAAATGGTCAGATTTTGGACGGTTCCGGCAAATCTGCTTTCATTGGTGATATTGCCATTAATGCCGATACCATTGCTGCCATAGGGAAACTGGATAAGGCTCAAGGAAAACAAGAAATCTATGCCACGAACCTTGCTGTGGCCCCGGGCTTCATCAACATGCTAAGTTGGGCGAATGTGGCCTTATTGGAAGACGGACGCTCCCAAGGAGACATACGACAAGGAGTGACTCTGGAAGTACTTGGTGAAGGTTCATCCATGGGACCATTGAGCGAGGAAATGAAAAAAGACATGAAGGAAGGCCAGGGCGATATCCAATACGATATACCATGGACATCCCTTGGGGAATATTTAAACTATTTGGAAGAAAAGGGAATATCCACCAATGTGGCTTCCTTTGTTGGGAATGCCACCTTACGGGAATATGCCATTGGCATAGAAAAAAGACCTCCTTCCCCAGAAGAAATGGAAACCATGAAAAAGCTCTTGCGCCAAGGAATGGAAGAAGGAGCCATGGGGCTCTCCACCTCATTGATTTATGTTCCTAGCGGACATGCCCAAACCGATGAGATTATTGAATTGGCCAAGGTTGTTTCGGAATATAATGGTATGTACATTTCCCATATCAGGGACGAAGAAGGTGGGCTTCTAGAGGCCATTGATGAATTAATTACCATATCCAAAGAGGCTAATTTGCCTGCGGAAATTTATCATTTCAAAGCTTCGGGAAATGCCAATTGGCATTTGTTGGACAGCGCCATCACCATGGTAAACAATGCCAGGGAAAACGGGTTGGATATTACCACGGATATGTATATGTATAATGCAAGTTCTACAGGTCTTAACGTTGTATTGCCGGCTTGGGCCAAAGAAGGCGGACACAGTTCCACCATTGCCTTAATGGAAAATCCGGCCACCCGAAAAAAAATGATGGACGAGATTGACTTCCACGTACCGCCCGAAAATATTCTGTTGGTCGGTTTTAGAAATAAGGAGTTGAGACATTTAATAGGAAAGACCTTGGCTGAGGTTGCCGAGGAAAGACAAAAATCGGCCAACGAAACCTTGGTAGACCTAATCTATGAAGATGATAGCAGAATTCAAGTGGTCTATTTCTCCATGTCCGAAGAAAACGTGAAAAAGAAATTGAAACTTCCCTACATGAGTATTTGTTCCGATGCTGGTTCTTATACCACGGCGGGAGTCTTTCTCGAGCAAAGCACACATCCACGGGCCTATGGCTCCTTTGCCCGACTATTAGGTCATTTCGTTCGCGAAGGACAAGTTATCCCATTGGAGGAAGCTATTTACAAATTAACTACCCTACCGGCCACCAATTTAAAATTGAAAAAAAGAGGCGCGATAAAGGAAGGGTATTTTGCGGATGTTGTCGTCTTCGACCCCAACACCATCAAGGCAAACGCTACGTTTGAAGAACCTCACCAGTATGCTACCGGAATGAAACATGTTTTTGTAAATGGTGGACACGTACTGAAGGATGGGGAACATACAGGTACCTTTTCAGGTAAGTTCGTAAAAGGTCCCGGTGCAACGAATTAAAATTTAAACAAATACTATAATTATTTACTAATCGATGAAAACCATAAATGCATTTTTAGCTTTACTCCTTTTAAACTCCTGCATTACTGCCCAAGATATTGTACAAGAGGGTGAATCACTTACCTTGGTGTCCGAAGAATTCGAATTTACGGAAGGCCCCGCAGTCGATAAGGAGGGAAATATTTTTTTTACCGATCAACCCAATGACCGAATCTTAAAATGGGACGCTAAGACCAATACCGTTTCAGATTGGATGCACCCGAGCGGAAGGTCCAACGGACTCTATTTTGATAACCAAGGAAACTTGATATCCTGTGCCGATGAAAAAAATCAATTATGGAAAATTGATCCGGAAAAGAATGTTACGGTACTTGTAGAAAAATTTGAAGGAAAATTTCTGGGTGGACCCAATGATGTTTGGGTAGACCCACGAGGAGGAATATACATTACCGATCCCCTTTATAAAAGAGATTGGTGGGAAGATAGAACTCCAGAGGTAGAGAAAAGACGTGTTTACTATCTAGCGCCTGGAAGTAATACACTAACTATAGTAGAGGAAGACTTGGTAATGCCCAATGGTATTGTAGGGTCCAAGAATGGCAAAAAATTATTTATCGCCGATCCAGATGATAAAAAAACATATGTTTATAAAATCAACAAAGACGGAAGCCTTTCTGGCCGGGAACTTTTTTGTGAAATGGGGTCAGATGGTATGACACTGGACAACAAAGGCAACCTTTACCTAACTGGTAATGGAGTCACCGTATTTAATAAATCAGGAGAAAAAATAAAACATATAAAGATTCCAAAAGGATGGACTGCCAATGTTACCCTTGGCGGCCCCAATAGGGACATTCTATTCATAACCGCATTGGATGCGGTCTATACCTTGAAAATGAAGGTTAAAGGAATAAACTAATCCATTAAAAATCTTATCATGGCCTGGAAAAATCTATTTGACAAAAAAGAATCCGAAGAAACTATTGAACGTATACATAAGCTTACTCCTGAGACACAACCTAACTGGGGAAAAATGAATGTTTCACAGATGTTAGCACACTGCAATGTGGCCTATGAAACCACCTTTACGGACAAGTACCCGAAGCCAAAAGGCTTTAAAAAGTTCTTGATCAAGCTATTCGCTAAAAAAGCAGTTGTGGGACCAAAACCATACAAAAGAAATGGTCCTACATCGCCCATTTTCGTTATCAGCAATGAAAGGGACTTTGAAAAAGAAAAAGAACGCCTGATCGGATATATCCAAAAAACCCAGGAATTGGGAGCTGACTATTTTGACGGGAAGGAATCCCACGCTTTTGGTCCGTTAACTAAATCCGAATGGAACGTACTATTTTCCAAACATTTGGACCATCACCTCCAGCAGTTCGGGGTCTGATTTTCAATTATTGTTTTTCGTAGACATAGCTTAAAACTCCGGGCAAGTTTTCTCCCTTACTTTCTGTGAGCACGCTGCCGTTTAAAGTGAGCGTATTAAAATTGAAGTCGTTAAGATTCAGTTGATTGTTTTGAAAAAAATAATTACCTGAGTAAGAAAAAGAAGAAGCGCATTGTACGGCATAAAAATCACCGGTAACCGGTGTTATATTTAGACCCGTTAAGTTAAGGTTCCAAGTATTATCCTCGCTTATAGTTAAGACTCCAGTTAGACATGGTAATTCTTCCACCATATTCATTGAAGCTGTTCCGTCATTATTAGGATCTTGGGGAATACTTATGTTCACCTCGGTTAGATTCCAAGTTCCCACCACTAAAGAATTGTCCACGGGTGTTGTTTCTCCATCATCCGATGAGCAAGAATAAAGAGCAATGAAAAGACAAATGGCTAAAAAGGGTTTTAAGAATTTCATAGTTGACTTTTAAGTAATATTATAAAATTTAAACAAATAAAAAATCCTAACTATTTATTTAACATAGTTAAACAAATAAATTATTTGACCAAATCGAACATTCTCGTGTATTTAATGATAAAACTATTGTTGAGCGGATTACGATCACGCAAATTATAATTATAGACCAAAAATAATCCCGTATTGGCCCGCTCCAACCAAACCTGATATTGGCAGCCAATAACTTATCTGAAGTATTGTGCTGTATGAGTCCCTGTAAATAAACATTAGGTTTAAAGGAATAGGGCAATTGGGTAATCTCTGGTATTTGGTCGGTTATGATTACAGACCAATATACTACATTTTGTTTCGCGATTTATATTTCGGAAGTGGAGCCGTTGGTAGAATTACAAAATTAGTTTTATTGGAAATCTTCACAATACAAGTAAAGAATTCCAAAACCCATTTATCCATCTATTTTTTTTATCTTTTACCTCTTAAACCAACCCATTATGACAGCGTATATTTTTGAATTTATTGGAACCGGAATGCTTATTCTCATCGGTAATGGGGTTGTGGCAAACCTTGTATTAAAGGATACCAAAGGTTCGGATAGTGGCTGGGTAGGCATTTCACTCGCTTGGGGAATCGCCGTGTTTATTGGGGTGTTTATATCTGCGGATGTAAGTGGAGCCCATTTAAATCCTGCAGTAACTGTTGGTCTGGCCACAGCAGGTAAATTTTCTTGGTCTCTGGTCCCCGGTTATATTGTAGCTCAAATTTTGGGCGCAATGATGGGAAATTTTTTAGTCTGGTTAACCTATAAAAAACAATATGATGCCACCGAAGACGAAAGCGCTTTATTGGCAACCTTTAGTACTGCTCCCGCTATTAGAAGTTATGGCTGGAATTTGGTTTCTGAGGCCATAGGAACCTTCGCTCTAGTCTTTGGTGTGTTTTATATTGCCGGTGGAGCCATGGCCAACGAGCCCATATCGTTAGGTTCCTTAGATGCTCTTCCTGTTGCCTTATTGGTAATGGGTATAGGATTTGGATTGGGCGGCCCAACGGGCTACGCGATAAATCCCGCACGTGACCTAGGGCCAAGAATCATGCATGCTATTTTACCCCTGAGAAATAAAGGGAAAAGTGATTGGTCCTATGCTTGGGTTCCCGTATTAGGCCCTATCCTTGGAGCGTTACTGGCCGCTTTGGTATTTATAGTCCTTAATTAAATAGATGATATGAAAAAAATAGCTACAAGTCTTATCCTTTGCATCACGACTACAATTTTTGCACAGGAAATTATTGAATTACCATATGAAACTACCCAAAATGTTTCTTGGGAAGGAGGAGAAAAGGAATATTATTCTGATATATGGCAAACCCAAGTGGTCACAAACGTGTCTACCCCTACCATGGAGGTATTTGCTCCGGAAAATCCCAATGGAACCAGCGTCATTATTGCTCCGGGCGGTGGCCTCTATGCACTAAGTATCAATAGCGAGGGAAACGATGTGGCCAAATGGCTAGTTGAAAAAGGAATTACGGCCTTTGTACTCAAATATAGGTTGGTGCCTACTGGTTCAGACGGTGTACAAGAAATCACCCAAGAGGGAGGCACAAACCCGCAAAAAATTATGCAAAGGGTCGCACCAGTACTTCCCTTGTCCATAAACGACGGGTTGTCCGCCATTGAATATGTGCGGACCAATGCCCAGAAATACAAGCTAGACCCGAATAAAATTGGTTTTATGGGTTTTTCCGCGGGCGGTGCCGTCACCATGGGTGTGGCGTACAACTACAACGAAAAAAATAGGCCTGATTTTATTGTACCCGTATATCCATGGACCACGGCCCAACCTGTTCAGGAAGTACCACAGACTGCCCCTTCTATGTTGGTCATTTGTGCCACGGACGACCCTTTAGGATTGGCCATCGGAAGCATTGAACTCTATTCTTCTTGGCTTAAGGCAAACAAACCTGCAGGACTACACATGTATTCCAAAGGCGGACACGGATTTGGTATGAAGACACAAAATCTACCCTCCGATAATTGGATCCAACGTTTTCATGATTGGTGGAAAGTGGAGATCAGTACAAAGGAAACCAAGGTTGGAAAAATGTAATCCATACTAAAATTTTAATTTAAATACATATAGGATTTGAAGCAAACAGTTAAATCGATTTTCATATTCGCCTTTATACTTTTCGGAATATGGGCCAATGTCAGTGCCCAAGAAAAACCCGCTTTTTCAGAGGAAGTAAAGGCTCTGACACAAAAAAACGACTCCCTTTGGGACAGAAGCAAGGAAACTATAGTTTTTACGGGAAGCTCCAGCATCCGGAAATGGGACAATTTGCAAGAATCCTTTCCAAACCATCAGGTTTTGAATATGGGCTTTGGGGGTTCCCAGGCTTCGGACTTGCTATTTTATTTGGATACCTTGGTAATACGTTATAATCCTACCAAGGTCTTTATTTATGAAGGCGACAACGATATTTCGGCCAAAAAAAGACCTCGAGAAATTATCGGTACCACGAAGAGCATTATCGCCAAACTCAAAGCAGGGAACCCAGACGTGAAAATTGTACTGATATCCGCCAAACCAAGTATTAGCCGATGGAACTTGAGAGGAAAATACAGAAGGCTCAACAGAAAATTTGAAAGACTAAGCAAAAAAGATGAAGCCCTGCTTTTCGTCGATGTTTGGAATCCTATGCTAAACGGAAGAAAATTGAAAAAAGATATCTTTATATCCGATGGTTTGCACATGAACTCCAAAGGATATGATATTTGGTACAACACCATGCAACACCTAGTAAATAACCTATAACCCCCTTAAAATGATAAAAACTATTTTTATTAGAAGTCTGTTTTTCCTTTCCCTAGTAATGGTGATTTTGGCTTGCCAAAACGAGCAAAAAAAGCCCAGAATACCAATGCCGGTTACGGATTTGTCAGCGGTAAGCCTTATTCCAAAGCCTGTAAAGACCATAGCCACTAATTCTGCTTTTGCACTTGATCAATTTACGGCTATTTATACGTCAAAAAGTGCCACGGGATTTGATAAAGTGGGCGAATTTTTAGCACAAAAAATTAAGGAGAAAATCAATTTGGACGTACCTGTAAACCAAGAAAGCACCAATACCGTTGACCGTGTAATTTATATTAACCAATCGGACAGTCTCGAATTGAATACTCCAGAAGCCTATCAACTGTACATAAACCAAGACTCCATTATTTTAAATGCCAATACTTCAGAGGGCGCTTTTAGAGGCATCCAGACCCTGCGGCAGTTGGTTCCGGATGTGAGTAACGATACCTTGGCCGAACAAAAAATTTGGCCAATACCTTCAGGGAAAATAACCGACAATCCAAATTTTGGGTATCGAGGCGCCATGTTGGACGTGGCCCGACATTTCTTTAGTGTGGAGGACGTAAAGAAATATATTGACCTATTATCCTATTATAAATTCAATAGTCTTCACCTACATCTATCCGATGATCAAGGATGGCGCATAGAAATAAAATCATGGCCAAAACTTACCGAGATTGGAGGAAGTACCGAAGTAGGTGGAGAATCTGGAGGTTTCTATACTCAAGAAGATTATAAGGAGATTGTGCGGTATGCCCAAGAAAGATATATGACCATTATTCCTGAAATCGATATGCCTGGCCACACAAACTCAGCCTCGGTTTCCTATCCTTTTCTAAACGGTAACGGAAAAACACCAAAGCTTTATGAAGGCATGCAGGTGGGATTTAGCACTTTTGACACTAGAAAAGATACCGTTTATGCTTTCATAGACGATGTGGTACGGGAAATCTCTGAAATGACCCCAGGCCCCTATTTTCATATGGGAGGCGATGAAAGCCATGTCACCAAAAAGAACGACTATATCTACTTTGTCAACAAGGTGGAAAAAATAGTACAAAAGCATGGAAAAAGAATGATCGGTTGGGATGAGATTGCCAATGCAGATATCGATTCCAACGCCATTGCCCAATGGTGGGCCAGTGAAGAAAATGCAAAAAAAGCAGTCGCTAAAAACATGAAGGTAATAGTTTCCCCTGCCAAAAAATCCTATTTGGATATGCAGTATGATTCGCTTACCAAGCTTGGTTTACATTGGGCGGGTTATATTCCTGTGGATACGGCGTACCAATGGACGCCTGAGGATTATGGTATTCCCAAAGAAAACATTTTGGGGACAGAGGCTCCCTTATGGTCGGAGACTATTAGTAATATTGAAGAATTGGAGTATTTGGCATTTCCTCGTGTCATAGGGTATTCTGAACTGGCCTGGACTAAACCTGAAAACAGGAATTGGGAAGACTACAAGGTCAGATTAGGTGACCAAGCCCCATTTTTAGAAAGAAACAATGTGAACTACTACCATTCCCCATTGATTGACTGGAAGAAAAGTAAGTACACGTACGAGACCATAGAAAAGGATTAAAGAATTCTATTTAAAAATAAAAAAAGGCCCTTAAACAGGGCCTTTTTTTATTTTTCTATTCCCGGTACATCAACCGGACCTTTATTATTCCATTCAAAGGGCTCCGCCTCAATTTCGGTTGGCCATGTTACGTTTAGCGTGCCAGCCTCATACACTTTACCATTCTTGATAACATGGGACACCGTGTTTGTATTTCTTAAATCGTCCAACGGATTTTTATCAAGAATTACGATATCGGCCAATTTGCCCGGCTCTAAACTTCCCAAATCACCGTCAAGACCGATGGCTTCCGCACCAATGATGGTCGCTACCTTTAGGGCGTCCATGGGTTTCATACCGCCACTAGCTACTGACCATAACTCCCAATGAAAGCCAAGACCCTGCAATTGTCCATGGCTGCCAATCCCGGCCAAACCACCAGCTTCCACCAAGGACTTCATAAATTCTGCGTGTTTCTTAAATATATGCTCCTCATCCATAAACCAACCTGGTCTTCTCCTACTCTTGCTTGCCAATTCCTTGTACGGTGTATAGTGTTGAAGTTTTTTATCTCCCCAGACATCCTCCCTGGAATAATAGTAATTCTCGGCCCAAGGCCCTCCATAAGAAACCAACAAAGTTGGAGTAACCGCCATTTTGGATTCTGCAATGGTTTTAACCACATCCTCGTAGATGGGATAAATCGGTAAAGAATGCTCATGACCTGGATAACCATCTATGAGTTGGGTCATATTCAATTTAAAATCCAAACCACCTTCCGTTGTGGGCATCAATTTTAATTCCTTACAGGCTTCGATTACCCATTGCCGTTGCTGCCTGTTCCCTACCAAATACATTTTAATGGTCTTGGTATCGAAATAGTCACTGTACTGCCGTAATACATCTTTGGTATGTTCCAAACTTTCCAATTGATAGCCCCAATACCCCAAACCTGGGCCGGTACTGTAAATCCTTGGTCCATCTATCATTCCCGCATCTACCATATCACCGTAGGTCAATACATCCGTAGTGCCGGTCTGGGGATCCCTTGTTGTGGTAACCCCATAGGCCAAGTTGGCGGCGTACATCCACACTTGTTGTTTATGAATGCCCCATGCCGGCCTTAAATGGGCATGCGTGTCCACAAAACCTGGTAATATGGTTTTACCGGACATTTCCATTTCCCTTGTTCCATTGGGAATCTGGATACTTCCAGAAGGACCTACTGATTTAATTCTATTATTCTCGATAAGTATATCACCATTTTCCAAAACCTCATCATCTTTCATTGAAATGATTCGGGCCCCTTTTAGCAACAAGGTACCTTCGGGAATATCCTTTGCATAGCTTACCTTTATTTTATATTCATCTGCCTTGAACTCTGGAAGTTCGGTATCGTCCTTTTTATCCGTAGAATCCTTTTTCTTTTCTTCTTTTTTCTTCTTGGTTACTTCGGCAATACTATCCTTGAATTTTTTCCCTTCGGCCACATCATATACAAAATGACTTGAACCTAAAGACCAGTGGACTTTTTTACTTGTGCCGGACCAAATTGGGAACTCTCCCCCAATCTTGGTCAATTTCATGGCCGGAAATGCTGCTTTGTCCGCCTTAGCTACGGAAACCGTTGGGGTCTTACCGTATTTAGGAATGGTAGCTACATAGATATCATTGTTAATTTTTGTCAAGGCCGAAGTTCCGTCAGGAGAAATGCGGATTTCGTCCGGTTTTGATGATTTGTCCTTATCATCGGCCCCAACGGAATTGGGTAAAACGGCATGATCATCCAGAAAATCTTGGGAACCATAGGTTACAATCCCCTTCAATTTTAGATGTTCCTTTTCATCGGTGCCGTCCCATCGGATGGAGACCAGTCCCTTTTCGGAATCCGTCAAATAGATACGGTCGTCCCCTTTGGTAAAATGTGGTACTGACCTATTCCTTGATTTGTCAATAAAGTTGATTTTGCCTCCATCCTTGGAAATCCATACCAAATCTTCCATATTCCTGCTAGAATACAATCCCAATAAATCCTGAAAAGATTGTGCCGAGCCCCTGTGAAAAGCAATTCGGTCCGAATTGTAAGACCAAGCAGGATACGTATACAGACCAGGTTCTGAAGTAAGTTTAGTTAACCTTGTCCTTCCGTTAACATTTGCCGTGTATAGATGCCCACCCTCTTTTTCCCAAGTAGTAAAAACCAAAGTGGAACCATCCGGCGACCAAGCGGGCTGAGCTTCTATAAAATCATTTTCCGTGACCCTTTTCGGTGTTCCGTTGGGAAAATCCATGATATAGAGTCGGTTCAAGGCGGTAAATGCCAGTTTACGACCATCGGGTGATGGTTTTGCATCCCTAATCTGTGTGGCCAAAGCTTCTTTTGAATCGGCAATGGGATATTTAAATGAAAGTCTTGGGCCCAAATCCAATGCCACATCTACGGAAAAAGGAATTTCCCTTGCATTATTTCCCTCGATGGAAATCGCATAAATCTTTCCTCCATAAGAGGTTATTAATTGTTTACTATCTGGAGTGAAAGACATTGCAGGAAGCACGCCCAAAGGCGCAATGGACTCTTGTTCATCCCTTTGGACAGGATAGGCCAACCAACGCTCATCACCATTATCCAAGTTGCGGAGAATGAGACCTGTTTCCGTCTCGTAACGTGTACCGTATACCAGCCATTTACCGTCCGGGGAAAGGGTTGGAGTAAACGCAGAGCCATACTTGGAGGTAATTACGGCCATCTTACCATCTTCCATGTCATACGTGCCAATTTGATATTGTGGTAGTTGGGCATTATAGTTCCAAGCACTCCGCCTTTGAGAGAAATAGACCAGTTTACCATCCGGACTTATGGCCGGGTCTATAAGTTTGATATTCTCCGGCTCACTTACCAATTGGCTACCAGATCCGCCATCTTTATGATAAATATGGGGCTTAATATTTCTTCTTCCCTTTACACCGATGATATAGTCACCATCTGGAGTCCACTCCGCGGAAAAGAAATTATGTTTTTTTTCCTCTGTAATTTGCTTTTCCTCTTTGGACTGTAAATCGAGGGTCCAAATATTATCCGAACCACTTTTGTCCGAAATAAAAACCAGACTTTTACCATCCGGACTGTATCTAGGATGCACATCATATTGCATACCATTGGTAATTCTCGTGGCCTTTCCACCGGTTATAGGCATTGTATAGATATCCCCCATAAGGTCGAATACGATAGTCTTTCCATCGGGACTTACATCTAGGGAAATCCAAGTTCCCTTGTCTGTGGTAAACGAAATTTTCCTTTCCGGTTCCAAAGGAAGTTCCTTAGTAGCCTGTTTTGTCGTGTCCTTAGATTGTTGGGCCGATAATGAAAGTCCAAACACAAAACACATAACTAGCGGGATGCGGCGTACAAATGTTTTCATTTTTTATAATTTAGAAGAAGTTTCTAAATATACTGAATACAAAGCCCAATACATACGAAAAAGCCCCGATTTTACAATCAGGGCTTCTATAGTAACGAAACGCTAAACTACTTTTTCTCCTCGGTTTCCTTCTCTTCTTTTGGAGCCTCTTCCTTGGAGAAATCCGCCAAGTCCTTTTCGACCAAAATATTGTACCACTGTATTATTTTTTTGATGTCGCTTACGTAGACCCTGTCCTCATCATAATTGGGAAGCACTTCAAAGAAATACTCCTCCAATTTTATCTTTTCATCCTTATGGCCTACGGATGTTTTGCCGCCATTTTCCTTTTCCTGGATTTTCAAAAAGACCTCCCTTAAAGGTAATTCCTCGTCCAAGGTATAAATAGCAATTTCAGAAAGTACACTCACATTGCTACGTAACCCCACACTGATTTTTTTACCGTCCAGTAATGATTCTGCCACAAAGCCAGTCCTTGTTTGTGTTATTAGTTTGTACAAACCAGGTTTACCACCTACCGACAATATTTTCTCCAAAGCCATATGCAATAATTTTTGTTTTTTGAGTGGGCAAAGATGCCACTTTTCTAATAATTAATACACCTCTTTACCTTCCTTTTTTCTGATTGGGGAAACGCATCCTGTAGTCCACATTTATTTTCCCCTTGGATATATTGGCCAATCTCCCTTTTAACAAACGCTTTTTTAAGGATGACAATTTATCCGTGAAAAGAATGCCTTCAATATGGTCATACTCATGCTGAATAACCCTAGCTAGAAGTCCGTCATAGATTTCTACATGCTCCTTAAAGGTATCGTCTAGATAGTTAATTTTTATTCGCTCTTTTCTATTAACGTCCTCCCGAATATCCGGGATACTCAGGCAACCTTCATTAAAAAGCCATTCCTCACCACTTTCCTCTTCTATATGGGCATTGATAAAAACCTGCTTAAAACCATTCAGCTGCTTTTGCTCTTCCTTGGTTAAATCCTCATCATCCGAAAATGGGGTAGTATCCACAACAAAAAGTCGTATGGGCAAGCCTATTTGGGGAGCGGCCAAACCGACACCGCTAGCATTATACATGGTTTCCCACATGTTGGAGATGAGTTCCTTTAAGTTTGGATAATCCTTATCAATGTCCTCCCCTACTTTTCGTAAAACAGGATCTCCGTAGGCTATAATCGGTAATGTCATTTATATTCGCTTTAAATAATCTTGTAAAATTAGCGTCGCACTGATTTCATCGATCAGTTCCTTGTTCCTGCGCTGCTTTTTTTTCAACCCACCATCCAACATACTTTGAAAGGCCATTTTGGAAGTAAAACGTTCATCCTGTCTTACCACTTTCAAATTTGGAAAACTTACGGAAAGTTGTTTCAAAAATGGTGTAATATATACCTCAGACTCGGATGGTTGATTATTCATTTGTTTAGGCTCCCCAACCACCAATACATCGACTGATTCCTCCTCAAGATATTGAGTCAAAAAAGGAATAAGGTCGTTGGTAGGAACCGTAGTCAAGCCTGATGCTATAATTCGTAATTCATCAGTAACCGCAACACCGGTTCTCTTTTGGCCATAATCCAACGCAAGAATCCTTCCCAATTTTAATTTTTGGCAAAAATAAAGGATAATTTGTTATAAGTAGATGTACCGATGGCTAATTCCTAAGCTTCCGCTTATATTTGACAAAATTTTAATAATAATGACAGATTTACGAAATACCATAGAAAACGCTTGGGAAGAAAGAGAGCTATTAAAGGAATCACATACACAAAATGCCATTAGGGAAGTCATTGACCTTATAGATTCCGGTAAGTTGCGTTGTGCCGAGCCTACCGAAGCTGGCTGGCAAATCAATGAATGGGTTAAAAAGGCCGTAGTGCTTTATTTTCCCATTCAAAAAATGGAAACTTTGGAAGCGGGTATTTTCGAATATCATGATAAAATGCCCCTAAAAAGAGGTTATAAAGAAAAAGGAATACGAGTAGTTCCCAATGCAGTGGCCAGACACGGGGCCTATATTTCACCGGGCACTATTCTAATGCCAAGTTACGTGAATATTGGTGCATATGTAGACGAAGGAACCATGGTAGATACATGGGCCACGGTTGGAAGCTGTGCACAAATCGGTAAAAATGTCCACCTTAGTGGCGGAGTAGGAATTGGAGGTGTGTTGGAACCCTTGCAGGCAGCCCCAGTCATTATTGAGGATAATGCCTTTATTGGATCGAGATGTATTGTAGTTGAAGGCGTGCGGGTTGGCAAGGAAGCCGTTCTAGGTGCCAACGTAGTACTTACGGGATCTACCAAAATAATAGATGTTACTGGAGAAAAACCCGTGGAGAACAAGGGCTTTGTTCCACCTCGGTCCGTAGTGATTCCTGGCAGTTACACCAAAAAATTTGCCGCGGGAGAATATCAGGTTCCTTGTGCTTTGATCATTGGAAGACGTAAGGAAAGTACCAATAAAAAAACATCCCTAAACGACGCCCTTAGGGAATATGACGTAGCCGTTTAAGGCATTCCGGATCTGAATTTTGGAGGCTGAAATTTTCGAATTCATAATTTCGAAAATCTCGGCCTTTTCATTTGTCAGACCTTTAAAATTTGAAAAGATTTTTGATTGCTGTCGTTTAAATGCAAATCATTACGCAACCCAAAACATCTTTTTCCATCTCCTTTTAAAGAAAGGTCTAAGAAGCATTTTGTAAGAATTTTAGTATGAAATACAATTTTCACCTTTTTTTTTTGTTATACCTTTGTTAGCCCAGAGCTATCGACCCTACTTATTATGTAATTATGATGGATACTAGAGAAAAAATAACGGCCCTTATCATAACTTTCAATGAAATTGGATACATTGAAAAATGTTTGGATTCCGTTTCCTTTGCTGACGAAATCATTGTGGTAGACTCCTTTAGTACGGATGGTACTTATGAATATCTTTTAAATCATCCTAAGGTTAAGGTCATTCAAAACCCTTTTGAAAACTTTACGGCCCAAAAATCGTTTGCGCTTAAACAGGCAACCAATGACTGGGTGCTTTTTTTGGATGCAGATGAAGTGGTTCCTACAAGTTTAAAAGATGAAATTCTAAACACCGTTTCCGGGGAAGGTGATATTGTTGCCTATTGGTTTTACAGACAATTCATGTTCCAAGATGAGAAGTTAAAATTTAGCGGATGGCAAACGGATAAGAACTATCGTCTTTTCAGAAAAAGTAAAGCCAAATTTTCAGACAGAAGAATCGTCCACGAAACCTTGGACGTTGAAGGAACATCTGGTATACTGACAGAAAAGCTTATCCATTATTGCTATAAAAATTACGAGGACTACAAGTCCAAAATGCTAAATTATGGCAGATTAAAAGCCATTGAATGTTTTTACCGCGAGCGAAAATTCAATTATGCATCCATGTATTTGAAAACAGGATGGAAATTTTTTAATCATTACATCCTACGGCTTGGATTTTTGGATGGAAAAAAAGGTTTTATTATTTGCTATTTGAATGCTCTTGGCGTCTCGGAAAGGTTCAAGGAACTAAAACGTTTGGAACAAAAAAACGAATTGGCCTACTACTTGGTAATGCCATAAAAAGTCCAAACCCTCTTTTCCTTTTTTGTTTTTTTCCTTATTCCTACATTCTTTGCAATAGATTCAGGAGTCTTATAACCGCGCTTATGGTCAAGATGTACACATACCGCGCTATATCTCAATTGTTTGGATTTGATTCCGAAGTTGAAAAGACGTTCTCCCAACTCCCTATCCTGTCCGCCATACTGCATTCGCTCATCGAAGCCGTTTACATTCAATATATCATTCTTCCATCCGGAAGAATTATGCCCGTTCCAACTGGCATTGGTTGGCGTAACCCAATTCAAGACTTTTGAAATAATACCATGGGCGGTCAATTTATTATTTTTGAATGTCTTGGGTATGCCCTTTTCTTTAAGCCAGTTAATATCAAAACATCGTTGATGTTCAACATCCTCCAAACTTATCAATTTTGATATGTTCATCGGCAGCATATAATATCCTCCTGAAATAAAATAACCCGGTTCCTTATTAATATAATGTACATGGACAAAATCTTCTCTGGGAATGCAGTCGCCATCTGTCATAATAATATAATCCGTTTTACAAGCCACAACCGCCTTATTCAAGATTCTAGATTTTTGAAAACCATCGTCTTCCTGCCAAACATGTACAATAGGATAAAAAACCTCTTTGGACATTTCGTCCAACAATTCCTTCGTCGCAGGTTTGGAACCGTCATCTGCTATAACGACCTCAAAATTTTTAAAGGTCTGCTGATTGAAACCCCAAAGCACTTTTTTAAGCCATTCTTCGGCGTTGTAAGTACTTACTATTACACTAATTTTTAGGTCCTCTGATGTATCCGTCATAGTTTGACAAAAATATAAAAGTCTTCCTGTATCTTTGTTTTTTTATATTGCTATTGTTCATTCTTATATCAAATTCTTTTAAATCTTATATACGTTTAAAATGAAGGTAAAGGAATATCCTCAATCTATTTACCATACTATTAGGCTATTATTGAAATCCTCACACAAGATGAGGACTGATAATAAAACAGAAATACCAGTCATTGTTTCTTTTACATCAATTCCCTCCAGACTTCGCATTCTTCATATAGTAGTACGCAGTCTTTTAAATCAGAGTGTCCGTCCAGAAAAAATAATTCTTTGGTTACACCATGACCTTAAGGGCAGGTTACCTGAACAGCTTACAAAACTTTTAGGAAACCCTTTTGAAATTCAATACTCATCACAAACCTGCTCCCACAGAAAATTGGTCCTAACCCTGGAAAAATTTCCAAACAAAACTATTGTTACCTGCGACGATGATGTCATCTATCAACAAAAATGGTTGGAATTGCTATACAAAGACCATCAAAAATATCCTGATTGTATTTCTGCCAACCAAGTAAGGTACATTCAACATGACAACGCTGGAAATCTTTTACCGTATAAAAAATGGACACAAAACAAGGATGAACCATTTAACTCAAAAGCCATTTTACCAATAGGTGTTGGTGGTGTTCTATATCCCATTGATAGTCTTTCCGAACAAGTAACTGAGGAAGAACTATATCTAAAACTAACCCCTAGCGCGGATGATTTATGGTTCAAAGCTATGTCACTTCTTATGGGGACCAGATCAAAATTATCCGATTTCAGTCCACAAAAACCAATTCCCATAATAAATTCACAAAGGGAATCCCTTAAAAAAGAAAATGTTGACGAAGACAAAAACCGAACACAATGGTTGGCGGTTTCGGAGTACTTTAATTTAAATCTCAAAGAATAAAGCGATGATGGACGAAATAAACAAATCCATTGAAGTGCTTCAAAATGGAGGACTCATCCTTTACCCTACTGATTCCGTTTGGAGCATTGGCTGCGATGCGACCAATGAAGAAGCCATAAAAAAGGTATTTGCCTTAAAGGGGATAAAAGAAGCCAATTCCCTTTTATGCCTTGTTGCCAATGAGGCCATGTTAGAAAGGTATGTGGAACAGGTTCCAGATTTGGCGTATGATATTATGGACTTAGCGACCAAGCCTACCACAATTATTTACGATAAACCCAAAGGAATTGCACCAAACCTGGTTGCCAAAGACAATACCTTGGCCATTAGGGTGGCTTCCGATAAGTTCTGTCAATATCTCATTGGCAAGTATAAAAAACCCATTGTGGCCACATCGGCCAATCTTGCGGGCCAAAAGACACCTATCAATTTTAAAGAAATTGACGCGGCCATTTTATCAGGTGTCGACTATGTGGTAAATTTGGAGCCTGAAAATCAGAATGCAGTCCCATCTTCAATTATTAAACTGGGCATGGATGGACTTGTAAAAGTGATTAGGGAATAATGCCGATGAATACAGAATGGACTACAAAAAGGCACTGAGCCAACCAATTTTCAAAATTATTGGTCAGACAGCTGACGAACTCAATTTGGACACCTATGTCATAGGTGGATACGTTAGGGATTTCCTGTTGAAAAGGGGAACTGCCAAAGATATAGATATTGTTGCCGTAGGTAGTGGTATTGCATTAGCGACCAAATTGGCTTCTAAGCTTCCTGGAGAACCCAAAGTTTCGGTTTTTAAAAATTTTGGGACTGCCATGGTAAGAAACGCAGATCTGGAGCTTGAATTCGTTGGTGCAAGAAAGGAAAGTTACCATAGGGACAGTAGGAAACCTGTCGTAGAGGATGGTACTTTGGAGGAGGATCAAAAAAGAAGGGATTTCACCATCAATGCCTTGGCCATTTCACTGAACCAAAATAATTATGGAACGCTTTTAGACCCGTTTGCCGGATTGGAAGACTTGGAAAACAAGTTGATAAGAACTCCTCTGGATCCGGACATTACCTATTCCGATGACCCATTGAGAATGATGCGGGCCATACGGTTTGCCACACAATTAAATTTTAGGATTGAAGCTACATCTTTGGAAGCCATTACCCGAAACAAAGAACGGATCAAGATAATATCCAAGGAACGCATCGTAGAGGAATTAAACAAAATTATGCTCTGCCCAATACCATCAAAAGGCTTTTCCCTACTGCATAAAACAGGTCTCTTGGAGATTATCATGCCCGAATTGACGGCACTACAGGGAATCGAAGAAATAGAAGGGCAAAGACACAAGGATAACTTTTGGCATACTTTGGAGGTCGTAGATAATATTTCCATGGAAACCGATGACCTTTGGTTGCGTTGGGCAGCGCTGCTCCATGATATTGGAAAGGCTCCTACGAAACGCTTCAACAAAAAAATTGGCTGGACCTTCCATGGCCATGAATTCGTAGGCTCTAAAATGGTATACACCCTTTTTAAAAAGTTAAGAATGCCATTGAACGAAAAAATGAAAGTTGTACAAAAATTGGTATTACTAAGTTCCCGCCCCATTATTTTAGCCGAGGAACATGTAACGGATTCCGCAGTGCGAAGACTGGTTTTTGATGCAGGAGAGCATGTGGAGGACCTTATGACCTTATGCGAAGCGGATATCACCACCAAAAATCCCAAAAAGCAGCGAAAGTATAAGAACAATTTTAAATTGGTCCGTGAAAAAATTAAAGAAGTTGAGGAACGTGACCGCATACGAAACTTTCAACCTCCCGTTTCGGGAGAAGAAATTATGGAAACCTTTAACCTAAAACCCTCAAAGGAGATAGGGATTATAAAAGACGCCATTAAAGAAGCAATTTTGGAAGGGGAAATCCCAAATGAATATGAAGCTGCCAAAGAATTTATGATTAAAAAGGGGGTATCCATGGGATTGATCTTATCCAAATGAAATGGTGCAGAGGCTTAAAACTTGGTTTTTTTGAAGACCTTCACACAAGACAATAAACCGTCCATTTCGATATCTTTTTTCCAAAAGAGTGGTAATTTTGCCTAAACGAAAAAAATGAAAGCCTCTTTCAGAAAACTTGCCAAATTGACCCTTATATTGGTGTATTTGGTCATAGTCGCCGGTGCTGTTGTAAGGATGACAGGAAGTGGTATGGGGTGTCCTGACTGGCCAAAATGTTTTGGCTATTATATTCCTCCTACAGAAGATTCTGAACTACAATGGCAATCAGGGCAAGCTTACAAGAAAGGGCAGGTGATTATTTTGGAAGAAACCCTTCAAGTAGCCAAGGAAGATTTCACCTCCAATACAACTTTTGATTCCTCAAATTGGGAATTGTACACGAAACATAATTATGCCATTTTCAATCCATGGCATACTTGGATAGAGTATATCAATCGCCTTTTTGGGGCTTTGGCCGGCTTGGCAACTCTAATCTTGGCTTTTGGCGCCTTAAAATATTGGAAAAAGCAGAAACGGGTTACCATACTAGCTTGGTTAGTGGTGCTTGGTATGGGTTTTCAGGCCTGGCTTGGGGCCACCGTTGTCTATTCTGTTTTGGAACCTGTAAAAATTACATTGCACATGCTCATGGCCTTGTTGATTGTAGCCATGCTCCTTTACATAATCTATAAGGTCAATGATGAGGACAAAAGAATCTATTATGATAGGACTACACTTATTTTGGCCTCTTTTGCATTGATGCTGACACTTGTTCAAATAGGTCTCGGAACACAGGTAAGGCAATTCGTGGATCATCAAATTGAAATGATGGGGGATAGTTCCAAAAGACAATGGCTCAATGATCCTTCCATTATTTTTTACATACATCGCAGCTTTTCCATAATAGTGATACTGGTAAATGCATTCTTGGCATATAGGATTTTTAAATTGAATCTGGGACACGTAAAAATAGTTTGGATACTCTTCCTCGTTGTCATAGAGGCTTTCTCTGGAATGGCCATGTATTATTTGGACTTTCCCTTTGCCAGTCAACCACTGCATCTCGTGATAGCATCTATTTTATTCGGCGTTCAGTTCTATTTGGTTTTAGATGCCCTAAAGCCTAAAATAAGTCCCAATTCTTTGTAACTTTGCCTTCCCACAAAAATTAAGGAATGGTCTATAAAATTAGAATAATACTAGATGCTGAAGAAGATATCTTCAGGGATCTGGAAATTGAAGCCCATAATACTTTAGAGGAGTTTCATAACGCCATTACCCAGGCATTTGGCTTTTTGGGAAATGAAATGGCCTCTTTTTATACCTGTGACGAAAATTGGAAGCAGGATGAGGAAATTGCCTTGTTCGATATGAGCGAAAGCGGCTCTGACGTACGTCTCATGAATGAAACATTTTTGGAAGATGTGGTCACCGAGGACAGCCCAAAAATGATTTACGTTTATGACTTTTTGAACATGTGGACCTTCTTTGTGGAATTGGCGGATATTGTGAATAAAGAAGATGGACAGGCCTACCCTAATGTACTCTTTAGCTTCGGTGAACTTCCAGAGTCTCCACCAGAGAGAAAATTCGAATCTGAAAATAGTGCCTTTGATTTTGACGATACTTTTGAAAACTATGACGATTTGGACTTTGATGAAAACTGGAACTAAATAGTCGTTTCTTGAACTGAAAGATTTACACCCAAAAAAATTCCATAAACAGCCCATTTAACTATTAAAATATCATGGTCAACTTATATGCTACCCAAATCGAACATATTTCCATACATAGAGTAGGGAACAAAAATAAAGGTGAAGGTGTTTTTTTGTCCGCAGAACCTTTCGCCCTTAACGATGAGACTACAGGACTACTTAAGGAATACTTCTTTAAGCCTTTTAGGGAAAAAGAGGAAAACTATTTTAAATTGTCAAATGAGGTTGATGTGGAGTTTAACGAACTATACAAGTTGGCAAATGAATTGTTTTCTGATCCATCAAACTCACATATGGCCTCAAAGAAAATCGCTACCTTATTATTCGAACAGTCCAACCATCCCCACATTAAAAGTGGTGAGGTATATGTAACTTACCTGACTGGGGTACATTTGGACAATGAAAAGGTGGATGCCATTGGAATCTTCAAGAGTGAGCTGAAACATGATTTTCTTCAGTTCAAGGAAAATGAATCCAATTTGGATATCATTGTACAACAGGGTATAAATATCAATAAGTTGGACAAGGGCTGCCTTATTTTTAATGTGAATAAGGAAGATGGTTATAAGGTGCTGTCCGTGGACAGTAATAAATATGATACCAAATATTGGCTGGAAAATTTTCTAAGTGTTGTTCCATTATCGGATGACAATTTCAAAACAAAAAACTATCTGAAGTTCTGTCAAAACTTCGCCAAGGACGTGGTATTACCTGCCGAGGACAAGCAGCAGGAAGTCCTGTTCATGAATCGTGCAGTAAACCATTTCGCCAAGAACGATGCATTTGAAGAGACAAACTTTCTTAACGAGGTTATGGAAAACCCGGCTTTGATTCCTGAATTTAAACATTATAAGGTTGAAAAAGGACCCAAGTACAGCATTGAGGATGTTTCCAACTTTGACATTGCCAACAAGGCTGTTTCCGATGCCCGAAGAAAAATTAAAAACGTCATTAACTTGGACACCAACATCCAAATCAAACTGGACTTTATAAATCCAGAGTCGGCCGAAAAGTTCGTGGAAAAGGGGTGGGACGAGGAACGTCAAATGTATTATTACCTAGTGTATTTTAACAAGGAGCAGAAGAGTTAGTTTTTAGTTAAACTAACTACTGACCTCAGAAACCTAAATCTTAATATTCTGCTCAATGATCTGTTTCATACTTACATCCTCATAGTTCCTTCTAACAAAATTGAGGGCAAGGTCCAATACTTCGCCCATAGTCTCACATTTGGCAAAATTGGAGTCCGATGTCAAGGTCCCTATTTGTTCCTTTAACAAGGCTATATTTTCCTCCGTGGAAATAGTATCCTCTTTACAGATGGCCCTTAGTTTTTTAATGCGGTTTCCAGAGCTCAATATCCGCTTGGCTACCATGGATCTCTCCTCCAATTTATACTGGTCAACGGAATCCCTTAATAACTTTTTACGAACCATTTCCACCATCTGAAAATTCTCTTTAAAAAACTGGGGCCTATACACTTTTAATTTTCCTTCAAAACATTGTTGGTCAAAATCTATGGCACGAATTTTATAGACTACATGGTCAAAATCGTGGGTGGGCACGATTACGTAATTATAAGAGCGCATATCTCCCAAAAGCCGTATCATACAGCGTTCGTTGAATTTAACGAACTCCTTTGCCAATTGGGCCTTTTCAGGTTCGCTGCAAGTAGGCAACATGTTTTTTATAAACTCATCGCCCGGTATTCCGGCAATGTGTTCTTCGATTAGTGTATCCTTATAAACCAAAAAATTCAGGTTGTAGGGGGATAGCATATGTTCCAGCTCCAAACCATAAATTCTGGAAGCATCGGTACGTTTTATATAGAAATACGTAAAGTTGTCGTTTAGGATATTTCTAATCTTTATCCTGAAGGGTTTAGAGTTGCCAAAGGTGCAAAAGTCCACGGCATCTACGTTAAGGTATTGGTGGATATTATTGCTACCATCGGAATGCAAAATGGAATAAACTTTTTTTAAACTATCGTCTATCTCCTTGCGGTCAAACTCTGAATAGTATACCCTGATCCAAAGGGTATCTTCATCATTATTGTCGTATACCACTACCGAGCCGGAAAATCGGAGCAAATCATCATAGAAAATGGGAATTTCACTTTTTCGATTGTAATGTTTCAGGTAGCCGTCCAAGGCCTCACTTACGGGATAGGCAGGCTTTTTCTTTGACATCAATTTTTCTTCCATAGCGCTTCAATTCATTATTAAAGATACAACAATCGAAGCACTAAGTTAAACTACACGTTTTATCGATAAACTATTGGCTTTATCGGGTTTAAGAAAAGATTAGACTACAATAAAGTAATTCGCTACCACAGAATAAAAGGTGTTGGCAACAATACATTGCTCAAAACCAATGAATGGGCTTTTTTTGAGGGTCATAACTCACTTTTTTATAAAAATGAAAAAATTTCTTTTTGTTTTATTACTTGTCATTGGCGTAACAGGAAATGCCCAATTGAGCGATCTTCACTACCTACCACCCCTAAAACAAGGACAAAACAATCAAGGTATACAGGAACAGGCGATTTATCTTTCCACACCTGAGCCCACCACCTTTACGGTGAATGCCTATAGAGGTACAAACCCAATACCTATAGCCACCTTTAATATTTCAAACATCAGTCCGGCCACTTGGACCCTAGCCAATGGGGACAACAATATTACTCTGGTTAACAATACCAACACCGGTATGGTTTTGACTAACAGCGGGTTACGTTTTGAATCTCCCAGTGGAAACCGATTCTACGTAAACTATCGTGGAAAATCGTCTGCCCAAGCAGCATCCTTAACCGCTAAAGGTAGGCAGGCAATGGGTACCCGTTTTAAATGGGGCGGTGTTCCCAATCTAGGAGGAAGGCACGGTTCAAAATCCAACACCCTTGGTATCATGGCTACAGAGGACAATACAACTGTTAGGCTCTTCGGTTATGATCCCAATTGTACTTTTCGAATAGGAAATAATGCCAATGCCATTACGGCCGATACGTACACCATTACTTTAGATGCCAACGAATCCTTTGTATTTGAAAACTATGTTGGAAATGTTAATCCGCCTTCTTTAGCGCAACAGCAAGGATGGATAGGGGCTTCTATTGAATCTGACAAGGATATCGTCATAAGTAATGGTTCGGTCAACTTTGGTCGTCAAGTAAACAATAGTAACAGGGATGCCGGTATTGACCAGCCTGTACCTGAAAACCGTCTTGGAAAGGACTATGTATTTGTACGGGGTAACGGTAACACCAATGGGTGGACGGAGTTTCCTTTATTAATTGCTACGGAGGACAACACCCAAATTTTTGTCAATGGAAATGCAACACCCTTGGCAACATTGAATAATGGAGACTTTTTTGAAATTCCTAGCAGCTACTATTCCTCAAATTCAGTAGGTGCCAACATGTTCGTACAATCTTCAAAAAATGTTTACGCTTACCAGTGTTTGGCCGGAAGTAGTGGCGCTCAAACAGCAGGATTGAACTTTGTGGCTCCAGTAAATTGTTTGTTACCCGATGTCATGGATAACATTCCTAATATTAGAAACATTGCAGGAACAACGGTTACTGGCGGAATAACAATAATAGCTGCGGTCAATACGCCGGACTCGAATATTGTAGTGACCGATGGTAATGGTGTTGTTACACTTCCTTCACCACAACCAGTTTCAGGGTCTTCAGACTGGAAGACCTTTTACATTCCTAATTTGAACGGTAACGTAAGCGTACAATCCACAGGGCCTATGGCTATTGGTTTTTTTGGTGTAAATAATAACCAAGGAGTAGCAGGTTATTTTTCAGGGTTTGATACGGTTCCAGAGGTTACTCTCGAAATTAGGGGTGGTACTGGTTGTTTTGTTGGGTCGGAAATTTTTGAAGCCACTGGAAACTTTGATGCTTACCAATGGTATGAGGATGGTGTTTTAATTCCTGGGGCAAACGGTCCTAGTTACGCTCCAACCGGGGCGGGCGATTTCTTCGTAAGGGGCACAAAAGGCCCCTGTACCTATGACAGTAATACCATCCAGGCACTTTATTGCGACCCTGATGTGTTCCTCACCAAAACAGTGGATAATGACGAGATTATGGAAGGGGAAACCGCAATTTTTACCGTTCGGGTAAAAAATAATGGCATTGGACCTCTTACAAACCTTCAAATTACCGACAACATTCCAGCTGGTTTGACGTTGGAAAATGCCTTTACCATTCATGGAAGCTGGAGCGGTAGTACATGGAACATCGGTACCTTGGACGGTGGTGATGTGGCACAATTGGAGCTTACCGTACGTGCCGATGAAATTGACACGCTTCCACTATTGGGTTTGATTAATACCGTTACCAATACGCAGGACCAAACGGATACCAATACAACACTGGATAGCCCTACCGCCCTTATTACGGTTCACAACGACTCCGATAATGACGGTGTAAAAGATATCACTGATCTTGATGACGACAATGATGGTATTTATGACGAGGACGAATGTGATACCCTGGCCTTCAACATTGCCAATGGTAATGGTCACACAAGCCCTTTGGTCAGTGTGGACAACTATTTGGTAGTGGATATTTTCAGCGTGGACAACTCATTCAATCTGAACCTGAACGGGAATGACGTAGCTGGGGAAATTCAATTTCAACTTGGGGCCGCGGGTAATTTCGCCCGTTTTATGGATGGAACAACCTACGGGCAATCGGGAAACCCAAATATCTGGACGGTAAACGGCTCCAATGGCAATCCAACAATACGAATTATTATCGATCAAGCCGGACAATTTCAGATTTTTGGGGCCAGAAGTTCCAACGGTCCTTTAGAACCCATGGTACTCGATACACCCCCGGCTCCCGTTTCCTGGAACCCTTCCGGAAGCAATACATTTACCGTCGGGCAACAGGTGGTTGGGCCAACCAATATGCGTGGCGTACTTTTGACCGCCGGGTGTGATACCGATAATGACGGTATTCCCGATCATTTGGATTTGGACAGTGATGGTGATGGATGTAGCGATGCCAATGAATTTTATAAAGATGGTAATGCTGATGGTGGAGACGGCGGCGAATATGGAACAGGTGTTCCAGCGGTAGATTCCGCTGATGGCACGGTAAATGCGGCATCCTATGTTCAGGTATTCGCTCCAGAAATTTTGCTGGGCAATACTTCAGAAAACTTGGGCGGTGCTTCTTTGACTGGACAGTCCATCAATCTTGGGCAATCTTTCCAATACGTACTCCGTTTTCAAAATACGGGCGATGACGATGCCACTAACTATTCCATAAGAAATATACTTCCTGCCAATGTTGCCTTGGATGGTATCAATACTTCCGATGCTCCCGGGGTCACCTCCAATCACAATCCGGTAACCAATGAGATTGTATTTCAGGTGCCCAATAATCTAGTGGAAGTGGGAGACCCGGAATACACTATTCGAATTATGGTGACCCTATCGGGTAACTGTTCAGATTTTATAGATGCCTGCTCGGGAACCTTGCTCAATGAGGCCTATTCTACCTACCAAGGTGTACTGAATCCCGCAACCTTTACGGATGAGGGAGGGGCCAATTCAACCTCCCCTTGTGACGTACCTCCTCAAGTGGCTACCAACGATATTTTAAGCGATTTGGCAAATTGTAACGTAGCCCGTACCGTTCAGTTATGTGGTGATTTTGCCATTTTAACCGCAGGCACAGGGTTCGTGAACTACACATGGGCAATCGATGCCAATGGAAACGGACAGATAGACGCCGGGGAACCCGCAATCAATGACGGTGATCCGGACAATAATCCTGGGACTCTTTTGGTAACTAATATAGGAAACTACATCGTTGAAAAATCCGGTGCTTCAGGATGTGTGGACTTGGTAGAACTGATTACCGTTGAACGTTTTGGGACTACCCAGACTAACCCCATAATAGACTATTTCAATATGGTCAATGCGGATCCAAATCCCGATAATGATATTCAAGGGGAAATCGTAACCTGTTCCGTTGATGGAGACTTACTTCCCAAAATATTCTTATGTGGCGAAAATGACGAGGCTACCATTCAATTGGGAATTTCGGATGCCCAAAGCATTCAATGGCAAGTTTTAGCCGGTTGTCCCACGGGAGTTCCAGACCCTGGGGATGATTGTGCCAATAAGGCCGGAAACTGTTCTTGGACAAATCTAGCGGAACAGGACAACTTTACGATAACAGATAGTGGCGAGTACCGCGTCGTTATCAACTATTTGAACGGATGCTTTAGCCGTTTTTATTTTAATGTTTTCAAAAATACATTGGACCTTGATTATACTTCCGAAGATATGCTTTGCAGTAGTCCAGGAAATATACGTATTACCAATGTTGGATCGGGATATGGTTTTCAATTGGTCGATGCCTCGGATGATTCCGTCGTCGTTCCTTTTTCGGCCAACAATGGACCAAGTTTTGACATAACCACCAGTGGATCCTACTATGTGGAAGTAACACAGCTAGATCCTGTGACCGGAAGTCCATTGAACGGTGCCTGTATATTCACAACGGAAGACATAGGTATATTGGAACGCGACTTTCAGGTAAACATTACACCTATCCCTGCGGAATGCGGTGAGCCTGGTGCCATTGATATCCAAGCTTTGAACGTTCTACCAAATTATAGTTATGAACTTCGTTTGGACGATGGTAGCAACGGCGGCTTGGGAACTTTCATAGACAGTCAGTTGATTTCTCCCGATAATACTTATTCATTTACCAGCGTAAATGCAGGTAATTATATCGTTATTACCACTACCGATGATGGTTGTACGGATACCCAGAACATCACGGTACCTGAAGTACCTGAACTTACTTTGACCGCAGTTACCACGGATAACATTACCTGTAACCCAGGAGTAATAACGCTTACCCCAAACGGTGGTCAACCCAATCCCGACTATTTTATGGCCATATGGAGCAAGGATGGAACTGATTTGTATCCAAGTCCGCCAAATATGCTGAATATTCTGGTAACGGATATTCAGACGGCCAGCAACTTTACCTTTTCAGATGCTTCGGATGCGGGGATTTATGAATTCATCGTATTTGATGACAGCGGCTGTTATGCCATTTCGAATTCCGTAGAAATCGAATTTTTGGGTACTCCGTCCATATCGGCGTCTCATACGGATATCATTTGTTCGGATTCGTCAACTTCCACCTTGACCGTTTCGGCCACGGGAGGAACGGCACCCTATCAATACAGTTTGGATGGCGTAACCTTCCAATCACAAAATACATTTGTAAACCTATCAGCCGGCTTCTATACCATTTCGGTAATGGATTCCAGTGGCTCCCCAACTTCTAGGTGTATTGAAACCTTGGAATATGAAATCGACCAGCCTTTCCGTTTGACCGCCTCGGCGGCCATCGTGGAAGATGCTTCATGTAACCCTAGCGGTGCCTTGGTCAAGATTTTAAACGCCAGTGGCGGGGAGGCACCTTATGAATATAGTTTTGATGGCGGCAGCAATTTTGGGGCACTGAACGAGCGGAACCTATTGCCCGGCACATATCAATTGGTCGTACGTGACAATTTGGGTTGTAGCTACGATATGGACCTAACGGTACCGGCTCCTGTGTCGGACCCCAATCTTTCGTATACCGTGGATTATGATTGTGATGGTTTGGGAACGATAACGATAAATACATCTAACACGACCGATTTTGACTACACCTACACCCTCAACGGAACTCCTAACACACCCGAAGACAGCAATATTTTCAGTAGTGTAGCGGCAGGTACACAAACAGTTACCGTTGAATATTCAAGCAGTAGCACACCTGATCAGACGACCTTATTTTTAGAAAACTTTGGGTCGGGTCCTAGCACCCAAATCGGTGAAATTGGTCCGGACTATTGCTTTGAACCACAAAACGGTTCATTGACCCCATGTAACCGTGGGCCGGCAGGAATATTGGTAAACGGTGAATATACGGTTACAAATTTTGTGACCAACCCTCTACCCTCCCTTACTAGCCCACAGGACCATACGGGTCTGACGAATGGTAGGTTTTTAGCCATTGATATCAGTACATTTTCAGATACAGGCAGCCCCGTACTGAACTCCATTTTATGGGCCAAAAGGGATGTTGAAGTACTGCCCAATGAAGAGATAACCCTGAATTTCTGGGCCTATAACCTCATGAACTTGAGCGGAGCGGGTAACAACCCGGAAGTATTGATCGAAATATTGGACAATAGCGGTACGGTCATCCATAGCGAAGTAGTTCCGGAAATTCCAAAAAACACCAACGATACGGACTGGCACGAACGCACCATTACCTTTGATCCTGGTGCCAATACCGATATTGATATCGTCTTCAGAAACAACGTGAACAGCAATGATGGCAATGACCTCATTTTAGACGACATTACAGCTTTCCAAGTACCTTCCGTTTGTCCGACTAGTCAGGACCTCACCGTAGTTGTGGAGGCCAACCAAGCTTTTGACGCCCAGTTATTGGCTACTACCGATCCTACCTGTAACGGTTCGGCGGATGGATTCATTCGTTTTGAAGTAGACAACTTTACCAGCGGAATAGGTTTCGAATATTCCTTTGACGGTACAACCTGGACAAGTTCCTTGACTTCCCCCATAACCACTACCCCTTCCCTATCTGATGGAAGCTATACAGTTCAAGTACGGAAACTGGACGATACGGCCTGTGCCGTTTCCTTCCCAATTACAATGACGGAACCATCGGCCATCGTACCTGCTTTAAGCCAAATTTCGGACTATACCTGTTTTAATACAGGTGCTACGTTGGAAGCTTCGGCCACCGGCGGAAACCCAAGTTACGAATACCAATTGGAGGATACCACAGGTACGGTTGTTAGGACATACCAGACGAACACACAATTTACCAATGTGCCAGATGGCGATTATCTGGTTCGGGTACGGGATACAAATACCTGTGAAGTGTTATTGCCATTGACAAGTGCCATTACAGTAACGCCACCAGCGGCTATCGTATTTACGGCTACGCCAACCGCATGCTATTCCGGTACAAATGATGGTTCTATTTTAGTCGATGTTACGGCAGGTAACGGCGATTATGAATTCAGAATCGATGGCGGTCCATGGATTACGCCAACACCAGCATCCGCAACTACGTACACTTTCTCCGGACTTTCCGCGGGCAGTTATGACATTGAGGTGCGTGACCAATTGGGTTGCCCAACGACTCCCAACACCCAAACGGTGGTCATCAGTCCGCTTTTGGAGTTGGATGTCGATATAACACCGCTTAGTGCATGTGGCGACGGATTGATTACCGCCACTGCTACGGGAGGAAACGGTACCCTATTATATGCCATCGTACCGGCAAATACCAGTCCGGCAGGATTGTACAGTGCTGTGAACACCCTAACGGTTGACGAGGCCATGGCCATTGCAAACCCAGCAGGATTTGACGTATACGTTCAGGACAACAATGGTGCTCCGGCCATATGTACGGCAGTTCGGGAAGATATCATTTTCACCCCGGTTGCTACAATATCGGTTAGTGCCGTTCCAACAGATCCAGAATGTTTCAATGGATTGGGAGCGATAGATATAAACGTAACGGGTGGTACTGGTCCTTACACCTATACCTTAATGGACCTAACACCTGCTGACGGAATCGACTATGGCAGAAACAGTTCTAACATTTCTGCACTTTCATTAACCTACAGTGGCATTGGAACGGGTGATTATCAGGTCACCATTAATGACACCAATGGTTGTACAGTAGTCTCTTCTATGGTAACTATCAACAATGCCGTGGAAATTACCGCAGATATCATACCGATATTACCCGCGGCCTGTAATGACCCCGATCCATTGGAATATGGATTTGAGTTTGACAATGTGGTTACGCCAACCGGTACGGTGGAATATAGTGCCGATGGTGGAACTTCATGGCAGGCTTCCAACGAATTGCGAGGTTATGCTTCCGGTACGGAGGTTTTCCCTTCCATTAGGGTTACCTTGGCAAGTGGAACAGTTTGTCAAATGGATTTTGACCGTTATATTATTCCATTCCCGTTGGATGATCTGGATATTACCTTGTCTGCCGTTATCGTGGGATGTAACGACTTACAGGTAACCGTTGAGGGCAGCGAAGGAAATCCAATTCCCGGTTATGAATATACCTATACGGATGACCCGGCAAACTTCAATACGTTTGCGGCCAATCCGGCCGTGTGGACAGCGCCATTGCCAAGTGGAACCGCGCATACCTTTGCGAACAATGACCCGGTTACCCCACAATATCCAGAAGTGCCTTTACTGGTTCCAGGTAGGACCTACGTGTTTTATGTACGTGATGGTGCAGGTTGTATCCGGCAAAGCAATGTGAACGTAAACGATATACCAGGTATTAATCTACCTATTGATGTCACTACGGACATACAACCTAGCTGTGATAGTGCAGCAAATGGTGTCATCAACTTTAACTTGAATCCAACGACATCCCATCCAAACATGCGATGGGAAATATTTGAACTCGGTAATACTACACCTATTGAAACCAGTGGTGGTATTGTACCTTATAACAGCACTATAACCACGACCGTACCACTTGCAGAAGGTGAATATTATATTGATGTGATTCAAGTGGATGGAAGCAATGCGGATGCCTGTAGGGGCGCAAGTGAAAATGCTTACGTACCGGAATTGGCACCATTATCAGCGACAGCGACGGCCACAAGGGACATCTCCTGTAATTTACCCGGACTTATTTCAATTACCGGAATTACCGGAGGCGGTGGGGCTCCCTACTCCTACGATATTACGGGTCCAGTTGGATTTACGGCCTTAACGGGTACTTTGGACAATCCAGTGGAAATTCCTGTGAATTCCCCAGCTGGGAATTACAC
The DNA here is from genome assembly GCF_002269385.1 of Maribacter cobaltidurans. NCBI lineage: Bacteria > Pseudomonadati > Bacteroidota > Flavobacteriia > Flavobacteriales > Flavobacteriaceae > Maribacter > Maribacter cobaltidurans. The sequence continues at coordinate 463,400 of NZ_CP022957.1, forward strand.
GGTAACCTTATTTGACCAATACGGCTGTTCTTTTGTTACCAATACCGTTGCTTTAAGTTTGACGCCCAACCCAACACTTAGCGTTGCCCAAGACAATTGTGTGTCACCTATTACGGTGAACGCCGTTGGAACTTCAGCTGCAGGTAACCTTCGCTATGCGATGGTGCCCAATGGCAGTCCGGCACCCACTACTTTTGAAAATAACGGGGGTATTTTTACCAATGTGACACCAGGTGCCTATGACGTTTATGTCATGGACGGAAACGGATGTAGCAATGTAGAAAGCAATTTTATTGTGAATCCGGTTTTATCGGCGGATGCCACATTGACCAAATTATTGGATTGTACCGCATCGCCCGATGCTATAATCGGTATTGAAATTTTGAACGGTTCTGGTAACTATAAGTATAGCATCAGCAATACGGCCGGTGCCCCTGCAGTACCTCTAGGTCCGGTTCCTGGGAATACCTTTGATTATCAAGCTCCTATGCCAGGGGATTATACAATTACCATTTACGATACGACCACGCCCAACAGCGCGAATTGCAATAGAACCTTTACCATCAATGTTCCCAATAGGGTCGTACCGGTAATCAATCCGTCGATCATTGCGAACGATGTGAGCTGTTTTGGTGCCAGTGATGGTAGTATTACCATTAGCACTTCGAATGGTGCGGCAGCACCTTACAGTTTTGAAATTACGGCTATGGATGGTGCCGCAGTCAGTATTTTACCATCTAGTATGACTGGAAATTCGGCAACCTTCACGGGTCTAGCACCAGCTACTGCAGGCGGCTATGTGGTTACCGTAACGGGGAATCCTGCCACGAACAACTGTTCCGTGGATAGTGTGGTCATTCCGATTGGAGAGCCAGCAAGCATCAGTGTTCCTGCTCCCACCATTGTGGAATTCGGTTGTACCAGCGGCAATTCGGTTGATAATGCTTCCATATCCATTAGCGGAATTACAGGTGGTAGCAACAACTACGTACGCTACGAATTCATAGAAGAGGACGACCCAAATACGGTTGCCGTTGAGGCTCCGGTAACGGTTCAGTCCGGAACAAGCCCTACCTATATTGAAACCGATATTGCCGGAGGTATGTATACAATCAATGTATATGATGATCAAGGTTGTGTAGGAACTACTACGGCTATCATAGCACCGTTCGATTTGATGGGCATACCGACCGTTCATGTAGACAGTGCCATTAGTTGTACGAATGCAGGAGAGGACATTTCCATAGACATCGTTAGTAAAGTGACCAGCTTCGCGACCGACCCGGCCAACTATCAATTCAGGCAGTTGCCTTCCGGTGCCTATCAGGCAGGTAATACATTCCTTGATTTGGCCGCGGGCAACTATACGTTTAGTATACTAAATGTGAATACAGGCTGCGAGGTTACGGTCTCCCACGTCGTAGAAGAACCGAACACCTTTGACATTACTATCGGCAATATAAGCAATGTGGTTTGCTTTGGAGATGATGGAAGCCTAGACCTCAACGTGGCCGATGCCACGTACACGGGAAATTATAGTTGGGAAGTTTTCAATACGGATGGAAGCCCAACAACTAGAACGGACGATGCAGGTACCCTTACCGGCTCTGGTACTGTTTCGGGCATTCCGGTAGCTGCTGGAAACTATATACTGAGAGTGACCCAAGATGCATTTCCAGAATGTTTCCAAGAAAGGTCATTTACCATCAATGCACCAACCGCACCCATAACATTGAATCCGATTGTCCTGACCGATGTAGGTTGTTCCAACGATCAAGGTGCCGCGGCCATAACGCCTACGGGCGGACAAGGTCCGTATACCATAACGCTTACGCCTGCTTTGGGTACTCCGGTGTCCCAGAACAACGTATTTAGTCATGTATTCCAAGGATTAAGCGCAGGAAATTACACGGTCACTGTGACCGATGCATTGGGATGTAACCAGCTAACTGGCACAAACAGCTTTAGTCTGGTATTACCTGATCCAATAACCGGTAGCACGGCAAGTACGGCCTTGGTCTGTGAAGGCGACACAAATGCCACGATTACGGTAACCTTGAGCCCAAGAAACGTAACGACCAATTATCGTTATGTACTAAATAATTATGCCGATGCCGCGAGAACTACGTTGTTGAGTACTTCGGTGTCGCAAACAAATCCTACGTTCAACAATTTGGGAGCCGGATTCTATACGGTTGTTGTAACCGATGATATGGGATGTACCGCTACCTTTGATGAGGACATCATTGAACCTACGGACGTAGAGGCACTATTGGTCACAAACCAACCCATGACCTGCCAGAACGGTGCGGAACTTTTATTAGTGGCCTCGGGCGGTACGGCTCCCTACCAGTGGAGTGTCGATGGCGTTTCCTTCCACCCAATGAACGGGACAGTAACCGCAGATACGCATTTGTTCACCAATGTATCCGCTGGAAATTATCGGTATTACATTATGGACAGTAACAGTTGTATATCCATCCTATCCAATTCCGTGGGCGTAGAAGATGTACCTCCGTTAACTGTAAACGTTGACCCATCCGCAGCATTCATCAATTGTAGCGGTGAGGCTACCGCCTTGATTATGGCCGATGCCGAAGGCGGACTAGGAAATTATCAATTTGCCCTTTTCAGGGACGCAGCCGCCACCGATGAGGTAAGGCCTAACCAGAACAACGGTACTTTTGCAGACCTTCCTATGGGAACCTACTACGTAAGGGTACAAAGTGGGGATTGCGAGACCATATCCCAAGGGATACAAATCGATGAACCCGCTCCTCTTGTGGTAACTCCTGAAATAACGGAAATTAGTTGTGCAGATGCGAACGATGGTTCCATTACTTTAGATGTTCAAGGAGGCACTGGTAATTACCAATTCGCCATCTCACCAAACCTGAACCAATTTGACGACCAGAACAGTTTTGCTGATTTGGAAGAAGGCACTTATACGGTGATTGTACAGGATGATAACGGCTGTTTTGAAGTTATCCAATTTGAACTGATCGCTCCTGAACCTTTGGAAATGGAAGCTACCAGTACGCCAGAAATATGTGCTGGAGATAAAGACGGTACAATCGAAATAACAGTAAGTGGAGGTACGGCACCTTATAGTAGTGCCCTTAATTCCAATGAGGATGCGGATTTCGTACAAGACCGTCAGCTCTTTGAAAACTTGGCCGGAGGTACGTATATCGTCTTTGTAAGGGACGCCAATGGGTGTACAACCAACCAGACCATAACCGTTGAGAACGGTGCCAACCTAAATGCAACGGCAGAGGTCATATACGAATGTTCCGGCGATACACCAGACAATAGAATTCAGTTGGTATTAGAAGATCCAAGTGTGTCCGGGGATGTATTATATGCATTGAACTCCACCGACCCCAATGATTTTATGCTAGAACCTGATTTTGCCAGTTTGGCTCCCGGAAGTCATTATATTCATTTGGTTCATGCGAATGGATGTACGAATACCATTGACTTTGAAGTGCAAAGTTTTGAACCCTTGGAGCTGATACTGGAACAAAACAATCTTAATGAGATTACCGCAGTCGCTTCTGGCGGAAGTGGTGAGTACACCTTCTATTTTGGAGAAAGGAACAACAGGGACGACAATACCATATTTATTACCCGTACGGACACCTACACCGTAAGGGTGGTAGATGCCTATGGATGTGAAGCGGTAGCAACCATCTTCATGGAATTCATAGATATTGAAATACCCAACTTTTTTACTCCTGATGGAGATGGTAAAAACGACACATGGATTCCTAAAAATATTGAACAGTATCCTGATATTTTCATAAAGATATTTGATAGATACGGCCGGGAAATATACCTCCTGACGAATGGTGACAAAGGCTGGGATGGACTATATCAGGAAACTGATCTTCCTTCAGGTGATTATTGGTATATTATCAAACTCAATGGAGAAGAAGACCAACGCGAATTTATAGGTCATTTTACGCTTTATCGTTAAAATCCAATCAGATAATTATCATGAAAGCCCCTGTAAAAATACAGGGGCTTTTTTATGTCCTTAATTCTGGTTTTTATTGGCTTGATCGATGAATTACCACAAAAACATATCAGTTCACAACAAACTATTGTCAACTGCACATTATACTGGTTTATTTGTGGTTCTATGGTTGAAAAAAAATAAAAAACATGTACCCTTTAAAAAACATCCTTTTATTGGTACTTTTTTTCATTACTGGATTTTCCTATGCGCAATTGAGCGACCTACATTATTTGCCTCCGTTACGTCAAGGTCAAAATAATGGTGCCATACAACAACAAGCTGTATATCTTTCTACACCAGAAACAACGGCCTTTACGGTAAATGTATATCGCGGTACGAATCCCGTACCTATTACATCGTTTACCATATCCAATATAGCTCCGGCAATTTACAATCTCCCCAATGGCGATAACGATATCACACTTGTGACCAATAGTAACACGGGGGTTGTTTTGAACGATGGCGGACTTCGATTTGAGTCTACCGGCGGGCAAAATTTTTACGTAAACTATCGGGGCCGTTCAGGTTCACAGGCAGCGTCCTTGACCTCGAAAGGAAGAGTGGCCATGGGAACCAATTTTAAGTGGGGAGGCGTACCCAATCTGGGCAGCCATGTTTCCAAATCAAACACCTTGGGGATTATGGCCACAGAAGATAATACGACCATTACCCTTTCCGGTTACGACCCCAACTGTGAATTTAGGGTGGGTAACAATAGAGCCGGAATTACAGCAAACTCCCACACAATAACCCTTGATGCAAATGAGTCCTTCGTCTATGAAACCTATATTGGAAACTCACCTACCTTGGCACATGAAAGGGGATGGATCGGCGCCTCTATCGTATCCGACAAAGATATTGTGATTAGCAATGGATCTTTGAATTATGGTCGCCAAGTGGGCGATAGCAACAGGGATGCAGGTATAGACCAACCCGTACCAGAAAACCGATTGGGCAAGGAATACATTTTCGTTCGGGGAAATGGAAATAGCAATGGATGGACAGAGTTTCCCTTGATCATTGCCACGGAGAACAACACCCAGATTTTTGTCAATGGCTCCGCAACTCCTATCGCCACACTTAACGAGGGTGATTTTTTTGAAGTCCCCAGTAGCAATTATTCTTCCAATACCGTGGGTGCCAATATGTATATAGAAACCTCTAAGGACGTATACGCCTACCAATGTGTGGGAGGTTCCACATCAGCCTATACGCAAGGATTAAATTTTGTGGCACCAGTGAATTGTCTTTTACCCGATACTATGGATAACATCCCGAGTATTACAGATGCTGCAGGAGTATCCATTACCGGCGGAGTGACCATCATAGCGACCACTACAACCCCAGATGCCAATATTATGGTGACAGATGGTAGTGGACCAGTAACACTTCCTCCATCGTCACCCGTTGCCGGTACTACAGATTGGAAAACTTTTTATCTTCCCAGTTTAACAGGAAATGTAAGCGTGCAGTCTACAGGACCCATTGCCGTTGGTTTTTTTGGTTTCAATGGGGCGAGAGGTTTGGCCGGATATTATTCGGGATTTGATACGGTTCCTAATATCGATCTACAAATTACCGGCAACAGTTGCCTACCTGGAGCCATTTTGGAAATTGCATCGGGCGAAATCTTCGATGCCTATCAATGGTTTGGTGACGGAGTTTTAATCCTTGGAGCTACTTCATCCACATATACTGCTATTACGGCCGGCGACTATTATCTTAGGGTAACCAGAGGGCCCTGTAGTTATGATTCAAACTCTATTTCCGTTTATTATTGCAATCCAGATATCGTGGTTAACAAAACGGCTGACGTAACTACGCTTACAGAAGGCGAAAACGTAACTTTTACCATAACAGCCGAAAATCTAGGTATTGACCCTGCTACCAACCTTACCATATCGGATAACATGCCCAGTGGACTTTCCATTGTCTCGGCAACAGCCTCCCAAGGAAGTTGGGCAGCTCCAAATTGGAACGTGGGCACCTTGAACAGTGGGCAATTAGAAACCTTGACCATTATAGCTTCCGCAGATTCAAACAATTCGATTATTCCAGCAGTATCCGTGACCAATTCGGTATCGAATACTCAAGATCAAACAGACAACAATATTACTTCGGATAACCCCATCGTATCCTTAATCATACAAAATGATTTCGACGACGACGGGATAATCGATATTACCGATTTGGACGACGACAATGATGGAATTTATGACGGTGAGGAACTTAATAACTGTTCAGGTGGATTGGATTACGAGTTTTATAATTCCGCACCTACTGGAAATACTGTGGACAATATTCCAACGACTGGAGCATTGGCAACGGGAATAGCGGCCAACATCAATGTGGCCGGTTTGGCCGCCACACATACACCTGGTGATGGCGAAAGGTATTCCGTTCGGTATACTGGTTATATCGAAATCGCAACAAGCGGCACCTATACCTTTTTTACTAATTCCGATGACGGGTCCAAGCTTTTTATCGATGCCGTTCAAGTAGTGGACAATGACGGTTTGCATGGTATGAACGAGGAATCTGGCACTTTAAGTCTCTCTTCCGGCTTCCATTGGTTGGAGATTGTATTTTTTGAATTAACGGGAGGGGATAATTTGATAGTACAATATCAGGGACCCTCTATAGCAAAACAGAACATACCATTTTCGATTCTATATCCTGCCACATGTGGTAGCGATGCTGATACATTTCCGGACCATTTGGATTTGGATGCCGACAATGATAGTTGCTCGGACGCCAACGAGGCCTATACCGATGCCAATGCAGATGGAGGTGATGATGGGGTCTACGGTTCCGGTGCGCCTTCTGTAAACCCTGACGGCACAGTGATTGCCGCTGCCTATCCTACCCCGGCCGATGTGGATACCAATGGTACATTTGAATTTCAAGAAACAGGGGCAGTACCCACCATAACCGTTGAACCATTGGATTCTAAAACTTTTGTCAATACAGACGATACCTTTTCATCCACTGATGACGGCGACAACTACCAATGGCAGGTAAGCACCGATGGTGGCACAAACTTTACGGATATAACCGACGGATCTGAATACAGCGGCACCAACACCAATAGCTTGACAATAATCGCGCCCGAAATGGAGAAGAATGGTTATCAATATCGCGTACTCATCACTAGTGACACCTATGTTTGCGGGTCTACCACATCGGTACCGGCAATATTGACCGTAGGCCCTAGAACCATTATCACAAACCGCAGGATTACCGTAAGGGTTAACAAGAATTAACCTTTTTTTGTAACAAATCATATACTAGCTCGTCAAGTAAGTACAATCAATCAAAAAACACTACTTGCTTTGAGCACTATACTTACCGTAAACAATCTTACCAAGAAATTCGGTTATCTGACCGCCGTAAAGGATTTGTCCTTTTCAATTGAAAAAGGCAATGTATATGGAATTCTAGGCCCGAACGGAAGTGGAAAATCCACCACTTTGGGAATCGTACTTAACGTGGTGAACAAAACGAGCGGCGATTTTTATTGGTTTGATGGTAATACTTCTACGCATGAGGCTCTGAAAAAAGTAGGAGCGATAATCGAACGCCCCAATTTTTATCCGTATATGACAGCCGTTCAGAACCTGAAATTGGTATGCAAAATAAAGGAGGTGGACACGGACAAGATTGAAGAAAAGTTGGAATTGGTGGGCCTTTTGGACCGCAAGAACAGTAAGTTCAAAACCTATTCATTGGGTATGAAACAACGTTTGGCCATTGCCTCTGCCCTACTCAATGATCCTGAAATTTTAATTCTTGACGAACCTACCAATGGTTTAGATCCACAGGGAATACATCAGATCAGGGAAATAATAAAAAAAATAGCTTCTCAAGGAACCACAATTCTATTGGCATCCCACCTCTTGGACGAGGTGGAAAAAGTCTGCAGCCATGTTATCATACTCAGAAAAGGAGAAAAGTTATATTCTGGACTGGTCGATGGCATGATGGCCACTTATGGGTTCTTCGAACTAAAATCGGACAATATGGAAAAACTGGCCGAAACATTGGAATCCAACAGTAAGTTTGGTGAAATAAAGCATGAGAATGGCTTGGTTACGGCCTTTTTAAAAGAGGAAATGGATGCAAAATCCCTAAATGAAGCACTCTACAAAGAAGGGATTGTGCTATCCCACCTTGTAAAAAGAAAGGAAAGCCTTGAAGAGCAATTCCTGACGTTGACCAAAAATCAATCAAACTAAGCGAAAAACATGATACGACTTTTGCAGATAGAATTCATAAAACTTTGGAACAATAGGGCCAGCAAGGTGCTGATCATTTCCTATTTTTTCATTCTAACCTCTATTGCCCTTGTTGCCGCCATTAAGTTCGATATTGGTCCGGTAAAATTCCATTTGGCCGAAATTGGAATCTTCAATTTCCCCTATATATGGCATTTCAACACTTTTGTTACGGCCTTTTTCAAGCTGTTTCTGGCTATTGTCATTGTATCCATGATGTCCAACGAATACAGTAACAAAACCATTAAACAAAACCTTATAGACGGACTTTCAAAGAGAGAGTTCATTCTGTCCAAATTCTTAACGGTTGTTTCATTTTCTATAATCTCTACTGTATTTGTTTTTGTAGTATCCTTGATTTTGGGCCTTGTATATTCTGATTATGACGAACTTTCCATCATATTTTCAGATTTGGAATTTTTGTTCGCCTTCTTTTTTAAATTAATGGGTTTCTTTTCTTTCTGTCTCTTTCTTGGAATCCTAGTAAAACGTTCTGCTTTTGCTTTGGGTTTTTTGATTTTGTGGCAAATCTTGGAAGGAATCATCAGGGGACTTATCCGCTGGAAATTATTTGATGGGGAAACTACGGACACCATCATGGGTTTCTTTCCGTTGCAATCCATGTTTAATCTTATCAAGGAGCCTTTTACCCGGTTGGAAGCCGTACAGACGGTAGCAGACCAAGTTGGTGAGCATATCAACCTTAATTACCAAGTTCATTGGTGGGAGTTTTTAATTGTCATCAGCTGGACCGCAATTTTCATTTATTTGTCTTATGTATTACTCAAAAAACGTGATCTTTAAAATAGGTAGAACATCGATGTTTTACCCTATTTAACATGTTTTCAGACCTTAAAATTTTCAATTTGTAGTATATTGTATTGTTTGCAATCAAGCTATGAAAATGAAAAAGGGTTCATCAATATGTAAAGTATTGGCTCTGTCGATATTTATTATGTTGATGCTATGCTACAATTTCAAGGTTTTGGGGCAAGAGTGTCCAGCATTGGTGGGTCCGCTGAATGGAGAAAATCAGGTCGCGACCACCGCATCCATAAATTGGGAGACGATTGAGGGTGTACCGGGGTATATCATTTCCCTAGGAACTACACCCGGAGGTACGGACATTTTGAACGAACTTAACGTTGGATCTTCAACTAGTTATTCTCCACCTACAGGACTACCGAAAAACACACAAATATTCGTCACCATAACCTTGTTCTTCTTCAACCAAGCGAATATCACTTGCGAAAGCCAAAGTTTTACAACTGCGTCACTGACCGAAGTCCCAGAGTGTACTTTTCTATTTAATCCTATGAATAATGCTATTGACGTGAATACCACCACCAATATTTCTTGGGCCTATGCACCAGGTGCCACGGGATATCTATTTACTATGGGAACAACTCCCAATGGAGATGACCTTGTGCCAATTACAGATTTGGGCAATACCCTTAGCTATAATCCAAGTATGGACTTACCGGCAGAGTCCGATATCTATGTAAACGTAATACCTTATAATGGAATAGGTAATTCAATAGGGTGTACGGGCTTTACATTTACAACAGCACCGGAGGCCACTTTACCAAATTGTACCAGTTTAATAACACCATATAATGGAGAAACAAATATACCTTTGAGTCCTTTTTTAGAATGGAATGAAGTACCCAATGCTACTGGCTACAGAGTATCTATCGGAACCTCTCCTTTTGAAACAGATATTTTGAACAATGCCGCGTTCTATAGGACTTCCACAATGGTTATTGATTTTGAACCCAACCGTACTTTTTTCATTAAAATAGTACCTTTCAATGATGCTGGGGAAGCGATAGGCTGCTCTCAGGAAACTTTTTCAACTTTACTGGGGTGCGGTCCTTATTACGACCCACTAACCAGTGAATTGGTTGTTTTGAACCCTGACATTACTTTTCCTGATACGGTAGGAATTTGTCAAAACGGTAGCGGGAATGTTATATCGGCTACCGACGAAGCTGATGGATACCGATGGTATAGTCTAGATGTCGATGGAAATGAATCTTTGATCTCAACAGAGGCCAGTTTATCCATTGAAAAAGCCGGCGAATATATTTACGAAATATTCGATATCATAGAAGGCTCCGGAGGAACTATTGAATGCTCTTCGTCAAAAGTATTTAGGGTAGAAGAGTCTTCCATTGCCACTATTGAAAACGTACGGGTAACGGAGGTGTTAAATGGTTTGAATTTTGAGGTTATAGTGGAAGGTAATGGAAACTATGAATTTGCTCTGGACAACCCAGAAGGGCCTTATCAAAATTCAAATATCTTCGGTGGAATTACCCCTGGCACCCATACGGTTTATGTTCGGGATGTAAATGGCTGTGGTGTAGCCGAGAAAACAATACAACAAGATCTTACCGTTGAAGGCTTTCCAAAATTCTTTACGCCCAACGGGGACGGAACCAACGATTTTTGGCAGTATAGGAGACCACAGGATTCCAATGAAATTCCATATGAGGTTATACATATTTTTGACCGTTTTGGGAACTTTCTAGCCCAAATAGACCCCAAATCCTTAGGATGGAACGGTATTTTTAATGGGCGAAAGATGCCTGCCTCGGACTATTGGTTCAAGGCAATTTCATTCAATAACAAAGTAATAACCGGACATTTTACCCTTAAACGTTGAGATGATCTATTCATTTATACATACTATTTTATTAAATATTTTGACCGAGGTAATAATTGTATTGACACTCCCCATCAAAAGCCACAGTCTTTTGTACTTTTAAATCATGAAATTCAATGTAGTATCAGAATTTAGTCCCACAGGGGATCAGCCAAACGCGATAAAGCAACTTTCCAATGGCATAAATCAAGGGGAAAAGTATCAAACATTGTTGGGCGTTACCGGATCTGGAAAGACGTTTACCATTGCGAATGTCATTGAGGAAGTTCAAAGGCCCACATTGGTTTTGGCCCATAACAAGACCTTGGCAGCACAACTGTATTCAGAGTTCAAGCAATTTTTTCCAAAAAATGCCATAGAATATTTTGTTTCCTATTACGATTACTACCAACCGGAAGCCTACATTCCTACCAGTGGCGTTTACATTGAGAAGGACCTATCCATTAACGAAGACATTGAAAAGTTAAGACTAAGCGCGACTTCCTCTTTGTTATCCGGGAGAAGGGATGTATTAGTAGTTGCCTCTGTTTCATGCCTATACGGGATTGGCAACCCTATCGAATTCCAAAAAAATGTAATATCCATCCAAAAAGATCAGGTTATCTCCAGAACCAAGTTTCTGCACCAATTGGTACAAAGCCTATATTCCCGGACCACGGCGGATTTTAGAAACGGGAACTTTAGGGTTAAAGGGGATGTAGTGGATGTTTTCCCTAGTTATGCCGACCATGCCTTCAGAATTCATTTTTTTGGGGACGAAATCGAGGAAATAGAAGCCTTTGACCCGTTTAACAATAACGTTCTGGAGGTGTATGAAAACCTGAACATTTACCCTGCCAATATGTTCGTGACTTCCCAAGATGTCCTTCAAAACGCAATTCATCAAATTCAGGACGATTTGGTAAAGCAGATTGATTACTTCAAGGAGATTGGAAAACCCTTGGAAGCTAAAAGATTGGAGGAAAGAACCAATTTTGATCTTGAAATGATCAGGGAATTGGGTTACTGCTCTGGAATAGAAAATTACTCCAGATACTTAGATGGTCGGGAACCAGGAACTAGACCTTTCTGTCTGTTGGACTATTTTCCAAACGATTATTTAATGGTCATCGATGAAAGCCATGTGACCGTACCGCAGGTTCATGCCATGTACGGAGGCGATCGCTCAAGAAAAGTAAATTTGGTCGACTACGGTTTTCGTTTACCGGCAGCCATGGACAATAGACCATTAAAATTTGAAGAATTCGAAGCACTACAAAATCAGGTTATCTATGTAAGTGCAACCCCGGCGGATTACGAATTGCAATTGAGCCAAGGGGTGTACGTAGAACAAGTCATACGCCCGACAGGTTTGCTTGACCCCATTATTGAAGTTCGTCCCAGTCTTAACCAAATCGATGATTTGGTGGAGGAAATACATCAACGGGTGGAGAAGGATGAAAGGATATTGGTCACGACCCTAACAAAGAGAATGGCAGAAGAACTTGCCAAGTACTTGGATAGAATCAGTGTACGATGTAGATATATACATAGTGACGTGGATACTTTGGAACGCGTGGAGATTATGCAGGATCTTAGAAAGGGTATTTTTGATGTATTGATAGGGGTGAATCTTTTACGTGAAGGATTAGACCTTCCTGAGGTTTCACTGGTCGCAATTTTAGATGCCGACAAAGAAGGCTTTTTAAGAAATAACAGGTCCCTTACACAGACGGTTGGAAGGGCTGCCAGAAACCTAAATGGAAAGGCAATTATGTATGCCGATAAGATAACGAATAGCATGCAAAAAACTATTGACGAAACAAATTACAGGCGCGAAAAACAAATCAATTACAACACAGAAAATAATATTACACCCACTGCGCTGAACAAAAATTTAGATAGTGTTTTATCGAAAAATTCAGTCTCCACATACCACTATCAAAAAGAAGAATTAAGGGCGGCTGAACCCGATCTGAAATACCTTACAAAGGATCAATTAGAGAAGCTTATCAGAGAGAAAAGAAAGGCGATGGAAAAGGCAGCGAAAGAGTTGGATTTTATGCAAGCGGCGAAAATTAGGGATGAAATAAAGGCACTTCAAGAGCAGGAAACCTAACCTAAAGCAAAAAAGTAGAGAAAATTTTAATATTTCAATAACTACTACATATAAACAATATTAATTCATTGAATTTGAGTTATATGTAAAGTTTTTTAGTTAAGACTAAAAAACGTTTTATCTTAAATTTAGGAATGAAAAAATGGTTGTTTTTATCGATTTTGACTCCTCTAGCTTTCTGTCAGGAAAGTTGGTCTCAAAATGTATCGGCTGAAAAAATCGAAGCATTGACTGATGAAAAATTCATTGAATCGATTACCAATTTACGACATTTTTTAACACTTCCAAATGATGGTAATTACCCAGAACAAATAGCTACAAATTTAGCTTGGTGCGATAGTGCTTTTTCTGATTTAAAATTTAAAACACAAACTATCAAAACGGATGGCGCCCCTCTCCTATTTGCCGAAAAAGTATATCACAAAAACAGAAAGTCCGTCTTGTTCTATTTACAGATCGATGGTCAACCTGTCGATACCACAAAGTGGTTCCAACCCAATCCGTTCTCTCCTGTTTTAAAGGAAAAGAAAGATGGCAATTGGGAGGCAATCGACTTCAAAAAATTGAACGAAAATATCGACCTGGATTGGCGCATTTTTGCACGTTCCGCATCCGACTCAAAAGGACCTGCAATTTCATTGATATCTGCACTGCAAATTCTTCAATCTAAAAAAATAAAACCTGAATATAACATCAAGGTCATTATGGATTTTCAGGAAGAATTGGGGTCACCGGACCTACCAAAAGCGGTTGCACAAAACAGGGAATTATTGGATGCGGAAATGTTGTTTATCATGGATGGTACACGTCATTTATCCAATTTGCCAACATTAACGTATGGAGCTAGAGGAATTGCTACGGCCACGATAAAAATTTTCGGACCAAAATATGCACTGCACAGCGGACAATATGGAAACTTCGCACCCAATCCCGTCTTTAAGGCATCCCGACTCATTGCCAGTATGAAGGACGAAAAGGGCAAAGTAACCATCCCCGGATTTTATGATGGTGTTCAACTCACCGATAAGGACAGGAAAAGTCTTGCTTCCATTCCTGAAAATTTGGATAGCACCTTGATTAATCTTGGAATTGCAGGTCCAGATAAGGTGGCCTCGAATTATCAGGAATCATTGCAGTACCCGTCTTTGAACATCAGAGGCCTAAAAGCAGCGTGGGTAGAAAAGGAGGTACGCACCATCATACCTTCTGAGGTTATTATCGAGATTGATATGCGATTGGTACCTGAAACTCCGGGGGAGCGACAAATAAAGTTGCTGAAAGACCATATTGAAAAGTTTGGATATCACATCGTGGATTCTCTTCCTTCGAACGAGGAAAGGATGAAATATCCAAAACTGGCCTCGTTTAGATATCGTTTGGGTTCTCAACCTTTTAGGACAGAAATGGATAGTCCAATTGGAGAATTTTTAAACAAATCCATGTCCAGTGTTTTTGGGAAAAAAGTAGTGAATATGAGAACTACGGGTGGCTCCCAACCTATTGCCCCATTTATAAAAACCTTGGAATTACCTGCGGTATCTATTCGTATACCAAATCCTGACAACGCCATTCATGGACCCAACGAAAATATTCGTCTCGGCAATTTAAGGGAAGGTATTATGACCTGTTTAGCCCTTCTTACCCATAAGTTATAAAAAAAGTGCCCTGAAATTCAGGACACTTTCTAACTAACCAACTCAACCAAACATCATGACATCCAGAAATGGATTGCATAATTCCTTTAAGAAAGTTCTATCAACCTTTTAGGCTTAGGCAACGCCTCTTCTTTCTTTGGCAATGTAAATTTCAATATACCATTCTCGTAGGAGGCACCTATTTTTTCCTCATCAACGGATTCAGGTAGCGTAAACGATCTTTTGAAAGAAGTATAACCAAACTCCCTTCTTGTATAATTTTCTTCCTTGGTCTCGCTTTCTGATTTCGTTTCGGAAGAAATAGTCAATAAATTATCATCGATTTCAATATTGAAATCTTCTTTTTTCCTACCGGGTACGGATAGTTCCAATTCAAAACCGGTTTCATTTTCCTTGATGTTAACAGCAGGAACAGAACCGTTAAAATTTTCCATCCCACCAAACCAATCTGGCTTAAAAATTTCGTTCATCAATGAAGGAAATAAAACGTCATTTCTTTTTATTAAACTCATGGCTATATAATTTTTTTAAGGTTAAACTTTATTACGCATACCATAAGACAAATCATATACCAATCGAATTTTTACGCCAATATGTCTTGTTTTTATGTTTTAATAGTGTCAATATGTCATTTAGGTGTTTTTGAGTCCATTTAAAATGTATTATATATAAGAAACCGATGCGGTTGTTATTAGATTTAACCAAGCCACGACTAATGAACCGTATAAAAAACATCTTTCATAGAGTCAGAAGCAAGATTGCTTTCTATCCCTCCCTCATTTCCATTATAGGGGTACTGTTTGCTTTTCTTCTCATTTATATGGAACAACGTCATATATCCAAATACTTGATGGATATAGCGCCAGGACTGGTGATAGACAATACAGAAACCGCAAGAACACTACTTAGCACCCTAATTGGGGGGCTTATATCATTGATGGTATTTAGTTTTTCTATGGTAATGATTCTACTAAACCAAGCCTCTAGTAATTTTTCTCCAAGGGTACTGCCAGGTATTATTTCAAATGAAAAACATCAAATCGTATTAGGGCTATACCTTGCGGTAATCCTTTATAATATTTTTATCCTTGTTTCCATAGAACCCACAAAGTCTAATTATCAAACCCCTGGATTTTCTGTATTGATTGCCATTATCCTTACCATTCTATGCCTTGCCGCTTTTATTTATTTTATTCACAACATATCCCAATCCATTAAAGTGGGTACAATATTGAACTCCATACATTTAAACACCAAGAATAAACTTCAAAATATTATTGATAACCAGGAATTTAAGGCGTTTCCAAGTCAAGAGAATTGGTCCCTAAACACTATAGATACTACAGGTTATTTTCAAGGTATTTTATCAGGTGACCTTCTGGAAACCTGTAAGAACAATGACTTAAAAATAGTTCTCAAATTTAGAAAAGGACAATTCGTATTAAAAGGATTTAAGGGTTTAATGACCAACAAACCTATTTCAGAAGAGGTAAAGGGCAAAATTCTTAAATCCCTAATTTTTTCGAGTGAAGAGCTTACCGGGGAGAATTATATTTATGGTTTTAGGCAAATTTCCGAGATTGGAATTAAGGCAATGTCCCCGGGTATAAATGATCCAGGCACCGCCTTAAACAGTATAGATTACCTGACGGAATTATTTTCTTTATTGATGCAAATCAATGAATTGGAGTATTGGACGGATGATAAGAAGGCGTTGAGAGTTTATGCTGAACGAAATACTTTTTCCGAAGTTCTCTTTAATGTATTGGCTACTTATAGACCTTATTGCCTAGGGGATATTATAGTATCCCAAAAATTATTGTACATGTTAAATATACTAGGTGAGCATGTGATTAATTCCAATCAAAGTGAGGCTATACAGGAGGAAATCATTAACATAAAAAAGGACTTGGAGCTTCAAATTAAAAACTCAAGGGACCTTACCAAAATTAAGGAAGGCTTTAATTCCTGGTCCTAATTATAATGGGCCTTGAATATATTGATGATTACTTCCGGCGGTACAATCTTATTGGGATATTTATGCATAATGGACAATACCTGTTCAATTGCTGATGGGGGCAATCCCATTCTTAAACCTATATCATGTAAACGTTCTATTTCTTTCAGGTTGTTATTATCATCAATGTTCATTAATAGAATAAGACGATTGAATTGTACCAACCTATCCGCTTGGGATTTGGGAATAACATGCTCCACTTCCTTTTGGAAAAGGGCATCGAACTCCTTTTTACTTATATCCAGACTCTGGGCCACATTAAAAAGAAAATCGTATTCAGATTGTTTTAGGGTATCATCTACCCTTGCAAAAGCAATCATTTCCGAAAGAATACTAAGTTTTTCCTTAAAGGTGTTCATAGAACTTTCCATTATCAAAGTACGGCTATTGAAATAACATTAAAATTCAAATAATAGTATAGACTACCCATTGAAAAATAGATATTTAACTTTTATAAGCCATTTTAATATTCGTTAAAGGACCAAGGCCTAACAAATGAATTAATAATGATAACTTGCATGAAATTTTATAAAAATGACCAACAACGACATATTTAAGAAATTAAGGGTCGCCTTAAGGTTAAGGGATGATGAAATTGTTGCCATATTGGAATTGGTAGACTTTAAGATATCAAAAAGTGAATTAGGAGCCTTTTTTAGAAAGGAGAATCACCCCAATTATGTGGAATGCGGAGACCAAATATTGCGTAATTTCTTGAATGGCCTGGTTATCTATTTAAGAGGCACCAAGGAAGATCCAAAAATACCGGGAGAAGTTCTTCTTGGTGCGGAATCGATTCACAAAAAACCAAATCCAAAAAGTTTTAAAAGCAAACAACTGAAAAACGTGGATAGAAATTTGAGCAACGTAAAGTATAAAAACAAAAAAAAGTCCTGATTCCAATGGAACCCGGACTTTTCGTTTGATTTTTTAAATCCTTAAGATGCTATCCTAACAGGTACAGTGAATAGTTTACCTTCCTCCACCTTGGAAATGTCCACTTTTTGGTAGTTAAGCCTACCTTTTACAAATCGTTCCAAGTTGACACTTTCTGTATCCACTGACAGCACAACGATCTCTCCTTCACTATTCAGTGTAAACCTTACTTGGGCCGTTAAATCGGATTCCATATCAGAAAAGGAATTATCCCTAAGCATGTTGGAGATTTGACTTGAAAGGCTTTTAGCGGGTTCAACACCTTCGGTGTTATTGGCCAATACATTACCTGTTACGATTAGGAAAGCTGCTACAAAAACTAAACTTAATTTTCTCATGACTTGTTGTTTTTTGACTTTCAGTTAAGAAAGCTGATTAATAATTGATTGATGATGATTTATTAAAAAGACGCCTCAAAAATGAGAATGTTACAACAAAACTTGGTTTTAACATTTTTTTAATCAAAATCATCCTTTTAAACTCAAATCAAAGTTATGGTGAAAATTATTCTGGAAGTCGGTTACAGAAAATCTTAACTGAAATTTCAAATGGTTAATCTATGCTTAACCCTTGCCATGATAAACCGTAGAAGAACTAGATAAATTTATCTAAAGGATTTCTAAGGCACATCAAAAATTTTACTGAATGTCTACAAATTTGTGGCAAATGCCTAATGCATCTACACAGGAAATGAAAAAAAGGCAATGTTAAGTTAACATTGCCTTCTATACTTATTATTTGGAATAACGGAAACTATTTCAATACTTCCTCTACTTTATCCGCAGCTTCCTTAAACTGAACAGCTGAATGAACGGCCAAACCAGAGTTATCTATTATTTCCTTGGCCATTTCCGCATTGGTACCCTGTAAACGAACTATAATAGGTACTTTTATACTATCACCCATGTTCTTGTATGCATCAACAACACCCTGTGCAACTCGGTCGCACCGAACAATACCTCCAAAAATATTTATCAAAATAGCCTTTACCGCAGGATCTTTTAGAATAATCCTAAAAGCTTCCTCAACTCTTTTCGCATCAGCGGTACCCCCTACATCCAAGAAATTTGCAGGTTCACCACCAGCCATTTTTATCAAGTCCATAGTGGCCATAGCTAAACCGGCACCGTTTACCATGCACCCAACATTTCCGTCCAAATCAACATAGTTAAGACCTACAGCCCTTGCTTCCACCTCAATAGGATTTTCCTCTCTCAAATCCCGCATTTCAGCATATTGCTTCCTTCGGTATAATGCATTGTCATCGATGGAAACTTTGGCATCCACGGCCATAATTTTATCGTCTGAAGTCTTTAACACAGGGTTGATTTCGAACATACTGGAATCACTTTGAACATATGCTTTATATAAGGCCGTTACAAATTTTGTCATTTCCTTAAATGCTGTTCCCGAAAGTCCTAAGTTAAAAGCGATTTTTCTTGCTTGAAAACCTAATAGCCCTGTTGCCGGATCAATTTCTTCTGTAAAAATGAGATGTGGCGTTTTTTCAGCAACTTCCTCGATATCCATTCCACCTTCAGTAGAATACATGATCATATTTCTTCCTGTGCCCCTATTCAATAAAACGGACATGTAAAATTCACTGGTTTCACTATCACCGGGATAGTAAACATCCTCTGCCACCAAAACCTGATGTACTTTTTTACCTTCAGCCGAGGTTTGCGGGGTAACTAGATTCATACCTATAATCTGTCCTGCCAGTTCCTCGACCTCTTTTAAGTTTTTGGCCAATTTAACACCACCTCCTTTTCCACGACCACCTGCGTGCACTTGGGCCTTGATTACATGCCAACCTGTTCCAGTCTCCGCCGTCAATTGTTTGGCTGCATCAACCGCTTCCTTTGCATTGTGGGCCACTATTCCTCTTTGGATGCGAACGCCAAAGCTTTCTAATATCTCTTTTCCTTGATACTCGTGAAGGTTCATATATTGGATAGTTTTATTTGTTGGGCAAAAATAGGAAAGACAGGGTAATAATTGAAAATTAAACTTGATTAATTGGTTAAAGAAAATAGGGTTTCCTCGAAAAACAATCGATTATATCTCAATATTTTTAAAATCAAGGGGGTCAAAATTCTTAAAATGACCGTTCAACTCAATTATCTTCTTAGTTCTTTCCACTTGTGTCAGCACATGTATAGTGGTTACCAAATGATTATAAATAAAATCAAGCCGCTCTTTCTCTTTTGTAATCTTCAACAGCTCATATTCCTGCTCATAGGATAATCCTACTTTATGGGCCAAGACAAAACTGTTATACTTGGACAAATCAATAGGCGTGTTGGGAAGCTCCATAATAGTGTAAAGTTGCTTAATCTTCTCCACCACTTCTGCCTTAAAACCGGAAGGACTGACAAAATCGTATTCCAAAAAATCAACCTCTCCTCCGGGGTATAACTTATCATTCAACTGAGGGTCAAAAGACAAGACCTTAAAAACTTGTCTCGCTACGCAAACCACATCCATTTCCCCACCTTCATAAGTATTTACGACCTCTACCAATTGAACTTCGGTCCCGTACTCCAATTTATTATTAATGTACACGGGTATTCCAAACGTAATGGCCTCTTCCCTACAGTCCTTTATCAATTGTTTGTATCTCTCCTCAAAAATATGAAGGGGCACTGTCTCCCCCGGAAAAAACACAGATTTTAAAGGAAAAAGCGGTAGCTTCATGGTAAAGATTTTATTGAAAGAATTTCTGTTGGAATGATAGTTCTAATATAGTTTTACATTCATCCGGTTCCAAACCTAAAATACGAAGCTAGCCAATAGAATACAAGCAAAAGATAATTTTGATTGTTACATATAACACAAATTGTTGTATTTTTCAATTTAACCTTTATTTATTTGTTCTTATCCTCCTATAAGTATAGATTTGTCAAAAATTTAGATGCTATGAAAAATGCGGATTTGCTTAAAATAGCCAAAACATACGGTGACCCGGTCTATGTTTATGACTCCGATAAAATAATTTCCCAATTCAATCGCCTTACCAAAGCATTTGGAACTGTAAAAAATTTAAAGTTAAACTATGCGGCCAAGGCACTTTCCAATATTACTATCCTTAAACTTATGAATAGCTTGGGAAGCGGATTGGACACCGTTTCCATTCAGGAAGTTCAATTAGGACTATTGGCCGGTTTTAAACCTGAATCCATCATTTTTACACCTAATGGTGTTTCTTTGGAAGAAATCGAGGAGGCCGCCAAATTGGGGGTGAGAATTAATATAGACAACCTTTCCATCTTGGAACAATTTGGAAGTAAACATCCAGACATACCTGTATGTATCAGAATAAATCCACATGTCATGGCTGGGGGAAATTCCAATATTTCCGTAGGGCATATCGATTCCAAATTCGGTATAAGCATACATCAGATACCTCATCTTTTACGCATCGTGGATTTGACCAAAATGAATATTAACGGAATCCATATGCATACCGGAAGTGATATTTTAGATATTGACGTATTTCTTTATGCTTCAGAGATACTCTTTGAAACAGCCAGGAATTTCAAAAATTTGGATTTTATAGATTTTGGAAGTGGATTTAAAGTTCCTTACAAGGAAGGTGATATTGAAACAAACGTTGAGGAATTAGGAAAAAAATTAGGGTCTCGCTTCAACGAATTTTGTAAGGAATATGGCAAGGAATTAACGTTAGCCTTTGAACCTGGAAAATTTTTGGTTAGCGAAGCAGGTTTCTTTTTAGCAAAGGTAAATGTTGTTAAACAAACTACTTCCACTGTTTTTGCGAGTATAGATTCAGGTTTCAATCACCTGATTAGACCCATGCTATATGGTGCCAATCATTCAATCGTAAATATTTCCAACCCTGAAGGCAGGGAGCGTTACTATTCTGTTGTGGGTTACATCTGTGAAACGGATACTTTTGCAAGCAATAGAAGAATCAATGAAATTTCCGAGGGGGATATACTTTGCTTTAAAAATGCAGGTGCCTATTGTTTTACAATGGCCAGTAATTATAATTCCAGATTTAGACCACCTGAAGTTTTATGGCATCAAGGAAAAGCTATTTTGATTAGGGAAAGGGAAACTTTCGATGATTTAATTAAGAATCAGGTAGATGTAAAGGACCTTTTTGAGGTAAAGCAAGCGGAGGAAGTGAAATAAAGTGTCAAAAAAAACGTTAGTTTTGGTATAATTATTGGACTAACTCCAAAAAATTACTATGAAAACTAATATTTCTTCGACTATAAAATCAATTACGCTTTTCGCATTTTTATTTCTTGCTTTTCAAATTAATGCCCAAGAGGTTAAATGGCTTAGTTGGAACGAGGCTGCAGAGCTGGCCGCTACGGATAAAAACCCCAAGAAAGTATTTATAGACGTTTACACGGATTGGTGCGGATGGTGTAAAAAGATGGATAAGGATACATTTCAAAATCCTGAGGTAGCCGCCTACATGTCCGAAAATTTCTATATGGTAAAACTTGACGGCGAAGGCAAGGAGCCCATTGAATTTAAGGGTAAAACGTATAAGTTCGTTCCTTCAGGAAGAAAGGGCTACCATGAATTGGCCGCTGCCTTGATGCAGGGAAGATTAAGTTATCCTACGACCATATTTCTGGACCAAGAATTTAATATGCTTTCTCCGGTACCAGGGTACCAAAAACCGGAGCCTTTCCTGAACATTGCCCGATACTTTGGTGATGATATCTATAAAGAAAAGGATTGGAAGACCTATTCAGGAGCTCGCTAAACTATTTAGCAAATAGAGTCTAAAAAAGGGTGTAATTAACGAATTACACCCTTTTTTTATTTAGAAGGTTTAAAATCTTTTCCACATACGTGTATTTCACTAAATTCCCGTTTCACAATTAAGCAGAACTACTCAAACTATGCGTTTCTTACCAATTCTACTTTCCGCTTTCCTATTTATTAATTGCAGTCCAAAAAAAAGGGAAAACTACAATCCCGAAAACGGTGTACCGCTAAAATTGGCGCAAATAAGGAAAAATCAAGTTTCCAATGTAAATTACAACCTAAGTTTCAACATACCCGAAAGTAAGGAAGAACCTATTGACTCCAAATTGTTACTGAAGCTTTTCCTGAATAATTTAGAAACACCCCTATTTCTGGACTTTAAGGAGGAATCTGACCATCTTAAAAAACTTACCGTCAACGGTGCACAGATACAGATTATTCATGAGAACGAACATATTAAAATTCCTTTGGACCATTTAAAAGAAGGAGAAAACAGCTTGGAAATCGATTTTTGGGCAGGAGAGTTATCCCTAAACCGAAATGACGAATACCTCTACACCTTATTGGTCCCAGATCGGGCCAGAACCCTTTTTCCATGTTTTGATCAACCCAACATTAAAGCAGTTTACAAATTAAGTATTACCGCTCCAAAGGCTTGGCGAGTAATCACTGCCGCTCCTCAAATGGAAGAAATAATAAAAGAGGGATTTATAGAACATAGGTTTGGGCAGTCGGATAAAATAAGTACCTATTTGTTTTCCTTCGTTGCCGGTAAATTCGAATCGGCAGATAGGCAAATTGATAATTTCCCTATGAACATGTTATATCGTGAAACGGACGAAGAAAAAATAAGTTACAGTCTAGATTCTATTTTTCAACTACATGAAAACTCCAAAGTGTTTCTACAGGACTACACGAACCACCCTTTTCCTTTTCAAAAATTGGATTTTGCCGCCATACCCGGTTTTCAGTATGGGGGAATGGAACATGTGGGAGCAATACAGTATAGGGAAGGTTCCCTTTTTTTGGATGAAAGTGCTACGGAGAATAGGAAACTGGGCAGGGCAAAACTAATCGCCCATGAAACGTCCCATATGTGGTTTGGGGATTTGGTCACGATGGATTGGTTTAATGACGTGTGGATGAAGGAAGTCTTCGCTAATTTTATGGCGGATAAGATCGTAAATCCGGCGTTCCCTGATATTAACCATGAGCTGGCCTTTATGGTGGGGCATTATCCAAGTGCATATGGGGAAGACAGAACAAAGGGTACCAATCCTATCCGTCAAAAGTTGGAGAACCTCAACAATGCCGGTTCCCTTTATGGAAGCATCATTTACAATAAAGCACCTGTAATGATGCGGCAATTGGAGGCCGTCGTCGGAAAAGAAAAATTCAAGGAAGGTATTCGAGAATATATAGATACTTATCAAAACTCCAATGCGGACTGGAACAACCTTGTTCAGATTTTGGACAGACAAACCGAAAAAGACCTATTACAATGGAGCGAAGTTTGGGTAAATAGCTCCGGCAGGCCCATTTTTACAGATAGTATTTCCTATGATGCCGATGGCATTATTTCCCATTTTGAAATACGGCAAAAGGCAGAAGATGGCTCGGATCACATATGGCCCCAAACTTTTGATGTATCATTGGTATATCCTGATGGCTCCCAAACTTTCTCGATAGACATGAGTCAAAGTAAATTGGATGTAAATGAAATTATTGGCAAACCTAAACCGATTGCTTTTGTCTACAATTCCAATGGTATGGGGTATGGGGTTTTTCCCACTGATATGACCTCCCTACAAATAATTGATAAAATTAAGGACGAAACCACAAGGGGATCCATCTATATCAATGCCTATGAGAATGCCCTAAATGGAAATATTTCACCTATGGAACTGATCGAGTTTTACGAGGACCGTCTATATCTTGAAAAAAATGAACTTTTATCGAATTTACTATCCGGATATTTGCGGTATATCTTTTGGAAATACCTCTCTTCCGATGAGCAACTTTCCGAGCAATCCCGAATTACCGAAAACCTCTGGATGCAATTACAAAATAATTTACCTCCCAATAAGAAGAAAGTACTCTTTAACACTTTTCGCTCTTTGGCCTATAATGGTGAATCCATAGAGCACCTTTATGATGTTTGGTCGAAAAAAATGGAAATACCCAATTTACGACTCAACAAGGACGATTATACTGAAATTGCAATGGATCTGGTCCTTTACCAACATCCAGAAACGGATGAAATAATCAAAAGGGCTAAAGACGCCATTGAAAATCCGGACCAACAAGAACGTTTTAACTTTCTACTTCCCTCCCTATCCAGTGATGAGGCCGTTAAAGGCAATTTTATGGCATCGCTTCAACTCGAAAAAAATAGGGCAAAAGAGGCATGGACCGCCACCGCCTTGGATAATATCAATCATCCGCTGCACGAGAAATTCGCCCTGAAACATTTAAGGGAAAGCTTAGATCTTTTGGATGAAATTCAAAAAACTGGCGATATTTTCTTTCCAAAACGCTGGCTGAGCAGTACCATTGGTAATCACACTTCAGAAGAGGCCTATCAAATTATTCAAGATTATTTGAAAGACAATCCCAACTTAAATCCTTCCTTAAAAAGTAAACTATGGCAAGCTGCGGACGACCTAAGAAGGGTCCAACTTTTAGAAAAACCTGTAAAACCTTAAAAAACGAATAAACATCTATCTGCTATAATTAGGAGATTCCTTGGTGATGGTTACATCGTGAGGGTGGCTTTCGTTGATACCACTGGCTGTTATCTTTACAAAACGGCCCGTTTCCTTTAGCGTTGCAATATCCTTCGCTCCACAGTAGCCCATACCCGCCCTTAGACCGCCAATAAACTGATGGATACTCTCGAATAAATCTCCCTTATAGGGAACACGACCAACAATACCTTCGGGCACCAATTTCTTGATATCATCCTCAACATCCTGAAAATATCGGTCTTTACTACCTTGCTTCATGGCCTCTACAGAGCCCATACCGCGGTAACTTTTAAACTTCCTACCTTCATAAATAATGGTCTCACCAGGTGATTCCTTGGTTCCCGCCAATAATGACCCTAACATCACAGTATCCGCTCCTGCAGCAATCGCTTTGGGAATATCGCCTGTGTAGCGTATACCTCCATCGGCAATAACGGGTACTCCAGAACCTTTAATGGCCGCCGAAACTTCTAGAACCGCCGAGAATTGTGGAAATCCGACACCAGCCACAACTCTGGTAGTACAAATAGATCCAGGGCCTATTCCTACCTTGACAGCATCAGCACCGGCATCGACCAAGTATTTGGCGGCCTCCCCGGTAGCAATATTACCTACGATGACATCCAAATCCGGGAATTTTTTCTTGACCTCCTTCAATACGGAAACCACACCTTTGGTATGGCCGTGAGCCGTATCGATTACCACGGCATCCACACCGGCATTTACCAAGGCCTCTGCCCTATCCACAGCATCCATAGTAACCCCAAGAGCCGCGGCAACACGTAACCTACCGTATTGGTCTTTGTTCGCAATGGGCTTTTGGGTGAGTTTTGTGATATCCCTAAAGGTTATCAATCCAATTAGTTTGTTATCCTTATCTACTACTGGAAGTTTTTCGATTTTGTGCTCTTGTAGAATATCCTCAGCTTCAGAAAGCGAAGTACCCTCACCGGCAGTAACCAGATTTTCAGAGGTCATTACTTCTGAAATGGGTCGGTCATTATTTTTCTCGAACCTTAAATCCCTGTTAGTCACAATTCCTATCAGTTTTCCTTCATCATCTACAATAGGAATACCGCCAATACTGTGTTCTTTCATATTGGCTTTGGCATCCTTAACCTTGGAATTCAAGGGCATGGTGACCGGGTCCAATATCATACCACTTTCAGCTCTTTTGACCTTTCGGACTTTTAGCGCCTGTTGCTCTATGGTCATATTTTTATGAAGCACACCTATTCCCCCTTCCTGGGCAATGGCAATCGCCATACGTGATTCCGTAACCGTATCCATTGCGGCCGAAATTATGGGAACATTAATAGTTATGTTTCTTGTAAATTTTGATTGAATGTTTACCTCTCTGGGTAAAACTTCGGAATATGCTGGTACCAAGAGTACGTCATCATAAGTAAGACCTTCTCCGAGAATTTTGTTAAGGTGAGCTTCCATGGCAATTAAGGATTTAATTGCGTGCAAATATAATGAATATAATTGGTTTATGGGGTTGGCAATTGGCCATTAAAAAAGCCGATAGCCATGCGTTTTATTTTATCATCAAAATGCCGAATCCAATTTAAACCTTCAAGCACAAAATTACCAATCCAATATTCGTTTTTGACCTTAAATTTTGAACTGTAAAGTGGTATAAAAAGTTCTGGGCTCAGAAGGAATAATCCCCGGTCCGGGATAACCTGTAGCCCTTCGGGTGAAATAACTATTGTTCAACACATTATTGATCCCCGCCTCGAGCTTCCATTTTTTATAGGTGTATGACAAAGAAAAATCCAGAATATCGTAAGCCGGAATTTCCCCTTCTATACCCCTTTGATTATCATTTATATCCCTAGGTGCGTTGGTTGCATCCGTAAACTGTTTGGACAAATAGGTATATTGTAAACTACCCAGCAGATTTCCGTATCCAAAATTGAGCCCTGTCTTTAGATTGATGGCTGGAATAAATTCAACCTTATTACCTTCTACATTAGTACTTTCCGATGATACATATTCAGAATCCGTCAATGCCAAGTTCATGAAATAGTTCATTTTCAATTTCTCCTCCGCTGGAAAAAAAGTTTCCTTAAGACTCCAGTTTGAAAAGCTTTCCAAACCATAAATAAACGCGGTTCCTATGTTACCACGAAAACGAATCACCCTACCCGTTTCCACTTCTTCGCCAACGGCATTTATTCGGGTTTCATTTTTAAGAATCTCACCCAATCTATTATCATACAAAAGTCCAAATGCACTTACATCATAGGATAAAACGTTCTTGTACCTTCCACGAAACCCGACATCAGAAGTAAAACCATTTTCATCACTGATATTTTTATCTATTTGAAACGAAGGATTTACTACACGTATATCGCTAAAGGTAACCGACCGATAATTTTGCGAGAAATTACCATAGAATTCAATGTTTGGGTTTAGTTTGTAGGTGGCACCTAGACCAAGAAGAAGGAACGTCCTATTAAACTCCCTATTATCTTGGACATCTTCGTTCAACAAAGGGTTACCCGCCAAGTCCAATACAATATTCTTATAACTTCCTATACTTTGTGTTTTTATATGTTCCAACCTAAATCCTGGGGTAAGGGTCAACTTGGAAGTAACATTAAAAATATTTTCGCCAAAGAAGGCGAGGTTTGCATTTGGAAAATCAAATTCTGATTGTCTTTCATAGTTGGGAAAATCTTCATCGGCAAAGTTAAAATCAGCATTGGTATCGGCAGACCCAGGACCCTGTCTTTGATCATTATTGGTCCTATAAATTTTAGACCCCAATAGAAGTGCTGACTGTGAATCTCCCAGCTTATATCTCGTGAGTAAACGGGCCTCTGCACCCCAGTTTTTAAAATTGTCCACTAATAATTCCCTTGGTTCCTCGAGGTCGTCCGGTTGCGATACCCTATTGGTCCTAAAGCCTAGAGCGCTTCGGGAGGCATCCAATCCAAATATATTTAGACTAAAATCGGTATTTGTGGAAAATTTATGGTCCAAGCGTGCCGAATATAATTTCCAACTTACATCGAACCAATTCCTACTTCTGTTGCTATAGGTCGGGTCTTGAATGAATTGTGCATCTGTAAGTCCACCCGGCTGTTGTGCCAAATAATCCAAAAACGTGGTCTCAAGAGTCAGTTTTGTCCTATCCGAAACTTGATAACCCACATGCGCATAGTAATTTCGGCTATTGTAATTCGAATTTGGCCTAAAACCATTGCCTTCCTTATAATTGAAATAGGTGTAGTAACTCAATTTCCCTACGGTTCCACTCAGACTGTTAAAGCTTGTTTTGAGATCATAAGAACCCAAAGTCTGTCTGCTCACCCATTCTATCTTCTTTGAAGGATTGGGTGCCTTAAACTTAAAGTTGACAAGTCCACCAAATTGCGTCCCATACTGCAAGGAAGCGGCACCTCGTACCACCTGTATTTCCTCTAACGCTTCCGCCGGAGGTGTATAGTAGCTTTCGGGATATCCCAAAACATCGGCACTAATGTCATAACCGTTCTGCCTTGTATTGAAGTTGGCCGTTCTATTGGGGTCCAGTCCCCTTCCCCCTATATTTAATTGTAGTCCCGCATCTCCATTATCATAGATATTTAAACCGACTACCTGACTGTAAACCTGCCTTGAGTTGTTAGCTGCCATATTTCCGGTGATACCTTCCAACAATACAACCTCACTTTTCTTTCCTGCATAGATAGCCGTTCCATCCACTTTTTTCAGTTGTTTTAGCTCAAATATTTGCTCTCGCTTTTGGGAAAGTACCACTTCCGATAAATTTTGGGTCTTCAGACGCTCCAGTCTTAAATTAAGATTAGTGTCTTCCCTAATTGTCAATTCCCTTTCCTGAATTTCAAACTCATAGGCAAAAATTACCAAGGAATATTCTCCCGGTGTTATATTTTTAAAAAGAAAGCGTCCATCCAAATCCGTTGTCTCCAGACGCTCTAACTGTTTCATATAGATTTCCGCATCAACTACGGGAACTCCTTCCGTATCCACAATTGTACCGGATAAATTAACTTGTCCGAATGCTGAAAATGTTATTAAAAACAATAGTATGTAGCTATATTCCCTTAATTTCATCTTTAAATGGTGTTATCCAGTTTTTATGTAAAAACGATTCCTTTTGACTTGTCAAATCTATTTTGGGGTCTATGAATTGCGTACTTAACCTTCCATTGAGACTCACCTTACAATCCACATAAACCTCAACCGACTTATGGCCATCCTTCTCAAAATGATTTTTTAAGAAATGGGCATATTCCAAAATAAAATCCGGTTGAAATGCCATTTGTTTTTCCTGAAAAGGGGTCAAAAAATCGGAGTTGTTCACATAGAACCAGCGTCCTGTGTCCCCATTGACAATCTTAAACTGTGCGTAGCCTGTCTTCTCCATTAGCATAACTCTCCATGAAAACCTGTACCCTTCCTCGGTCCAAAAAAGTTCCCCGGGATAAAGAAGATATCTAAAAGGAAATGTCAATTGAATTATGAAGAAAATTGAAATTAACCCCAAAACAAATTTTCTCCTTAATGGTGATCGGTACTTGAATGCCATATTATTTTTAAAACGACCTACGTCAATTTTGAAAATTTTTGCCACTCCGTTGAGGATTCTTTGGTGAACATCCGCATCAAAAAATATGAGTGCTGACACAATCATGATGTAGGGAAACATACCGATGGGAAACAAAACCCGTGTAAGCACATGAAAGATAATGACCAACAAAAATGCATAAGGGCGGGTCCTTTTCACCAATAGTAAAAACGGTATGGCCAAATCGTATAAAGCCCCGGACCAACTGAACGCATATTGTACCCATTCCTGCCCCAACAAACCCCCTATATACGGTATATCAAATTTTGATGGCAACCATATTTTTAAGGGCATGGCCTTGAGCAACCAATCCGAATTCAGCTTGGCAAGACCGGCATAAAAGTAGACAATGCCTAAGAGTAATTTTATGCTATTTACCGACCATGCCGGTATATATTGAAAGGCCTTAGTCCTATTTCTCCAAGCATCTACCGAAAAATAGGTGTTCGCCGGTAGAAAAATCATCAAAAAACTGAGGATACTGATGAAATAATAATGGTTCAAGTAAGTGGTCTTGTCCATCAGCTCTATATAAGTAAAACTTAAAAAGAAAATAACGATTGCCGTTTTATACCGATAACCCAAGGCGACAAAGAATGCCGAAACCCCGCAGACTATAAAAAGTAAATACGTTAAATCACCCAGGGGTTTTATCCATTCAAATCCATAATAGGAAAAAAAGAATTTGGGTTGGATGTACAGTTTATCGATCCATCCATTGGCCCAAAATCTTATGATACTAAAAAGCATCATGAAACCAAAAAAAATACGAAAGACCGCCAAAGGGGCGGCCTCCATAGGAGCTTTAATATATTTCTCAATAATCGATCCCATTAGTCACCGTCTGCGTCCACAAAATCGATACTGATACTCATAGCAGAAACCATATCCACCTTTAACAAAGGAACCGCTTTTTGCACTTCATCATAGGCAAGCAACATATCGGTCGGGGGATTATTATTCTCAATCTCACCTCTAAATGTCGACAGACCCAGAACAGCCTCTCTGGCCAAATCAAACTGTTTGTTTATCAATAGGGCTAGGTCCTCTCCGTTTTTAACTGAATTTAATTCGTCCAGATAAGTGGCCAAGCTTTCACCGTTCCCATTGGTACCAAAAGATTTACCGTTAAAAAAATTTTGAACAGCATTCAGTCCTTCCAAAAACAAGGTTTTGGAAATATCGCCTTTATAATAGGCCTCAACATTTTGAGGCAAAGGGCTACCCGAAAATACCCCAAGTGGTATACCCATTTTACCCGCTCTTAGATATTTTTCAAAGTAGAAAATATAATCATTGACCAACCTATCCACAGAAGCTGTTGCAGATGCACCGTCATTGGCGACGAAGGTATCCCTATAACCGCCTGTCCATTCGCTTAAAACACTATCAGTAAGATTTACCATGTCATCTACTACGGAATTTAAATAAGCGAAAAGTGGTTCTTTTTCCGTGCCATTATAGCGAGTAACAATGGCGGCATCATTTTCCCCCAGGCCATTAATAAGATAATCCAAGGCGGGGAAACCTTTTGCATCCCTATTGGAGGAAAGTGAAAGATCGTAATTATCATTAATGATAAAACTTTCTATCTTTTCGCTATCCGTAGGATAAATATTCATGTTCAATTGGTAACCAACACTTTCAGCTGGACCAATTTCAAACATGGCCACATGCTGCCAAGTCGTATAAGCCGCAATCCATGATGAGCGCAATTCAATGAGGTTAGTTTCATTCACATCGGATTGGTAGGCCTCCAAAGAAGCTTTTAAGGTTGCCAAATCCGAAGAGAATTCGGTATAGGAGGGTATAATTATATTGTCCGCCCAATTAACGAGCATACTACTTCTTTCAAACATCTCCCCTTCTCCAGGCGATGGGTTCGGTTCTCCCTCTCCTATGCTATCATCCGAGCATGCCCCTATTATGGCAAGGATACATATTATACCAAAGAATTTTTTCATCATAACGTTTAACTATAATCTTAGTATTGAAAAAACTGAATTAAACTTATTTCTTTTTATTCTGCGGCCTGTGCTACCGTAAAGTCAAACCTAGCGGCGATTGCCTCAGAAATTGTATCCAAAGTATCTGGGGTTACATCCCAAAGTCCGTTTTCACCATCTTCCAAAAGACTGGTCAAAAAAGCTTCGGTTTCCGATTTTGAAAAATAAGGCTCCCCGGTATTTGGCTTCCTAGTAAATTGGAGACTATAGATGAAACCATAGGCTTCTGAAAGGGAATGAAAAGCTCCACCATAGTTGGGAGTTTCCAAGGATAATTTTGATTTGCCTCCTTGCAAGTAATAAATGGCACGTATGGCGATTACTTTTGAAATATTCTCCCTAATGATATTGGCCTGTTGATCCCTTACATCATATTTTTTGGCGACGATAGCCGCACGACCAAGCTTAAAGGCTTGGAATATTTCATCCGCGATTCCAGAAAAATCATCATCGGAATCTGCTCTTTCAATGTACTCGTTCAAGAAACTGTCAGCTCCTAAATCTGCATTCGGATTAGAGGGATCCGCATTTAGACCGTAAGCGTATCCGTAAGCTTCATCCCATTTATGCTCCATCGTGGTGTAGGGTTTACCTTCTTCTACAACTCCCTCGTCATTGTTATCAATATTTTCACCCTCGTCCAAAACCGATGGACTTAAGTAATTGTTCAACATCTGGTCCGCCATTAAACTACCGATCAATGATTTGGCAAATAGCTGGTTGTATTCCAAACCTTGACCACTTACATACCTAGTCCGCTCCCCATCCGCTATTTGTCCTGCCGTACCTGCTGCAGCGGCTACTTCCCAATTTGGATATACCTCGTTAACCTGTGCACTAATGAAGCCATCCACCTTTGTTCTAATCAAGGCTTGATCCGTAGCATTGGTAGAAAAATAATCTGCCGAAGCTGCAACCTTACTCCGTAAACTTTTATCAGAAGCATTTAAGGAGGCATCCTCAAAGTCGTCCGCGCCTTCCTCATGTGCGAACATACCTGTTAACTTTTGCAATGAATTAGTTGGAACATTAAAGGTGGAAAGTAGTTCCTGCCCCATTTTAATTCGGGTTGTTTGACCATCAAAGCTTACCGTATTTTGACCGTCCCTAGTAAAAACATAATTTGTTGGGTTTTCAATTGCTGTTTCACAGGGTGCACAACTACCTCCGCAATCAACTCCCGTTTCATCTCCGTTCATAACACCATCTGCACAGGTTGTTATATCTATACCGTCGTCATCCGAGCTACAAGAGATAAAAAAAATACCTGTAAAGAGCATTAATGAATATGTAAATTTCCTCATCTGATTTTATTTAAGTTTATTTAGACTTGTTTTAAATAGAGTTGCAAACCTAATACAACTTTTAAAAAAACACAAGGTTATTTGTAATAAATCTAAATAAAATTAATTATGAGATTCAGAAGGCGTGAAGATGCCTAGAAAGAACTAGTGGGCTCTTCTTGGCAAGTGTCTCTTGGAGTTAGAGTTACAAAAAGATAATATTGAAAGACAATACTATTGCTATTCCGCAGAAATCCTGTTCTCAAATAGGAATACCCCATTTTTGTTAGATATTACTATATCCGCTTTTCCATTGCCGTTAACATCCCGAGCTACAATGTTAAGTCCGGCCCCGGAATCATCGTCCAAAATATGCTCCTTAAAGTATGGTGCAATTCCCGGGGTAAACTCAAACCATAACAAGTATGGAGTATCGGCATCTCCTTCATCCCTACCGTTGTGCGCCAAAAAACGCTTGCCTGTAATATAATCTTCCTTGCCATCACCATTAAGGTCGGCCATTATAGAAGAATGTGTCTGGGCGGTGGTTTCGCTCATCAAATGAGTATTAAAGCTACCGTCCTGAAGCTGCTCATGCCACCAGATTCCCAATTTATGGGCCGATGCACTTACGACATCCTGCTGGCCATCGCCGTTTACATCCAATACCTGCATATGGGAACAAGGTTCCCCCAAGCTTGTTTTATGAAATTTCCAGTCCCCGGATGATTTATTCTTTTTTCCCTCAAACCAACCATCTGCAATTACCACATCCTTTATACCGTCTTTATTCAGGTCCCCATATCCTATTCCATGCGAATACCTGTCCGTTCCAGGAACATTTTCAGCACTTAAGGCATGTCTTTTCCACTCTTTTTCTCCACTTTTCAAGGGTGCTTGCAGCCATACAATTTGCTTTTTTTCTACGTCCCCACATAAGATATCCAAGCGACCATCCCCATCTATGTCCACAAAACCGGGTGATTCATTAGCTATACCCATGGAATCGGCAATCATATGTTTCTCCCACTGCTGATTTTCTACCTTGGGGTTTTCAAACCAAAAACCTGCCTTTCCCGGATAATCAATAATAACCACATCGTCCCATCCATCTAAATTTACATCCATTCCCAAATTTAGAAACGACTCGCTATACTCTTCATAGGGATCAAATACTCTTGAAGGTGCCAACTCATGTTTTTCCCAATTTGGAGCTTCAAACCAATAGTACCCGGCAATAATATCTAAAAGGCCATCTTTGTTTAAATCGGCAACCGCCACACCCTCAGATATAAAATCCCGTGTCAATACCGTTTTCTTAAAATTACCTTCTTCAACATTCTGTCCAAATAGGGAACACGTAGCTATCATACAAAACAACCCGAATTGAAGCATGGCAAACGTTACTTTTTTCATCTTTTATTATTCTTTTTAGATATTATTCGGTCAATAGGGAATCGATCATACTACTATGCGCTATGGCTTTTTCCGAATTTTTATTTTTAAATTTTGTCAATATACTTTTTGAGGTAACACTCTTATCGGAGGCAATCTTTCTAAGGGTATATTCCAGTATCGTACTGAATTTGGATTTTTCCGCCAAATCAAGCATCCTTTCCGCATCTAACTCTGTCATGGGTTCCGCGGCATACCAAAGCATTAAGGGAAGATTGTGATCGTCTACATCCTCTTCACGCTGTAGCAATGCTCCTAAAATCTCCCAGCGCTTGGATTCTTCCATACGTTGCATTGCCGATGCAAGGTACAATCTCACTAAGGGGGATTCATCTTGTTTTGCCATATCGACAAAAACTTGTAAGGTTTCATCCAAAACTTTTTTGTCCTCCATGGCAAGTTGTACCGTCCAGCTTCTCATATATTCATCCTGATCACCTAAAAGCTCATTTACGTAATTTTCATCCAAACCATTGGTTACATGAAGTGTCCAAAGTGCCCTCAACCTTTTGGTAATATCAGGGTTTTCATCTATAATTTTCTTTAGTGCCGTATGGATTTCCGGATTGCCTCCACGCTCCTGCAAAATAGTCCTTGCTTGGCGAACGTACCAATCATTACCATGTAACTGATAATTTACCAATTCCATATCCGAAGCCTTGTATAAATCTTCTTGAACCCATTTATCGTTATTGTGGGAAATTTTAAAGATACGTCCCAAAGTTTTGTCATGAACATCAGGATTTGGGCTATGACATTGATTCTGGTCGTACCAATCGATTACATATACGGATCCACTGGCATCATATTTAAAATTCAGCCACTGCGACCAAGAGTCGTTCATGATTATAAAATCCTTTCTATGCGATGCCACGTAACCCGAACCTTCCCTTGTAAGCTGGTCGTTGTTCATAATGGCTCCGTTAATATTGTTCATGAATATGGTATTGCGATATTCTTTGGGCCAAGTATCTCCCCCTAAATAAATCATAGCTCCTGCATGGGCATGTCCGCCACCGGCAGCGGCCGACCTAAAGTTACCGGCATGAGGCCCCCTATCACCTAAATAATGCCTATGATCGGCAATAGTTTTTATATCATCATAGGTATATGGGTTAAAATGCTCGCCCCCTTGGCGCTCGTACCTTGCACCTTGAATAACGTGGTACATATGAGGAATAACACATACCGTAATAAAGGGGTGACCGTAATCATTAAAATCAATTCCCCAAGGATTGCTTGTGCCATGGGAAAACACCTCAAATTCATGCCTTGTTGGGTGATATCTCCATACGGCAGCATTCACTTTTGTTCTTTCGTCCTCCGGTGTCCCCGGTTTTCCCACCTTAGAATGTGTAAAAACCCCATGAACCCCGTAAAGCCAACCATCCGGTCCCCAACGGAGATTGTTCAACACCTCATGTGTATCATCCAAACCCCAACCATCTAGCAATATTTCCGGTTCTCCTTTAGGTTCATCATTTTCAAAATCGGTAGGGATAAACATTAGATATGGTGCGGCTCCCAACCAAACACCACCCATACCCACTTCAATACCACTGGCCATATTGAGGCCTTCCATAAACACCTTTCTTTTATCCAAAGTACCATCGCCATTGGTATCCTCAAAAATAAGGATACGGTCCCTGCCCTTGCCTTCCTCTGCCGGAACAGGATATGTATGACCTTCAACTACCCAAAGTCGTCCGCGAGCATCTATGGTAAAGCTTATGGGACGTACCACATCCGGTTCGGCGGCAGCAAGAGTAATTTCAAACCCGGCGGGCAAGGTCATGGCCTTTGCCGCCTCCTTACCCGAAAGACCAGCGTTGATTATTGGGTCTAATGGCGGCATTACAATAATATCCTCCTGTTTCAATTCATTATCAAATTGGGGTCTCACCGGATAAAACAAAAAATCGTCAAAACTAATATGGGCCAATTCATCCGGTCCGATGTAGGGTATCGGAGAAAGTCCAGTCTCATTATCTATAATCCGAATAAATATTTCCCTATCCAGATATTCGGTCAAATCAACCACTACTGGTTGCATATTGGTCCTTCCCTGTCCGGTTGTTTTAAAGATTACTTTATCATCATCCTTGGAAACCAATTCTACCCTTGTTTCCTCCATAGCTCCACCGGAAACCTTAAAGGAGGCGAAGGGATGTATGACCGTAAAAGGTATCGAAGTCAATATCCCTGTTTTTTCAGAATCTTTGGTGCCTCCGCTACTTACAAAGTAATCGCCGTCAAACCCAATCTTGGTGTTTAGCTTATGAATGGAATCCGCTCTGGTAAATAACGGATTTTTAAAGGCATCGCCCTGGCCTTTCCAATCACTCAAATTTCCTCTTTCAAAGCCAACATTTATCGGTTTTCCATTTTTAAAAGGAACTATGCCGGCAATCACCGATGTGCTAAAATTACCATCCACTATCTTGAATTCGCCAACCATTCCTGCAGCACGGTGACCCGGAACGGTGCAGAAATACGTGTCGTCAGAATCTGCCCAAAATGTAATACTGGCACTCTCTCCAACTTCGTTCAAGGTTTTACTTGTTATTCCCAAGTTTTCCATGGATATGTCATGCGTCATATTCTCCATGTTGATAATCGTAATACGAACGCGGTCCCCTTTATTGGCCTTTAGAATTGGATTTCGTGTACCATCAGGTGCAAAATATCCCAACATGCTTGCCTCCAATGTATATTCCCTATTGATTACCGTAGAATCCCTTTCTACACTTTGGACGATTTTCTCTTTTCCTTCATTCTGCTTGCAGGAAGCTACGAACACAAAAGCCAGAACCACTTTTATGTACAGCCTTGCCATTTTATGTTTTTTCATGAATTGTTTTAGTTAGGTTGGGTGTTATTTAATTCTTGAATGGTAATCTCCTTAACGTGTACTTGAGCTTTTCCACCTCCATGAATTTGAATTCCAATCAAACCGGTTTGCGGTATGGTTTCATCTGCTTCTGTATAATCTATGGACTGATGTCCATTAATATAAAGTCGTATTCTTCTATTCTCTGCCCTAATCTCATAATCGTTCCAATCGTTAATTTTGATCCATTCTAACACCTGTGCAGAATCTGGTGCCACCAAAGTCCTGTTTCTTCGGGACTCATCGTAAAGACTTATCCAATACCCCTCTCCAAAGTCGGCCTGATATCCAATCATTTCATAATCCGGATCAGACATCCTTTTGCTCCGAAATTGGATTCCTGAGTTCACAAAACCTTCCTCCCCAAGAAGTTTTATCTTAAGCTTCAAAATGAAATCATCAAAAGTATCCTTTGTGACCAAAAAATAATTATGATCCACTGTTTCAGTTAAGGAACCCCCAACGATTTCTTCATTTTCAATGCGCCAAATATTTAGCGTATCACCTTCCCAACCATGGAAATTTTCACCATTGAAAAGTGTTGTAGTATAATTAGAAGGTGAATCTTGACAAGATGCCAAAAGAAAAAAAAGAAATATCGCAATATACTTTTTCACTAATACTATGAAATTCAAATTCTTAGAAGTAAAGTACAAAAATTATTCTAGTGATTGTATGGCGCTATGCTGACAAATTAAAAATTATAGACTTAATGAAGAAGAGGTACTGTGAAATAGGGTAGAATCAGTGATATTTTGAGAACAATTCGGTCGCCTTATTGTAAGCGGCCTCAAAAACCATCCAATTGACATTGGAATCCGCCTTTTGAGAAGTTAAGTAGGACAGTAACTTTTCGGTGGGCATATTCCCCGTAAGTTCGTCCTTGGCCATAGGACAACCGCCAAAACCCTGAACTGCACCATCAAATCTGCGACAACCTGCCTTATAAGCCGCTTCTACTTTTTCGTGCCATTTTGTGGGTGTCGTGTGAAGATGTGCCCCGAACTCAATATGGGGATAAGCAGGTATCAAATGGGCAAATAAATAGTCAATGGTTTCGGGATCTGAAGTTCCCACGGTATCCGAGAGGGATAAAATCCTTGCGCCCATGGAGGCCAGCTTTTCAGTCCACTCCCCCACAATCTCCACATTCCAAGGATCTCCATACGGATTACCAAAACCCATAGAGATATAGGTCACCACTTCTTTGTTGGCGGCATCGGCAATATTGAAAATCTCTTGAAGCGTTTCCACAGATTCGTCTATGGTCTTATGAGTGTTTCGCATTTGAAAGTTTTCCGATATGGAAAAGGGAAAGCCCAAATAATCGATTTCCGGATGTTTTACGGCATCCTCTGCACCACGTACATTGGCAATGATAGCCAATAACTTACTTTGAGTTCTGGACAAGTCCAATTTGGACAACACCTCGGCCGTGTCGACCATTTGAGGAATGGCTTTAGGGGAAACAAAACTGCCAAAGTCCAATGTGTCAAAACCACATCCTAACAGGGATTGCAGATACCTTACCTTTTCCTCGGTGGGTATAAAATCCTTAATGCCTTGCATGGCATCTCTCGGACATTCTATAAGCTTGACTTTATTGTTGGGCATAACGTAAAAATACAAACAACCATAGGAAATTTAGAGGTCTTTAAAATGAATAATTAGTGAAAGTGTAAATCTTCTTACAAACAAAAAATTTTGGGCTAAACGATTTTTTATATCTTGTTCAAAATTTAAAAGTCATGAAAAATAAAATTTCCGCGATTATTATAATTTTAGCTTGTGTATGTTTTAGCTTCTCTTACAATAATCACGATAAAGATTCTATGAACGAAAAAATGGAACAATCAAACGATAGTGTTCTTAGACATGTTGTCCTATTCAAATTTAAGGATGGTACATCTCCAGAGGATATTAAGAAAGTAGAGGAAGCGTTCCATGCCCTTCCTTCTAAAATACCTCAAATTGCCGGTTACGAATGGGGAACCAACAACAGTCCAGAAGGTTTGGACAAGGGATTCACCCATGTTTTCTTTCTTACCTTTAATAGTGAAGAAGATAGGGCCATTTATTTACCTCATCCAGACCATAAGGCCTTTGGAGCTGTACTTGGGCCACATTTGGATGATGTACTTGTTATGGACTATTGGACGAACTAAATTCTATTTATACTTTTTGTTTTAGGATAGTCTTATTTATTTTTTTAACCAAAATTGGACCTTCGTATATAAAGCCTGTCCATAACTGAATTAGATCGGCTCCTGCGTTTAACTTTTCCAAAGCATCCTCAGGAGAATGAATCCCACCTACCCCTATGATTGGGAAGGCTTTATTACTTTTTTCGGATAAAAATCGAATAACTTCGGTACTTCTATCTCTTAACGGTTTCCCACTTAAACCACCGTTTTCCTCCAAAAGCAAAACATGGGATTTAAGGTTTTTACGTTCTATAGTTGTGTTTGTCGCAATGACTCCATCTATTTTGGTATCGGCAACTATAGCAATAATATCCAAAAGTTGGTCATTGGTAAGGTCCGGTGCGATTTTCAGTAAAATCGGTTTTCTTTTGACCGACTTTTCAGATGCCAATTTCCTATTGGTAATCTCCAGCTCCTTCAACAATCTTGTTAGAGGTTCCTTATCCTGAAGTTCTCGAAGTCCTGGGGTGTTTGGAGAACTGACATTGACTACAAAATAATCCACATGTTCAAAAAGGGCATCGAAACAAATTAAATAATCCTTTATAGCATCATCGTTGGGCGTAATTTTGTTTTTACCGATATTTCCCCCAATCAATACCATGTGTTCTTTTTTTAATCGTTCCACCGCCTCAAATACACCTTCATTGTTAAAACCCATTCTATTGATAATGGCACTGTCTGTCTTTAATCGAAATAATCTTTTTTTGGGGTTTCCATCTTGGGGTTTGGGGGTCAGCGTGCCAATTTCAACAAAGCCAAAGCCAAAACTGGAAAGTTCATTGTAAAGCATTGCGTTCTTATCAAAACCAGCGGCTAGACCCACCGGGTTCTTAAATTTTAATCCAAAAACCTCTCGTTCCAGTCTTTGATCCTCTATAGTGAAAAAAGGCTTTATCAATCCCAAAATTCCAATTCTGGATAACATCTTAATCAAGAAAAAGCTAAAATGATGAACTTTTTCAGGGTCGAACAAGAAAAGTATGGGGCGTATAATCGACTTGTACATGCAGATGTATTTGTAGCAAAAATACGAAGAGCAAGGTTTAAAATTCTCCTATTAACTACAAAACGTCAAAAAATTCTATTCCTGTTTGGAGGGAATACTATCGCTATAAACCTTTGGAACAATGACAAAAGGAGAACGGGAAGCTTGATGGCATAACTCTATATACAATTCATACTGTTTTTGATTAAACAGGGAGAGAATCCGCTTGTCTATCATGGACTGGATGGATTGCATGCTGTCCATTATGCCGCGGTATTTAAGTGCCATTTCATTGAGTTCATCTACGGTATTTTGTGGATGCCTATCGTATAAATTCTTCAATTGATTGTTAAGGATTTCATTTCGGTACTTTAATTCAGCCGCCAGATTTACAAGCTGTTCCTGTTGGCTATCGTTCATTTGAAATATATCTGCAATCACTTCATTTTCAGTAATCCCCACACCCAGAAGACAATCTGCTTGGGGCCTTACTGAATGCGATAAAAAACCGAATAGCAGTACAAGGGCTACATGTAACTTCATCCAAATATTGAATTCTATCTGAACACGAAAATACAATTTAAAAGCTATTTTTGGGAAAAAAGAGATTTATGCAGGACATAATGAACCGTTTTTTGAATTATGTGAAGATAGATACCCAAAGCGATTCTTCCTCGAATATAACCCCTAGTACGGCAAAACAATGGAATTTAGCCAATAGACTTGTTGATGAACTTCGGGAAATAGGAATGTCCGACGTTAGTATCGACGAAAACGCCTATATCATGGCAACCTTGCCGAGCAATGTCGACCATGAAGTACCGACTATCGGGTTTATCTCCCATTTTGATACTTCACCAGACTTTTCGGGAACAAACGTGAACCCAAAAATTATTAATAATTATGATGGTAAGGACATTATACTCCATGAAGAACTGGACATAATCCTTTCGCCCGAGTACTTTGATGACCTTAAACAATATGAGGGGAAAACCTTAATCACTACGGACGGAACAACACTTTTAGGCGCGGACGATAAAGCTGGTATTGCAGAAATTGTAACAGCTATGGAATACCTTATCAATCACCCTGAAATAAAGCATGGCGAGATTCGAGTTGGTTTTACCCCAGATGAAGAAATTGGTAGAGGAGCCCATAAATTTGACGTGGATGCATTTGGAGCTGATTGGGCCTATACCATGGATGGGAGTCAAATTGGGGAACTGGAATATGAGAACTTTAATGCGGCCAGTGCTAAAATCATAGTGAAAGGCAAAAGTGTTCATCCCGGATATGCAAAGGGAAAAATGGTTAACGCTCTTCTTATTGCCAATAAAATCATCTCACTTCTTCCCCAATCAGAGGTACCCGAAAAAACAGAGGGCAGGGAAGGGTTTTTTCATGTGCACCATTTTAAAGGAGAAATTGAACATGCGGAAATGGAACTAATCATCCGCGACCATTCAAAATCCCGCTTTGAGGAAAGAAAGAAACTATTAAACAAAATTGTATCAGAACAGAACGTTATTTATAAGAATGCCGTTCAGTTGGAAATCAAGGACCAATACTATAATATGAAGGAAAAAATTGAGCCCGTTTTTCATATTGTTGAAATAGCCAAGGAAGCCATGGAATCCGTTGGCATAACACCAATCATTAAACCTATCAGGGGCGGCACCGATGGTTCCCAGTTGAGCTTCATGGGCCTACCATGCCCCAATATTTTTGCCGGAGGTCATAATTTTCATGGGAAATACGAATATGTCCCGGTCGAGAGTATGGCAAAAGCCATAGAGGTTATCGTGAAAATTTGCGAACTTACTGCTCATAAAAGCTAACACCATGGATAGGTCTGAAAAATTGAAGGCTTTCTTTTCAGAAGAACATAAATTTAAAAAAGAAGTAAAAAAGCTAAGGGAGATTTTATTGAAGTCCGACTTGGAGGAAACCTATAAGTGGAATTTTCCAACATATACTCTGGATAATAAAAACATTGTGGCTATTGGCAAGTTTAAAAATCACTTCGGTGTTTGGTTCTTTAATGGAGCTTTTTTATCAGACCCATACCAGGTCTTGGAAAATGCCCAGGAAGGGAAGACCATGGTCATGAGACACTGGAAATTTTATAATGAGAATGAAATTGATGAGAAAAAAATTTCGCAATACCTCTCAGAAGCAATCAAAAACCAAAAAAAGGGCACAAGCCTCACCACTAGTAGAAAGAAGAAATCTACCAAACTTGAATTACCCGACCTTCTAATAAAAGCATTTAACGCCAATCCTGAAGCAAAAAAAGCGTTCAACGTACTTACCCCTTATAAGCAAAAGGAATATGTAGAATATATAGAAGAAGCCAAACTGGAAAAGACAAAAATTTCCAGATTGGCTAAAATTCTTCCTATGATATTGGAGGGTAAAGGTTTAAATGACAAATATCGATAACCCTTGTTGGTTGGTTTTAGACCATGGGCAACTTCCAGCCATTATTGTAGTTCGCCATTAAATATGGATTGGCCTCTTCATTTTTGAATTTGCCGGCCGCATCGTCCCAATATATTCTATTACCAGTCTTAAAGGCTACATTACCCATATGTGAAACCAAGGCCG
Source organism: Maribacter cobaltidurans (assembly GCF_002269385.1). NCBI lineage: Bacteria > Pseudomonadati > Bacteroidota > Flavobacteriia > Flavobacteriales > Flavobacteriaceae > Maribacter > Maribacter cobaltidurans. Next base: position 506,604 of record NZ_CP022957.1, read on the forward strand.
CATCATAACCTACCTTTATGGGTGCCGTTAACTTGGAGGCGTCCCTACTTTTAACCGCATCCATGAAATTTTTGGTGTGAAGGTCCAAACCACTTTGTCCTCCATTGTCAAAGGACATGGCCTCCATCTTTGGTATTCCTTCCTTACCCCAACCTTGGAATTCCTCCTCGGGAATCACTTCCCATCCTTGTCGGTCCAAAACCAAAGTTCCATTATTACCTATAAAGGCAATACCATGGTTTCTTCCATAGTTACCACCATCGATACCTGTGGCGTGTTCCCATAAAATAGAAAAACCATCATATTCATAAACGGTTTGCAAAGTATCTGGGGTTTCTGATGCATCATCAGGATATGCAAACTTACCACCCAAAGCCATTACCGACTTTGGTGTGCCTGCTTTCATTCCATAAAGAGCGTAATCTATAAGATGCACTCCCCAGTCCGTCATTAAACCTCCCGCATAATCCCAGAACCATCTAAAATTAAAATGAAAACGGTTGGGATTGAACGGTCTTTGCGGAGCTGGCCCCAACCACATATCATAGTCCACTCCCGCCGGAGCTGCACCGTCTGGTAAAATGGGTACAGGCTTCATCCAACCTTGATAGGCCCATGCCTTGGCCAATCTTATCTCACCGAGCTTACCGGAGTGCACAAAATCTATTGCGTCTACAAAATGGGGTTGGCTTCTCTGCCATTGTCCAATTTGCACCATCCGATCGCTAGCCCCAACGTAGTCCAACATGATATTGGCTTCCTGAACAGAATTCGCAATGGGTTTTTCACAATAGACATCCTTGCCTGCCTGGAGGGCATCAGTCAACTGAAGGCAATGCCAATGATCCGGCGTTCCGATAATAGCAACGTCAACATCCTTATTTTCTAAAAGCTTTCTGTAATCCTTGTACCATTTTGGTTTTTTGATACCTGCCTTTTCCAAATCCGCCGTTCGCGCTTTGAGCACATTCTCATCTACATCACATAGGGCAATGACGTTGATGTCACTCATTTTTAGAAAGGAGGACAGGTCCGAGAAACCCATACCATTACATCCAATAAGTCCCACATTAATGGTATCATTGGCACCCACCTTTTTTCTCATTGTCGCCAAAAGCTCCATTGGGAACATAAAACTCGCTCCGGACACGATTAAACCAGCCGTACTCTTTTTTATAAAGTCTCTTCTATTACGTAACATTTTTGAATAAATTTTAATATTTGAATATAGCGATTTTAAAAACAAAAAGAGGCATCAATCCTAAATTGATGCCTCTTTTGCTGTAGATAATTTACTTTTATTTTTTTTCCGGAGCGGATAGTTTTTTGCTCATTTCCATGGAAATTGCAGAGCGATCAAACTTTAGCTTGCCTGCCATGGTTTCCAAAATGCAGGAAAAATCCTTGTCGTTCAACTCTACGACTTTACCATGTAGGCCACTCTTTGTTATTACCCTGTCACCACGCTTTAGTTCCGCAGCAAATTTCTTCTCGTCCTTTTGTCGTTTCATTTGGGGCCTGATCATAAAAAAATATGCGACCACAAAAATCAAAATCATTGGAAGAAACTGTCCTATATCACCCATTTTTTGGTAGTATTATAATATTAACCTAAATTATTTAACAGGTCCTAACGGTGCTGCTCCCTTTGGATTTACAAATGCCTTGATTCTTAGTAATTCAGAACCTTTTTCCGTATTGGCCGTTACCGTAATGGTTTTAGTAACTTGGTTTTGGCCTTGTCCATTAAACTTAACCAACAATTCACCTGTTTCGCCTGGAGCTATAGGCTCTTTTGGAGGATTGGGAACGGTACAGCCACAGCTACTTTTAGCATCTGTTATAATTAACGGTGCATTACCTGTATTCGTAAATTTAAATGCTGTTTCCTGTGGAGTTCCTTGTTCAATGGTTCCAAAATCATGTTCAGCCTTCTCAAAAGTCATCACTGGAACCGCCTTTGCAGCTTCATCCCTAACCGCCGCCTCGGCAACATTATCAGATTTGATTTTACTGGATGCGTTCTCCTTGCAAGAAGTGAACGAAAACAAAGCGACTACGCCAATGGCAAAAACTACTTTTTTCATTATTGATTTTTTTTAGATTAAAACAAAATTAGAAAATATTTTTATAACAGGCCTCGCCCCATTTTATTTAGCTTACCCTCTTTTTTATATTCTTTTGTAAGCTTATCCAAAATACCATTTATAAAAATGCTACTCTTTGGGGTAGAATACTCCTTGGCAATCTCCAAATATTCATTAATGGTGACCCGTTCTGGAATGGAAGGAAAATAGAGCAACTCGCAAATGGCCATCTTTAGTAATATTGAGTCAACATCCGCTATCCGGTCCTTGTCCCAGTTTGGGGTCTTACCTTCGATCTCCTTCTCCAACAATTCGTTTTTCAACAACGTTTTTTTTAATAAATTATTGGCAAAGTCCATATCTTCCTGATCTTTTAACAATTTGGGGAGGAAGAAATTTGAGCTTTGATTGGGCTTTATTTTTTTTAATTGCTTTAACAGAAAGGTATTTACAATGGGTATGTCGTCTACCCAGGTTAGTTTGTTGTCTTCAAAATAATCATATATTTTATCGTTTGGAGCGATAACTTCCTTAAAAAGAGCAATGAAAACTTCCCTGTCCTGTTCATAACCTCCATCGGGATTTGTCATATATTCCTTGTAAATATCACTATCAACAATAGACTTGTATATAAGCCTCACATACTCTTCGTTCAAGTACCAGTTGTCCAATTTTCTACTTGAAAGTTCTTCCTTAACCAAAGAATTTTCCTGAAGTTGAACCAGAAATCTGTTGTTTACAAACTTAGCCTTATTGGGAAAATGATTTTGGGAATCGTCTGAAAGATACTTTTTAGTAGAAAGATTCAGTTGCTCTGCGGCCAATTTCTGAATTTCTTTAAAAAGACTTAGCCACAGCAAATAGAGGGTATACGTATTCTCTATGCTTACTTTTAAAAATTTCTCCTGTTTTTGAAGCGAGTCATCCTTGGATTGAATTAGGGAGTAAATACATTGCATTACCTTTACCCTAATATGCCTTCTTGTAAGCATGTTAAAGAACTTTTGTTATGATGAATATTTTCTGAGGCAAAAGTACGCATCTATTTAAATCGATACCAAACCATTCCAAACTAATTTTGGACAAACCTGTTTATTTTTAATTCCCGGTAATCTTCATAACTAATCTTTGGTAAATGAAAGATTCACATGTAAAAAAATAAAAATGATATACGCTTGTTATTTTTCCTTTTTGCCGAAATTCCAATAACAGATATTTCATCAATATAATAGAGGGGCTTTAAATTTTGGGTGTTCTTTGAAATATAGGTAGAATGCAAAAAAAGCTATCTTTGATGATTTCAAATTACCACTAGAACTTTACATGAAGGAACTTAGGCATCTAAATAAATACTTTAAAAAATATTGGCTTAAACTCTTTGTGGGAATCATCATCACCATAATTGCCCGAATCTTCCAATTGGTGATGCCGTCTTATGTAAATAAAATTATTTCTGTAGTAGAGAAATTTCTCGATACTGAAATTGCCAAAACCGAGGCACAGTCCTTATTATTGGAATACATACTAATCATCGTTGGCGCAGCATTGCTTTCTGGTTTTTTCACCTTCCTAATGAGGCAGACCATAATCAATGTATCCCGTTACATTGAATATGATTTAAAAAATGAGATTTTTGACCATTATCAAAATCTCAGTCTCAATTTTTATAAAAAAAACAGGACGGGTGATTTAATGAATCGCATTAGCGAAGATGTAAACCAGGTTCGTCTCTATGCCGGTCCGGCAATCATGTATGGGATACAAACCTTGACCCTCTTTGTATGTTTGGTACCATTAATGTTCATAAAGGCACCTACTTTGGCGGCATATACACTTCTTCCTCTACCCATATTATCCGTTCTAATTTATAAAATAAGTAAGGTAATCCATAAACGGAGTACTATAGTGCAACAATATCTATCCACACTTTCAACATTTACCCAGGAGATTTTCTCAGGTGTTTCAGTCATCAAGGCATATAACTTGGAACCCAGAACCCATGAAGAGCTTAAATTTCTAGCCAATGATGGCAAGGATAAAAGTATGAGCTTGGCCAAGGTAAACGCTTGGTTCTTTCCTTTGATGATTTTACTTATAGGCATTAGTAACATTCTAGTCATTTATATTGGTGGAATGCAATACTTAAGGGGTGAAATTGGAGTGGGGCTTATTGCGGAGTTTATTCTTTATGTAAATATGCTTACATGGCCCGTGGCCATAGTAGGTTGGCTTACCTCCATAGTTCAAAGGGCAGAAGCCAGCCAAAAAAGAATCAACGAGTTTTTGGAACAACACTCAGAACTTGACAATGGCAATATTGAACTCAAGGATGTAAAAGGCAAAGTTGAGTTCAAAGATGTTAGCTTCACATACGAGGATACAGAAATAAATGCGATTAAACACCTATCCTTTACAATTAATCCAGGTGAAACGACAGCAATTTTAGGAAAAACGGGGTCCGGTAAATCTACCATATTGGATTTGGTGGCGCGATTATATGATGTCTCATCCGGAGAAATACTAATTGACGGAAAACCCATAAGGGAATATGAAATAACCAGTCTAAGACAAGCCATTGGAGCGGTTCCACAAGATGCTTTTCTATTTTCCGATAGTATTAGGAACAATATTAAATTCGGAAAGGAAGATGCTACCGAAGAAGAGATTATCTCCATTGCCAAAGAAGCAGTGGTCCATGAAAATATAATGGGCTTCTCCAAAAAATATGATACTGTTTTGGGAGAAAGGGGCATTACCCTAAGTGGAGGTCAAAAACAGCGTGTATCCATTGCCAGGGCCTTATTGAAAAATCCAAAAATCTATTTATTCGATGATTGCCTTTCAGCTGTAGACACAGAAACAGAAGAAGAAATTCTTGCCAATCTCAAAAAGGCATCCAAGGAAAAGACTACATTAATTGTAAGTCACAGGGTTTCATCTGCGAAAAATGCCGATAAAATCTTGGTTCTCGAGGACGGCCAGCTGATTCAAGAAGGCACACATGAAGAATTAAATTCTTTAGATGGCTACTATAAAGAACTTTATAAGAATCAACTATCGGACAAAGAAAACTAAAAATTAGTTGTCGAATAACTATTTTTTTTCCATTTTTGATAGACTAACCATAGAATATAAATAAGGAAATGAGCGAAAGAGATTTAATGGATCAAGAGGAAATTCACTCTAAAGTTTTAAGGGCAGGAAGAAGAACTTACTTTTTTGATGTACGAAGCACTAAGGCAGGCGACTATTATTTGACGATTACAGAGAGTAAGAAATTTACCCACGACGATGGTTCCTTCCACTACAAAAAACACAAAATTTACCTCTATAAGGAAGATTTTGAAGCCTTCAGGGAAAATGTTGAGGAAATGATGGATTTTATTATCAACGAAAAAGGTAAGGAGGTAATTTCAGAAAGACACCAAAAGGACTTTAAAAAAGAGGAAGAAACAAGTAATGCCGAGGATTCAAATTCCAGTGGCAGTTTCACCGATGTAAGTTTCGACGATATTTAATTTAGAAGAACCTTCACAAACAAAACCAACGACCCTCCGCTGTAGGGTCGTTTTTATTTTCAGTAAATATGTTCTTTTAGATTAGGCCAATTTGACCAATATTCTATTCAATAGATAGATACCAAAGACCATAATGAAGCCCATTGTCAAATTCATCCAAACGGATATTACTATGAACAGAATAATATAATAAACCGTAAAACCTATCTGGGCAGTAGCATACCTTAGGGTTCCCATAAATTCCGGCTCCCAGACCTTCGGCTTCATATAAAATCTCCATAAAAACCAAACTGGAAAGTTCAGGATCGCGATTAGCACTTTGAAAAAGTTAATTTTTGGCTTTGATCGTGAAGATGGGTCAGATTCCCCTCCTTCTTCCATTAAGGTTTTTACTTTTGCGTTAATAGCTTCTGGCCTCAAATAAGAATGTTTCTTGGATTCAATTTGAGCAACTATCCTGTCATAATCCGGTTCCGTGTCTATATGTGTAGTAAGTTTCTTTAAAGCTGAAGAAACAGCTGTTTTCGTTCTGTTTTCAGAACCTTTTAAATCTGTAGCGTCATACAATGACTCGGCACTTATTGGTTTACCATAATAGACCGCTACAGAATCTGGAAAACTTGTCGCATCCTCATAATTTAAGCCCACAGGAACAATCTGTAAATCGATACCAGGATTCTGTTGCAATGTTCTAAAAACTATTCTGGTAAAGCCTTTACTCAAAGGTCTCACCCTACGTTTTAAATTATGGTTGGCTTCAGGGAACATTACCAAAGATTTGCCGTTTCCCAAAATTTTGGAACAGATATCAAAAACCTCATCGTTCTTACTTAAGGACCTTCTCCCATCCCGAATACGATATACAGGAATCATTTGAAAAAAGTTGAAAATTTTATTTAATAGAGGTTTTCCAAAGACATCGGCACGGGTTAGAAAATAAGGTTTTCTATTGCAGTCAACCGCAATTAACAAGACATCCATAAGTGCACTCTGGTGATTGGGCAGAAACAAAACGGGCTTGCCCTTGGGTACATTATCCAAGCCAAATACCTCGATCTTTTTGTGATATGAATGTAGGCCAGTCCTTATATAGACCTTTACCATGCCATAAAGCAAGTTTTTCATGCCAGTGTCTTACCTTTTATAGGTTTCGCGTTCCAATAACTAGCCAAAATCAAACCAGAAACCATATGCCAAATTCCCCAAAAAGCGGCCAAAATGGCCATACCCCCCAATCCATCAAAGAAGGTAAATATTAAAAGTAAACCAAGACCTGAGTTTTGAATGCCCGTTTCAATAGTAATGGATCGAATGTTTTGGTAGTCCAAATGAAATACCTTCGCAATTCCATATCCTCCCAAAAAAGCTAACAGATTATGAAGTAGCACAATCCAAAAAATATATAACACATAGTCCAAAAAAATTGAAATATTATTCATCAATGCCAAAACCACCAATAAAATAAAAAACACTAAAGAAAATACTTTAAAAAACTTGGCCAATCGTAAAGCGAGAATGGGCTTCCAACGATTCATGCCCATACCCAAGATTAAAGGTATGCCGAGCAATAAAGCCACAAGTTTTACCATTTTCATGGGCTCAATTGCCACAGAATTCAATATCGTTGAAGTTGGCTCATAAAGGGATCCCCAAAACTCTAGATTGAAAGGTGTCATAATAATGGCCAAGATGGTCGCAATTGCCGTAAGACAGACCGATAGTGCCGTATTTCCACCACCCAAATGAGTAATATAATTGGATATATTACCTCCGGGACATGCGGCCACCATGAACATTCCCAAGGCTACACTAGGATAGGGTCTCAGAAAATAAACCAATAAAAAAGTGATTAAGGGCAATAACAAAAATTGACTTGCAACCCCAACCAAAACAGGCTTAGGCTTAATCCATAGTTGTTTAAAATCCTTGAATGAAATTTCAAGTGCTATCCCGAACATGACCAATGCCAAAACAAAGTTCATTAGCCATAAGGCTTCGTTGTCAAAATTAATCTGAACGCTATCCAGGGTATCTTCAGCCAAAAATTTTCAATTAAATTCCATCCAACCCTAAAAACACAAAATGTGAATCCCGTAGAGCGGACAAGAAGGCAATATACTAAAATAGTGTTAAAATACTAAGGGCTCTTTTAATCTGAATGCACATTACCGAAGCTTTAGTTTTTCAATCATTTCCCTAGAAACGTTTCCGGCATATACTCCATAAGCATCCACCAAAAGGCCCTTTTCCCCGGTATTGGTCTCAATTGCATATAGAATTGTGCTATCATCCGGATTGGTCTGCCCCTCGAAACGATAATATTTAACAACATTGAGGTCAACGGCCTTATGGATTTTTTTCTTCGCCTTATTTTCTACTCCGGCATCACAAAGGTTAAAATCTTCAGTAAAACCTTCGTCCTTGAGGCTATTGATAGCCTCGGTAAGGGATATATATGATTTTTCCATGTTAAGTTCTTTTAATTTCTTTTAAGTTAAGAATAGATTACACCAATCGCAACACCTATAGATTTTATAACTTTGAACTTTAAACTTGAGCCATGGCAAGAACACCTAGTAATATGTTGGAACTGGGCACAAAGGCACCCTATTTTAGCCTTTTGGATACGGTTTCCGGAAAAAAATTCAAACTCGATAAACTTGTTGGGGAAAATGGGACCGTTATAATGTTCATTTGCAATCATTGCCCATTCGTTATACATGTAAATCCAAAAATTGTTGAATTGGCAAATATATATCGGCCCAAAGGCATCCACTTTATTGCCATCTCCAGTAACGATGTTGAGAATTACCCACAAGATGCACCACACCTAATGAAGTTAAAGGCAAAGGAAGAAGGATATACCTTTCCATATTTATATGATGAATCACAGGAAGTTGCCAAAGCTTACGATGCTGCCTGTACTCCGGACTTTTATTTATTCGATTCCGAAAAGTCATTAGTATATAGAGGACAATTGGATAGTTCACGCCCAGATAACGGGATTCCACTGACCGGGGAAGACCTTATGGGTGCCATGGATGCACTGTTATTGGGAACCGAAATAAACGGTCATCAAAAACCTAGTATTGGGTGTAACATAAAATGGAAAACCCAATAACCACTTCATTTAGGATAGGGATTTTTTATGAACCATAAAAATGACATTCAGTTTCAACCCTTGGTTCCAGAACTTTATTCCGTTTATATACAAATAGGTAAAAAGTCTTACAACCAACATTATAGGCATCTTTGGCCCAATGGGAATACCTCCACCTATATTGAAAATAGTTTTACCAATGCTGTATTATCCAAAGAGGAAAAGGACCTTAATACCAAACTTTACCTAGTGAAACTGGGAGTTTTATATGTTGGCATTTTAAAGATTACGTTGCACAAAAAGGTAGGACAACATAAAGCGCTTGAAGCACTATACTTGGATAAAATCTATATTTTAAAGGAATATTCCGGAAATGGAATTGGTAGAATGTGTATTGAATTTGTAGCTGACCTTGCCAAAAATCTTTCAAAAAAAGCCATTTATTTGGAATCTATGAAAAAGGGTGCTGCATTATCCTTTTACCTGTCCCATAACTTCACGGTCGTCGCCTCGACCAAGGTACCCTTTGAGCAAGTTATAGAAACCGAAAAGGCCATGTACTTACTGATGAAAAAAATATAACCTACCAGCCTTTGTTTTCCACTAAATTTCTAATATGGGCCAAATGATGATTACCATGCCAAGCATATTTACCCATGTTTTCTTCCACGCTAACTTTGGTGTTTCCTTCAGGATGCAGATAACTTTTTTTTAAGTCCGTTTCGCCAAGTCCCTTAAGTAAATAAACCATTTTGGAGTGCAAGGCCTTTAAGTAATTTATGGACAGTTCTATGGGAGCCGTCCTAGCGTCAAAAAGGTTGCTCCAATCTTTTTCCTCGTAGGCCTTGATTAAAGGTGTTTTTTCGGCAAGAGCCCATTTAAAGCGTGTATAGCTATGGTGGTGGCTATCGGCAATATGGTGAACCAACTGTCTAACCGTCCAACCTCCCGGTCTATATCGGGTTTCCAATTGTTCATTGTTCAATTTAAAAACTAGTGAGCCTAGTCTTTCAGGCAGCGATTCCATATCACTTATCCATACTTCCCTAATTTCCTTAGTGATGATTTCAGGACGGTGAAAGTGTCCAATGGGATATCGTAGTTTTTCTAAATCTTCCATTATATAAAGGTAAACTTTAATAGACTTTTAACCTTAAAATTTTCTTTGGAACACCAATAATCTAGTAATTTTATAGGATAAACAAAATATACTTTATTATGGCAACAATACGACTAGGTGATAAAGCACCGGATTTTACTGCAGACAGTTCAATGGGAACCCTTAACCTTTACGATTATCTTGGCGACAGTTGGGGAATTCTTTTCTCCCACCCTGCTGATTTTACACCGGTCTGTACCACGGAATTAGGTACGGCCGCAAACTTTAAGCCGGAATTTGACAAAAGAAATGTAAAAATGTTGGCTTTAAGTGTAGATGGCGCTGCTTCCCATAATGAATGGATAAAGGATATCAATGAGGTACAAAATACAACGGTCAATTTTCCTATTATCGCCGATGAGGACAAAAAAGTATCCGACCTGTACGACATGATCCATCCCAATGCGGACAATAATCTTACGGTACGTTCCGTATTTATAATTGCCCCGGACAAAACGGTAAAATTAATTCTTACCTATCCGGCATCAACAGGTAGGAATTTTTATGAGTTGTTAAGGGTAGTCGACTCCCTACAGTTAACAGCATATCACAAAGTAGCAACTCCGGCCAATTGGGAGCATGGACAAGACGTAGTTGTGAGTCCGGCGATATCCACAGATGATGCACAGGAAATGTTCAAAAAAGGAATTACAGAGGTTAAACCGTATTTAAGGATGACACCTGACCCAACGGCCTAAAACAGATAAAAAATAATTCAGGTTCCTTTTTTTAAATCCTTAATATTAAGATAACTTTCTAAAAAGCTATTAGTTAAATATTTATATACTATCTTCGCGCTTTAATTAATATATAATTTTTTTTATTATGAGTAAAGGAACAGTAAAATTCTTCAATGATTCCAAAGGTTATGGTTTCATTACTGAAGATGGTTCAAACACAGATCATTTTGTACACATTTCTGGCTTAATCGATGAAGTTCGAGAAGGTGATGTTGTAGAATTTGAACTACAACAAGGTAAAAAAGGATTGAACGCCGTTAATGTGAAAGTACTTGACTAGGTAACGATTTAACTTTTTTATAGTTCTCTGGCCCGGACAATTGTCCGGGCCTTTTATTTTTATTCACAATTAGACGCAACCCTTTCGTTGTTTTGAATCTTCAAATTAAACAATCATCAGTTTCCCCACTTAAAAAACTGACCTATGAATACTTTTTTTGGAGTACTTCTTTTTCTGATTCTAGTCAACATTGCTATGCTCGTAACAAGTCTGAGAAGAAGAAAAAATAAAATTTAATCTTAAGATAGAAGTAGGGTTTTAAGCAACAAAGTTGTTATCAATATAAAATTGATCATTTGCTTTGTATAAACAGTAATCCCTATTTCCCATGAAGATTTTCTTTGCAATTATATTGGTACTCGTATTGTTTAACGGCATACTTTTACTTACCAGTTACAATAAGACCAAATAAAAAAGCACCTTGGTTTTCACCAAAGTGCTTTTTTTTATTTTTTAGGAATCTATCCGACTTTCATTAATTCCACATCAAAAATAAGTGTGGCATCCGGAGGGATTACACCTCCAGCACCTGCACTACCATAAGCCAAATCGGATGGGATTACAAAACGTGCCTTGTCCCCTACTTGTAAAAGACCTATACCTTCATCCCATCCAGGAATCACTTGCCCAACTCCCAATTGAAAATCTATAGGTGAATTTCTTTTATAAGAAGAATCGAATACCTGTCCATCTACCAAGGCTCCCTCATAATGAACGGAAACCTTTTTCCCTTTTTCAGCTTTGGGTCCATCTCCTTTTTGAATCATTTTATATCTAAGACCAGATTCCGTTTCGTTGAAGCCAGCAGAAATTTTATCCAAGGCAGCCTTTTGTGCCGCTTTGGCCTCTGCCAAACGCTTCTCCTTTGAAGTTTCAAAAGTCTCAAATGCTTTAACAGCATCCCAAGCTTTGGCCTCTTCACCAACTCGTACAATTTCTACGGAATCCATGGTATCGCCCTGAGAAATAGCATCGACCACTTCCTGACCAGCGGCAACATGACCAAAAACGGTATGTTTGCCATCTAACCAAGGTGTAGGTACATGCGTTATGAAGAACTGACTCCCATTAGTTCCTGGACCGGCATTGGCCATGGAAAGTACTCCAGGCTCATTATGTTTCAATTCAGGATGGAACTCATCATCAAACTTATAACCGGCATCGCCCGTTCCGGTGCCAAGCGGACAACCACCTTGAATCATAAAATCCGGTATTACCCTATGGAACTTTAAACCATTGTAGTAAGGTTCCCCCAATTCCTTAATCTTGTTTTTCTTTTTTCCTTCGGCCAAGGCCACAAAATTTCCAACTGTCCCAGGAGTTTTATCATAGGTGAGTTTTACCAATATCTCACCTTTTGTGGTATTGAATTTTGCGTATAGTCCGTCTTCCATTTTACTTGTTTTAAATGAGGTGCAAAGGTAACTAAAAGTATATATTAGGCCCCAGAAGTTTGCAATTTCAAAATATTCTCAGGGAAGTAGCCCGTATTTATCCACTAGATAGACCAGACTTGCCATCGTTGCGGTACCAAGCTCCAGTTCCCTTTTGTTTACGTGTTCAAACGTATCGTTTTCGGCGTGATGATGATCAAAATACCTTTGAGAATCAGGGCGCAGTCCTGCCAAGGTTATTTTATCGTTTTTCAAGGGTCCGATATCGGCTCCGCTTCCTCCTTTTTGAAACAGATGAATCAAGTAGGGCTCAAAAAGATCTTTCCAACTTTTAATTTTCTCGAAACTTGAATCTGGCCCATCAAAGGTGAATCCACGTGGCGAAAATCCACCTGAATCACTTTCCAATCCAAATATGTGGTTCTCATTGTTTTCAGCCGCTACACGGGCATATTCCGTCCCGCCACGCAATCCATTTTCCTCGTTCATGAATAAAACGACCCGTATGGTTCTTTTAGGTTTATATCCTATTTTTTTCAAGATATATAGAACATCCATACTCTGCACGCAACCTGCGCCGTCATCATGTGAACCGTCCCCCAAATCCCAAGAATCCAAATGTCCGCCTACTACTATAATCTCTTCGGGGTGGGTACTTCCCTTTATTTCTCCAACGACGTTATAAGATTCTACATCCGGAAATTCTTTACAATTCTGCTTAAAGTAAAATTTAATACTTGGATTCAGTTTTAGCGAAGTGCTCAATAATTCCGCAGCATTGGTACTAATTGCCGCAGCAGGGATTTTTTCGCTCTCCTTTAATTCCCCATAACTCATAGAGCCTGTATGTGGGTAATCATCCAATCTCAGGTTCATTGACCTTACTATAATACCGATAGCCCCATATTTTGCCGCCTCCATGGCACCTGCATATCGTTGATCCACACATCCAGAGTAGGCGGAAAATGTATTAATTTCAGTAGGGTCCATGGGTCTATTATAAAAAACAATTTTCCCTTTGATCTTTGCTTCGCCCAAAGTAACCAATTCTTCTATTCCTTGAACCTCTATAACTTCCGACTTCACTCCATTGGGTGGTGTGGCAACAGACCCTCCAAGTGCGGTAATAGGGACATTGGTAGTTACTCCTGGAGAAGTTTCAAAATAGGCGAACTCCGGTATTCCCCTGACCCATTTGGGAACCATTACCGGTTGCAGCCAGACTTTATCCAGACCAAGGGAATCCAGTTCCGCTTTGGTATAATTTACTGCCTGTTGTGCTTGGATGGAACCGGATAGGCGACCCCCTATTTGATTGGAAAGATAATTTAACCAATCATATGACTTACTCTTGGTCAATGCAACATCATAAATTTTTCTAATCTGTTCTTGATCCGAATTTTGGGCTAATCCAATTTGAACACAAAAAAGACAGAATATACACAGTTTAATCGTCCTTTTCACTACGTAGTTGATTTTCATAATCTTCTAAATTAGCCATTATTTCATCTTCAAGGACGGGCTCCTTGATATCTTTGTATTTTTTTAACCTTTCCAGAAGAATCTTGGCAACTATGACCCGGGCAGCTTTTTTATTGTCCGCCGGTATGGTAAACCACGGTGCATGTTCCTTAGACGTATTATTAATGGCCTCTTCATAGCAAAACTGATATTGGTCCCATAATTTCCTTTCCTTTAAATCCCCTGGAGAAAACTTCCAGTGCTTCTCCCTAATTGCCAATCTTCTTAATAATCGCTGTCTTTGTTCCTCCTTTGAAAGATTCAAAAAGAATTTGAAGATTATGGTACCGCTTTCGTGAAGGTGACGTTCAAAATTATTGATTTGTTCAAATCGTTTGTCCCAAAACTTTTGATCAATGTCAGCTACGCTATGAATGCCAGGTATACGCTCATTGAGAATATATTCTGGGTGTACCCTAGTAACCAACACATTTTCATAATGCGTCCTATTGAAAACACCAAATTTTCCTTTGGCCGGTAACACCAAATAATGTCTCCATAAATAATTGTGGTCCAATTCCAACTCTGTTGGCACTTTAAAGCTATGTACCTGTACGCCCCTAACGTTAAAATCCTTGAACACTTCTCGCACCAAACTGTCCTTGCCAGCGGTATCAATACCTTGCAGACAAATGAGTACACTGTATTTATTGTGTGCATAAAGGGTATCCTGAAATTCCCCTAGCTCTCGTCTAATTTTACTTAGGTCTTTTTTTAATTGCTTATCCGTCTTACCAAAATTCTCAAAGGAAGGAACCTCGGCTATTTGGATGCTCTTCCGCACCCTATATTTTTCAGTCTCGATATAATCCATACCGAAATATAAAATTTTAATCCGTGAACTACGGCTCTCCCATTAAAAAATAACCATTTGACCAACAAATTGTACCAATGGACTATTGAACGAACATCCGTGCTTATCTGTCGAAAAAATAGTCCTCTTCAAACCCGTGTTAATACATTTATCCTTGTAAAAATCCCAAATTTTACAACCTATCTTATTAGAATGAGCAAAACCTACAGAAAACTTATCCTAGTACTATTCTTTATTTCTTATAATTCCTTTGGAAATTTAAGGGAATGTGAATATGCCGAAGCCAATATTGATTTTGCAAAATCCCAAACAGAAAAGGCTTTGGAAAAACCTGATGTAAATTTGTTAAAATATCATGTTTATAAGGCTATTAGTGCTATTCAGAAAACGGAAAAAAAACTTTCCAACTGTGGTTGCGAGTACGCTCAAGAACACTTGGGTCAAAGTCTTGAAAGCTTAAAATTAGCCACAAGGCAAGAAGAACTCTTCAAGGCCAAGGATTTGCTTTTAAAATCTTTGGAAAGCATCATGAATGGATTAAAAGCATTATCCGAACATGACTATCACGAAGAACAAAAACGAGAAGCCCTTGCAAAAGCCGATTCTAAAAATTCGTCCATCAGTAATGAAGGAGGCAATTCCGAGGATGCCATCAATCCCATTTACAAAGAGATAGACCAATCCTTGGAAAAGTATAGAAATTCCCTGAATAAAGTAGTTGAAACGGTCAATTGCAAGGAAGCGAGTAATTTTGCCGAAAATATTATTGAGCAATGTGAAAACCAGTTGTTGGTGGAAAATCTAACCGAGGGTAAAAAATACTATTATCTTAGAACTAAAGAAATTACTACCAATGCCCTAGAGAAACTTCGTGATTGCTATGTAATAAAATAATCATTTACTGGCAAAAAGCTGAACATCCTCCTCGGAAACCTCATTCCCGCCCAAAATAATCAATCTTTCCACAACATTTCTTAACTCCCTAATATTTCCGGTCCAATCATACGCTTTTAAAAGTTGGACGGCCTTAGCCGAAAATGTCTTGGCAGGCATACCTTGTTCATCCGTTATTTTCTTAGAAAAGTGCTCGATCAATAAGGGAATATCCTCCCTTCTCTCATTAAGGCTTGGCACTTTTATCAAAATTACCGCAAGCCTATGGTATAAATCCTCACGAAAATTTCCTTCCTCAATTTCCTTCTGAAGGTTTTTGTTGGTTGCCGCCAATACCCTTACATCAACCTTGATATCCTTATCCGTTCCAACCCTGGAAATTTTATTCTCCTGTAAAGCCCTAAGTACTTTTGCCTGTGCCGAAAGGCTCATATCCCCAATTTCATCCAAAAAAATGGTTCCTTTATTGGCCGCCTCAAATTTTCCCGCCCGATCCTTGACCGCAGAAGTAAACGCCCCTTTTACATGACCGAACAGTTCACTTTCTATCAATTCCGATGGAATAGCCGCACAGTTGACCTCAATAAATGGAGCTGAGCTTCTAGCGCTTTTTTCATGTAGCCAGTGAGCCACCAATTCCTTCCCGGTTCCATTGGAGCCTGTTATAAGCACTCTGGCATCAGTAGGGGCCACTTTTTCTATAATATCCTTAATGGCAGAAATTTCGTTACTCTCTCCCACCATTTCATAATTCTTACTTACTCTTTTCTTTAAAATCTTATTTTCGGCCACCAAATCCTTTTTGTCCAAGGCATTCCTAACAGTCGTCAATAATCTATTTAAATCAGGTGGTTTAGAAATATAGTCAAAAGCTCCAAGGCGCATGGTGTTCACAGCGGTATCCAAGTCCCCGTGGCCTGAAATCATTATAAAAGGAATCTCGGGTTTTATTTTCCTAGCGGCCTCCAAAACTTCGACCCCATCCATTTTGGGCATTTTAATATCGCAGAGCACTAGGTCATAGTCATTGTTTTTTATGGTTTCCAATCCCTTTAGTCCGTCTTCCGCCTCTTCCACTTTATAGCTATCGCTTTCCTCGGATAAGATTTTTACCAAAACCCTTCTTATGGAAGCTTCATCTTCAATAACTAAAATTTTTGACATAACTTTTCTTTTAAATTCCTATTCTAAAACCGGTTCTAAAATACAAGCCAGCTTCATCGTTCAATGTAAAGATATCCTTTCTATCATTATCCCTAAGAGCCCCATTTTGAAAAAGGGAATGCCCCCCTACAAGATAAACGGACATATCCTTGGTAATTTTATATTGATACCCAAGAGTCAATAATAATGCCGTATAGGACACATCGGTTGATAAAGTGTTTCCTGAAAGCAAAATATTATTCTGTATGTTCACATAATACCCATCTACAAACAATTCAGTTTGAAAAAAATGGCCTTTACGCGTGAAATATTTCATGCCGGATTTTGGAACTCCCAAAATATATGACCAATTGGGATGAAAGCGCTTTTCATAATAAAGTACCGGCAACGGTATTTGTACCGGTGAGTTTGAGTTATAGGAAAGTCCCAAGACCAGTCGAAAAGGTTTTTCTATATCCTTTTTATCCTGATAGGCACCAACCGTATAATTAATATTAAAATCATCCTCTTGAAGTTCCTCTACAAAATTTGAGGACCATCTGGGTGTAACTACACCAACGATTCTCCATTCTTCTGTTAACTTATAGACATAGGCGAGATTGAGGTCAAATACATGCAATTTTTGCAAATCACCTGAATTTGCGAACAATGTATCAGGCACTTCAAAATTGTATCGATTATACTCGCTTCCCAAAACAATATAATCTCTTTTTTTTCTAACGGCAATGGGAAAATTCGCCAACAATTTTATTCTAGAGGTCTCCACTCCTGCCTTGTTCTCGGGCATCAACATATACTCCGCCCGGAAAACATCCGGGGTTTGCCCCCAATTTGCAAAGTGTACCACAAGTACAAAAATAAGGGCCCAACTATATTTGCCCTTCATTCCTAATTATCTTTTTGGACATTACTATGTTTAAACGGGGTTTGCTGAAAAATATGCACATCCCTCTGTGGGAAAGGTATCGTAATATTATTCTTCCTAAAGGCAGCATCGATTTTATAGCGCAAATCACTTTTTAATCTTGGATCTGAAAAGCTATCGCTTATATAAAAATTCAATGAAAATAATAAGGCCGAATCTCCAAAATCCTCAAATAATACAAAGGGCTTTGGACTTTTCAATACGCCTCTTTGCTCCTTGACTATAGCTTCCAAAACACTGGTAACCAATTCCACATTGCTGCCATAGGCAACCCCTACCTTTACGTTCTCCCTAGTGGTCTTATGATTCTGTGTATAATTATAAACAATGTCGCTAATAAAATGGTGATTTGGGATGATGATAATCTTATCATCCCTAGTTATAGCCCTCGTAGTCCGCAATTTTATTTCAAAGACTTTACCTACCTTACCGTCTACCTCAATAATATCACCAACCCTCAAGGATTTGTCAACAATAATAAAAATACCTCCAATGATATCCTGAAAAAGTTCCTGTAAAGCAAGTCCAAGTCCAACAAATAAAGCGGCGGAAGCGGTAATCAGTATAGTAATATCAATACCTGCCGCACTCATGGTAAAAAGAATTACCAAAATGTAGACTACATACTTTATGAACTTGAAGATGCTGATAAACTTCAATTTATCTTCAGCCTCCATTCTTCTGGTAAAAAACCTCCGCACCCACTGCAACACAAAACTTGTCACTATAAACGCAATAGTCAACAACAGTAAAACGCCAATGGTAACATGGATGGATTTATCACCTGAATTATAATGGAATCCCAAATCCAGAAACTCCTTAATGGAGCCCCATATATCCTCCTCTATAATTTCCTTTATTTTTTCCGTTTCCTCTTGGGCCATCATTAATATTTAAGCCATTTCAACAATTCTTTATAACTAGGTTTTTTTCCATACATAAGTATTCCTACCCTGTAAATTTTGGCTGCCAGCCAAACGATACCAATAAAGGTAATTATTAATATGAGAATTGAGGAAACCAATTGCCAAATGGGAACACCGCCCTCCCCTATTCCACCAGGGAGTCGCATCATCATAACAATGGGAGACGTTAACGGAAACAAAGAAAAACCAACGGCAATGGGTCCGTGCGGATTGCTAAATACCGAAAAGAAACCAACGTAAATAGCCAACATCAATGGCAATATTATTGGAAATATAAATTGTTGTGTATCAGTTTCATTATCTACTGCGGCACCTATTGCCGCATAAATTGAACTGTAGATCAAATATCCCAGCACAAAGTAAATGATGAAAAATAAAATTAAAAGCAGCCAAGGTATATCCAAAATTTCCTGAGCATACAAAAGCAA
Source organism: Maribacter cobaltidurans (assembly GCF_002269385.1). Taxonomy (NCBI): domain Bacteria; kingdom Pseudomonadati; phylum Bacteroidota; class Flavobacteriia; order Flavobacteriales; family Flavobacteriaceae; genus Maribacter; species Maribacter cobaltidurans. The sequence continues at coordinate 525,554 of NZ_CP022957.1, forward strand.
CGAAGAGTCTGCCGATGATAAAATGGTATTGGTCGAATTACCCATTCCAGGCCCCATACCTCCCTTGGAAATATCCGAAGGGTCTATATCAAAAATGGACATAGAAATCAATAGAAGAACACCGCCGGAGATGATCCAAATCCCAAACTGCGTAATACCTGCCAATGAAGTACCAATAATTTTGCCAAGCATCAACTGAAATGGCTTTACCGAAGAAATGATGACCTCAATGATCCGACTAGTTTTTTCCTCAATAACACTGCGCATAACAAACCCCCCATAAATGATAATGAACATCATGATCAAATACCCAAAACCTCCTCCAATTATTGCTTTTATCTCATTTATTCCCTTTAGGTTATGCTCTCCGTCAAAGGTTGAAATATTCAACTCATATTCACTGTCCATTTCTGCATATTCACGTGCGGATATGCCAAATTCCCTGAGTCTTTCCTGTTTCAACCGCTCCTTAAAAATCCGTTCCAATCGTTCCAAGATATTGGTACTTGGAGCTTCCTTACTATAAAAAAACGAACGTTGGCTTACTGTCTCCAAATTAGATTCATTGGGTAAATATACAAGTCCATAGTAGCCCATATTCATTGTGGAATCCTTGGCCTGTTCCAAGGAGATATCCCTGAACTTTACAAAGGATGTACTTTCTGAAGTTATAAACTCATTTGAGAAGAAATCACTTTCATTTAAAACGGCAATCACCCTTTTTTCATTATCGTTTAGCTTTGTAAGATAGGATATGAGGACAATCATACCTACCATTAGAAAAGGACTAAGAAAGGTCATTATAACAAATGATTTGTTCCTAACCTTGGCCAAGTATTCCCTTTTAATAATTAAGTGTAACTTACTCATGGGCGAAACCTTTGTTTTCAATAGTCCTTATAAATATTTCATTTGCAGAGGGTATCGTTTCCGTAAAGTTTTTGATATTGCCTTTAGTTCCCAAAAAGCTCAATAGTTCATTGGAATTTCCCCCAGGGAGTTGCACGGAAAAATCCAATTGGCTTTCGCCGGAAACGGCATCAAATATTTTAAAATTACCTTTTAGTTGGTCCAACAATCCATTTGGTGAACTCGTGCCGATACCTACCTTGAATATATTCTTCTTATACGCTTCCTTTATTTCCGATAATTTACCGTCCAGTATCTTCTCCGACCGATGGATCAGAGCAATATATTCACATAATTCCTCTACGGATTCCATTCTATGCGTAGAAAAAATGATAGAGGTGCCACTTTCCTTAAGCTTAAGAATTTCATCTTTTATGATATTGGCATTTATTGGATCAAAACCACTGAAGGGTTCATCGAAAATTAACAGTTTAGGTTCGTGAAGCACTGTAACGATGAACTGTATTTTCTGGGCCATACCCTTTGAAAGTTCTTGAATTTTCTTGTTCCACCAATCTCCTATCTCCAAACGCTCAAACCAGTATTTCAATCTTTGTTTTGCATCGTTCTTGGATAAACCTTTAAGTTGGGCAAGATATAAGGCCTGCTCACCTACTTTCATACTTTTATACAATCCCCTTTCCTCCGGCAAATAGCCAATTTGGGAAATATGTTCGCTCCTTAGAGGCTCCCCCTCAAAAAAAACCTCGCCTTGGTCAGGAAAGGATATCTGATTGATAATTCTAATCAAGGTAGTTTTACCTGCTCCATTGGGACCAAGCAAACCGTAGATACTATTTTTGGGAATTTCTATGGAAACATTATGCAAAGCAGTGTGGCCGCCATACGTTTTGGAGACCTTATTTGCAACCAAAATATGATTCATGTAAGCAATTTGTTCAAAGATATTGAATTGTTTTCACAAGGCTTTTTTTACTTATGAATTTCACGAAATCCATGCATTAAAAATGCTATAAAAACAAAACCCACCCTCAAAAGAATCAAGGATGGGAAAAAATTGCTATGAAAAAGAAAATTAATATTGGTCACCCAATATTGTTTCAAATATACGTTTTTTATTTAAACACCAAATTTTTTAAGTTTAAGAGAACATATCCTTTACTTTTTCAAAAAAGGATTTATCCGATTTTTCAGGTTTTGGCTCAAAATTTTCGTTACCCTGCATACGTTCAAAAAAGTCCTTTTGTTCCTTGTTCAATTCTTTTGGAGTCCAAACATTAACATGGACCAAAAGATCTCCGCTACCGTAACCATTGAGACTGGAGACACCTTTTCCCCTCAACCTCAAGATTTTTCCTGACTGTATACCAGGTTCCAATTTAATTCTCACCTTACCTCCAACGGCATCAATTTCTTTTGAGGTTCCCAAAATGGCATCGGATATGCTTATATACAAATCATAATGTAGATTATCGCCTTCGCGCTTCAAGGTTTCATGCTCTTGGGTTTCTATGGCAACCAGCAAATCGCCTGGAATACCATTGCCTGGGGCGTCATTACCTTTTCCCGGAACTTTTAATTGCATTCCTTCTTCCACCCCAGCAGGGATATTTATGGATACGGTTTCTTCAGAAACTTTTAGACCTTGGGCATCCGCATCTCCCGGTTTGCCGTCCAAAATTTGTCCACTTCCACCACAGACACTACAGGTTGCGGCTGTTTGCATACGGCCCAATATGGTATTCTGAACCTTGGTAACCTGTCCACGGCCATTACATGTAGTACACGTTTTATAGGTAACCCCTTCAGCCTGGATTTTTCTCCTTACTTTAACCTTCTTTTCCACGCCGTTGGCGATTTCCTCCAAGGTCAATTTAACCCTAATGCGTAGATTGCTTCCCTTCACCCTTCGCTGGCCACCACCACCGAAACCTCCAAATCCACTGAATCCACCTCCACCGAATGCACTTCCAAAAATGTCTCCAAACTGACTGAATATGTCATCCATATTCATTCCGCCACCTCCAAAGCCTCCTCCTTCAAAGGCAGCATGACCAAATTGGTCATATTTTGCCTTCTTATTTGGATCACTCAGGACTTCATAAGCTTCAGCCGATTTTTTAAACATCTCCTCTGCTTTGGCATCACCAGGATTCTTATCAGGATGATATTGAAGCGCCTTTTTTCGGTATGCCTTTTTTATTTCGGCGGCCGAGGCACTTTTGCTTACGCCAAGTATTTCGTAAAAATCTTCCTTCATACTACTTTTTTAGTTTCCTACCACCACTTTTGGATGTCTTATAATTCTCTCCCCAAGCTTAAACCCCTTTTCAATGACATCGATGACTTTTCCCTTCATACTATCCTCCGGTGCAGGTATTTGGGTAATGGCTTCATGAATTTCAGCATCAAAAGTATCTCCAGCCGTTACCTCGACCTCCTGCAAACCTTTTGATTTTAAGGTTTCCCAAAACTTTACCTTAATCAACTCCACACCTTTGAACAATTCCTTATCCTCTGCCTTGGACAGTTCTTTTAAGGCTCTGTCAAAATCGTCCAGGACCGGCAATAGAGAAACTATTACTTCCTGTCCTGCCGTTTTGAATAAGTCCATTCGCTCTTTGGAGGTCCTTTTCTTGTAATTTTCAAATTCCGCAAAAAGCCTGAGAAACTTATCCTTCTCCTTTCCTAAATCTTCTCTTAGCCTATCCTCTTCAGACATTTCCTCTTCCACTATATCTTCTTGGTCCCTTTCCCCATTAAGCTCTTCCTGCTTCAACATTTGTTCTTGGGACAATTCTTCCTCTATATTTTCGGTATTATCATTCTTGCTCATATTCAATACTATTTTAATCTTCCGATTTGAGGGGGCAAAAGTACTGCCAAATCTTTAAAAATGTCAAAATGTCACCAAACTTTATAAAAAAATCCGCCAAAAGCGGATTTACATATTGTTCCTTGATTATTGTTTAGTATTTAAGACACATATTCTTTGGATAAATCATTGGATATCTTAGAATTGGATTTTTTATTTTGATAAATAACCTCCAATGCGCAGCAAATGTTTTGAAACTCGAAAATAAATCCTTCACCTTCAATTTTCTTACTACTAACCCTCTGACTTGCGAATAATAAATAGCTCATTTCACCAAGAATAAGCTTCATTATCATTTTGGGAATATTGGGCAAAATTAGTGGGCGATTCAAAACATTGGCAATTTCCTTTACCAATCTATTATTGGTTACAGGGTTGGGAGAAACCCCATTAAAAACTCCTTCCAATTCATTTTCTAGTACAAATAGAAAAATTCTGGCCAAATCTGAAAGGTGTATCCAAGGTTGCCACTGCAGCCCCGATCCAAATGCTGCACCCGTATAATATTTAACCGGTTTTGCCATTTGTGGTAAAGCTCCTCCTTTGTCCGATAAAACCAGGCCAATTCTAACTTTGGAAACCATTATGCCGAGACTCTTGAAGGTATCGGCTTCTTCCTCCCAAGCCAAAACCACCCTTCCAAGAAAACTATCATCTACCGCCTCTTCATCTTCCTCATAATAATTTGACAAAGAATCTGGATAAATCCCAATAGCAGAAGCAGATATGATGGATGTAATGGTATGTTGAGGCAATTTATCTATTGCCCCATATAAGGTTTGCAACGAATTAATCCTACTGTTGAGAATTTGTTTTTTGTAACTAGGCGTCCATCTCTTCGAAATACTCGCTCCAGCTAGGTTGATGATAGTAGTAACTCCGTCAAAACAACGAATATCAATTTCCTTTTTTGTAGGATTCCAATAAAAACCCTTCAAGTTTTCCTTGGAAACCATTTTGTCCTTACTTGTGGTCAAGAAATGTACAACGTATCCCTTGTCATGACAGTGAGATACCAATTCCGTCCCGACCAATCCCGTAGCACCTGTTATTAATATCCTCATATCCCAAAGTTATCACTTTAAGATTATGCCCAATGTAAGTTTAGTTTCGATTTAACATAGAATAGGTCTTTTTAAGACAAATTAACTGAACACCTTCCTATTATAACATTTTTTTTGCCCTTAGCATTTCTCTTTTTCCTGGAGGTCCCGGAAGGCGCTCAACCTCAAATCCAACTTCCAACATGGCTCTCCTAACGCTGCCTTTGGCAGCATAAGTCACTAGATATCCATTCATTTTTAAGGCTTCGAACATTTTGCTGAAAATATGTTCGGTCCAAAGCTCGGGCTGTACCCTTGCGCCAAAGGCATCAAAATAAATTAAATCAAATTCTGCGGAATTATTTATTTCCCTAAAGTCCTTCTGCTGCTTCAAAAGACTAAAATTTTCGGTAATAATTGAGGCCTTTTCCCAAGAACAACTATGCAATTTCCTAAAATCACCACTGTGAGAGACGGCATTGAGTTCTTCTATATAGTTTAATTCCTCGATTTCTTCATCAACCACAGGATAAGCCTCAACGCCTACATAATCTATTTTAAGCCTTCTTTTTGGTGCTTCAAGTAAAGTAATGAAAGCATTAAGCCCAGTACCAAAGCCTATTTCAAGAATTGAAATTTGTCGGTTTTGAAATAAATCTAGTCCCTGATTGATAAAGACATGGTACGCCTCATTGATTGCGCCATGCTTTGAGTGGTATTGCTCATTCCATTCCCTTATCTGAATGGTTTTTGAGCCATCACCAGTGGTAATTATCTCCCTTTTCAAACTAATCCTTTATCAATACCCCGTTGGCCTCAAAACCGTAAGTCTTTTTAGAAGAGGTAATCTTTGCCAAATCATCTTGTTTGGCGCCACCATCTTTGGCATAATGCTTCTGATCTTCTACACTCATTTCCTCCACAAACGCAATACCGTCCACAATTACCTTTCTACCTGCGATATCCTTTGGCATAAAAAATCCATAGTCCTTGAACCTAACCATGGCCTCTTTACCATTTGCAAGTTCCAACTTCATCCAACATCCCTTTGCCTGACAAACCTCTTTTACTTTTCCCATGAACTTAGTCTTTAAGGTATCGCCGGATTTTAAACCATCATATAGCAACATCATATCCTTGGAACTACCAACATTTGACTCGTCCACCCATTCGCCATAAGTTACCAACTTATTAGTATCTGATTTTTTATCCTGACCTAACGACACAAAACCTATCCAAAAAATCACAAGCAAAATGTTAAAACTTTTCATAATGTTCAAAAATTAAATTCTTCTTGCAAAACTGCTCATTTTTAGGGTAAAAAAGAAGTGGCAGTTGGTATATTTGATTAATTTTATTCTAATAAAGAATATTTGGGATGAGCGTAGAAACTAAAAAAGTGAACATTAGTGTAGAAAGGGCAAAGACCTCTAAAATAAATCAAGTCGATTTTGACAATTTAAAATTTGGTTCCGTGTATACGGATCATATGTTGGTTTGTGATTATAAGAACGGAGTTTGGGAGGCTCCCAAGATAATGCCGTATCAACAGATAATGCTTGATCCTTCTGCAAAGGTATTTCATTATGGACAGTCCATTTTTGAGGGAATGAAGGCCTACAAGGATGATAATGGGAGTATTTTCTTATTCAGACCATTGGACAACCATAAACGTCTTAATATATCTGCAAAAAGACTGTCTATCCCTGAATTGCCAGAAGAATATTTTATGGAAGGCCTTACCACTTTGTTAGAGCTGGATAGTGATTTTATACCAACAAAAGAGGGTTCCTCCTTGTATATAAGGCCTTTCATGTTCGCATCTGGAAATGGCTTTCATGCTTCTCCAGCCGATGAGTATAAATTCATAATTGCTTGTGCTCCTTCCGGTTCCTATTTCTCCGGAAAAGTAAAGGTGCTTATTGAACAAACCTACTCCAGATCCGCTAACGGAGGGGTTGGATTCGCCAAGGCCGGGGGTAATTATGCCGGTCAGTTCTACCCTACGCAATTAGCCATTGAAAAGGGATACAATCAAGTAATCTGGACGGATGACACAGAACATGAATACATTGAGGAGGCCGGTGCCATGAACATTTTTATACGTATAAACGATACTTTGATTACCGGCCCTACCAGTGATAGAATATTGGATGGCATTACCAGAAAAAGTATTTTGGAAATAGCAAAGGATAATAGTATTCCTACCGAAGTACGAAAAATTACGGTTACGGAAGTAGTCAATGCGGCGAAGGACGGTTCATTAAAAGAAATGTTCGGTGCAGGAACTGCAGCAGTAATTTCACCAATATCCGCTTTTGGATATAAGGACAAGGATTATGATTTACCGGAATTGGAAAACAGCTATGCTTCCAAATTAAAGAAATTGATTACGGATATACAGTATAACAAATCTGAAGATAAATACGGATGGCGCTTTATGGTCAAAAGTTAATAAAAAAGGGCTTAAGAGCCCTTTTTTATTTATCCAAAATAGCGGCGATGTCCGGCTTAAAATAGTTTGGCCCTTTTAACACTTTTCCATCTTCCCTATAAATAGGTTTTCCATCCTCGCCCAATTTACTCATATTGCTTCGCTGAATCTCATTAAAAACCTCCTCTATTTTATACTGCATCCCATGCTCCAAAATAGTCCCACAAAGAATATATAACATATCTCCCAGGGCGTCTGCAACCTCAATGATATCATTATTGGATGCCGCCTCCAAGTATTCCTTGTTTTCTTCATCCATTAAATTAAAACGTAAATGGTTTTTTGCTTTCCCCAAATCCGCCCTCATTTCCTTTGAAACACCCAGCCCAAACGATTCGTGGAATAGTTGTACTGCTTTAATCTTGCTTTTCATAAAAAATCTTGAGTTTTCCTTTAGTTTTGTGTAAAAATAAAAATTATGTTCAGCACCGGACAAATTGTTTTTGCAGTTCTATTTATCATCACGTTCTTCATAATTATTGTCATTATGTATAGGAAGGACTTAAAATTGCACCAAAAGAATTACAAAGGCGTCAAATGGGTGGGAATATTCTTTATAATATTTATATTTATTCTTTTCTCCATTAAGTATTTACTCAATAATTAACGCAAATTTTACATACACCACAAAAATTGACGGTTACACAACAAAACCCCTGAATTTGACGTATAATATACCAAATAGCGTAATTTTGCGTTATTCATCTACAAGGGGCAATTATTATGATGACATTTTTTACAATCTTATTGGTATTGATCGGTCTTAATATAGCTATGCTCATAGCAAGTTTGCAAAATGCAAGTAAAAAGTCGAAAAAACCTACAAGTATATCTTCAGAGGATAACCCATCTGTAATTTATCCGATTAATCTGATTACTTCCAACTACAAAAAAGCTGTTTAGTTTATACCTTTGTGAGGTATGAAACAGTTTTTGCTCATATTTCTTGGTGGTGGCGTTGGAAGCTTTCTACGGTATTTAATTTCCAAAGCATTAAATTCCTATTACCCTAATTTTTATTTAGGAACCTTCTTGGTCAATATTTTGGGTTGTTTCATTATTGGATTGCTAATCGGGCTATCAGTAAAGAACAACTATATATCCGAAAATCATGTTCTTTTATTGGGTACAGGTTTTTGCGGCGGCTTTACCACATTCTCCACATTTGCACTTGAGAGCCATCTCCTTCTAAAGGAACATTCCTTATTATATATGTCCGCATACCTAGGTGCAAGTATTATAGCAGGTATTCTTGCCATTGCACTGGGCCTATATATTTGCAAATTGTTATAATCTTAACAATAGTAACGTTAATTCCAAAAATTATACTTTTCCACATCTTTTTTATTGTTTTTTAAACAATTTATTACCTAAAGGGTTCTTTTTCTACACTTTTTACAAAATATAGGCCATTTTAATCATTCCTAATGGTCATATTCATAAAATACCACAGCTTAAATATTAATACCTATAATTTTTAGGGGTCTTAATTATTATAAACATAAAAATATATCCTATACCCCCTAATTTTAGGGGGTGTTAATTTTTTTAACATACATTTGGGGCATCTAAAACAATTAGTACAATGAAAAAAATCGAGGCAATTATCAGAAAATCCAAGTTTGATGAAGTCAAAGAAGCATTGCATCAAATCGAGGTCAATTTCTTTAGTTACTGGGATGTAACGGGAGTTGGTAATGAGAAAAAAGGTCACGTGTACAGGGGTATCTCCTATAGCACAACAGACATTCAAAGAAGATTCTTATCTATTGTCGTATCGGACGAATTTGCTCAAAAAACAGTGGAAACTATTTTAAACACTGCGTATTCCGGCAATGTAGGGGATGGAAAAGTATTTGTATCCGACGTAATAGAAGCTTACCGTATTAGAACCAAAGAAAGCGGGCAGGCAGGTATCAACTAAAATAATCAACTAACTAAAAAAATTTAATTATGACTGAAGTAACACAAGAATCAATGGATGCCACCCTTGCAGCTATAAATGGCGATATGGGTGCATTGTGGATTACCCTTGCAGCGATTTTGGTTTTCTTTATGCAAGCAGGTTTTACCTTGGTAGAGGTCGGCTTTACGAGAAGCAAAAATTCAGGTAATATAATAATGAAAAACATAATGGACCTTGCTGTAGGATCTATCATGTTCTGGGCCGTAGGTTACGGTATTATGTATGGAAGTGATTTAGTATTAGGAGGGTTTTTTAGATCAAGCCCTTCAGACCAGGGCTATTTCTTTTTTAGCGCTACGGACTGGTACAATTTATTTTTTCAAACTGTATTCTGTGCAACAGCCGCAACTATTGTTTCTGGTGCGGTAGCGGAAAGAACCAAGTTTTCCACTTATTTAATTCTTTCTGCAGTTTTGACCACTTTAATATACCCGATTTCCGGAAGTTGGTATTGGCCATTTGACGATGATGCATGGCTGAATACTGCAGGTTTTATCGATTTTGCAGGATCGTCTGTGGTACATGCTGTTGGTGGTGGTGCCGCATTGGTAGCGGCTATAATGGTTGGTCCTAGGATTGGTAAATATGTGAACGGTGAAGTAAAAGTTATTCCTGGACACAATATGATGTATGGAGCTCTTGGAGTATTTATACTTTGGTTAGGTTGGTTCGGATTTAACGGGGGTTCTCAGTTGGCTTGGGGAGGTGATGACACCATTGCCGCAGGCAGTGTAATAATCAACACCAACCTTGCCGCAGCAATTGGGGCAATTACAGCTCTTTTCCTTACTTGGATTAGATATGGAAAACCAGACCTGTCCATGACCTTGAACGGAGCACTTGCCGGATTGGTAGGTATCACAGCAGGTTGCGGTGCCGTAAACGCATGGGGAGCTGTAGCCATAGGACTATTATGCGGTATTGCAGTAGTATTCTCCATTGAAATTCTGGATAAAAAGTTTAAAATCGATGATCCCGTTGGTGCCATATCGGTACACGGTACTTGTGGATTCCTTGGAACTGTTCTCGTTGGTGTCTTTGCATTGGACGGAGGTCTTTTATATGGAGGTGGTGCCAAGTTGCTATGGGTACAAACATATGGGTCTTTAGCCTATTTACTTTGGGCTGCTTTTGCCACATTCGTCGTATTGATTATCCTTAAGAAAACAATTGGCTTAAGAGTTTCCAAAGAGGACGAAATAGAAGGCTTGGATATTACGGAGCACGGAACCGAGTGCTACCCTGAGCATATTTCAAACGATAAGTAAATAAAAAAACACGGAGCGTTTGGCAGAACGCTCCGTTACATAACCCTTTCAAAAATTCTATCAATCATTTAACAATAATCCAAAGAAGGATTTAAAATTAAAATTTATGAAACAGATTATAAATACAAAATTCGTAAAAAATATCTTTTTGTCATCATTGGCCCTATTTTCAGCAATAACCGTTGTTGCCCAAGAAGAGGAAAGTGCTTCAAAATTTACTTTGAGTGGTTCTATTGATGCTTATTACAGAACCACGTTTAAAGACGGTGGAGATGCAACTACCGCTACACCGACATCCTTTGCGAACCAAACTGGATTTGCTTTGGGTATGGCCAATTTAATTGGAACTTATGAAATGGAAAAAACAGGTGTAGTTGTAGATTTGGTTTTTGGACCTAGAGGTACAGAGGCCACGTTTAACAACGATGTTTTAAACGGTATTATCAACCAAGCTTATGCCTATTGGAATGTTTCTGATAAAACTACCTTAACCATAGGTCGTTTCAATACTTGGGTAGGGTATGAAGTTATTGCCCCTGCGGCCAACTTCAATTATAGTGTTTCCTACTTATTTTCAAATGGTCCCTTTTCGCATCTTGGTGCTAAGGCTGATTTTGCCTTTTCGGATGATGTAAGTTTAATGCTTGCCATCACCAACCCTTGGGATACAAATGACATTAGTGGTTCAGGCGTATATGCTGTTGGAGGACAATTAGGTGTTTATGGTCAATATTTGAACCTTTACTACGATGGAGGTAGTCCAACTGCCGGTGGTCTTGGTTTCGAAATTGATTACACCGGAGGTTTTGATATAACTGATAGTTTCTTCTTTGGAATCAATGCGGCTTACAACACCAATTCAAACGCTGATGATGGAAATGGGGGAACAACTACGGCAGGTTTTTATGGAGCTGCAATTTATCCACAAGTGACAACATCAGAATCTTTTGCCATTGGCCTGAGAGGTGAATATTTTGCCACTACGCAAGATGGTTTTGACGATGTTCCTGTAACAGCATTAACATTGACAGGGAGTTTTACCAAAGAAAACTTAATCATAAAACCAGAAATTCGATTGGATAGTTTTGGGAAAGATAATGAACCTTTCTTTGATAGTAACGGAGGTACTACTAATAGTCTTTCCTCTTTTGCTTTAGCAGCCATCTACTCTTTCTAGTTAGTGGAAAAATAAGGACTAATTGATTTTTTTGTTTAAATTGAAGACCCGGTGAATATTCACCGGGTCTTATTTTTTATTGAATTTTTTGACTCCAGCCAGTATCTTTGCTTCCATATGATTTACAGCAGGCACAAGTGGACAAGAATATTTTTTATTGTAAGCACAATACGGATTGTAAGCCTTGTTGAAATCCAAAATTATCTTATTTCCTTTTGGGATTCTTAAGTCCATATAACGCCCTCCGCCATAGGTTTCTTCACCATTGGTCTGATCTGTGAAAGGCAGAAAAAGATAATCCTCATATCCCTCCTTTTTCATAAGTTCGGAATTTTGGTACACCTCCAACATAAAAGGTTTTCCTTTCAGTTCAAATTTGACTTTGGCATATACCACTTCTTCAGATTGTCTATCAGTTGTTGTGGGCATCAAAAACGGTAGAGCATCAGGAGTCCTTATAAATTCAGCCTCCACAACATAGCTTGTGTCAGGGACAAAAAAGTCCAAACCGTCAAAATCCTTTCGAAACCTATCCGGTAACGGTGACTCATCCGGATCTTTGAACTCATCATTAAGTTTTTGCTGGTGCTCTAGAATTCCGGCAATCTTGTCCGTAGGTGCTTGGGCAATGATATCGGTCTTTTCGTCATGATATTTTTTTTCCTCCCTACATCCAAGTAAAGCTATAACTAAAAGTAAGGCTATTACCCTTGTTCGATTCATGATTCTACTTTTTTACAAAAGTACGATATCATCTATTTATAAAATCTATTTCCTTCCAAGTGATGATTCTGAATGCAGGATTCTAATTTTCTTCAATTAAATCATAACGAGCATCTTTTAGATACTTTGCTATCATTGCGTTGAACTCCGGGGTAATTCTAAATAATGCTGTATGATCTAGATTATATAATTCCTCCTTATTATCATATCCCGTTTTTAGCAATTCCTCCAAATAGAAAATTGCGGTCCCATAGTCCTCAACTTGTGAACTATATGAAATCACTTTCAGATAATTTTCAGGATTTTTGGGATCTGTTATCGTTTTAAGCTGATTCAAAAAGTTTAGGGCTTCCAAATCCACTTGCTTATCGGTCGATATGATATTGATATTATCTGAAATCAATGCGTTTAAAAAGCCTCGAAGCCTGCTGGACATTCTCTTTTCAAATTCATTGCTGCTCTTGTCCATTTTATCCAATTCGGACATTTGATAATTCCACCAGCCCAAATTGTTGTAATTATAGGTAAGAACATCCTCTTCCAAATAATAGCCATAATCTTCCTTGGTCAAGGATTCCTTTAAAAAGGAATTATTTTGCAATCGTTTATTGGTCCTATATGTCTTACTTCTTCTAAGAATCTTTTTGGATGTTTTTAGTGAATCCCAATCACCAAAAGGATTATAGACCTCAATTGCGTTGTCCAATACATTTTCTGCTAACAAGGGTTTATCATTGGATAGGAGTTCATTCGCTTTCACTAATGAGCTTTCATAGTAATCTTTGACAAGACTGTCATTTTTAGGAACATTTCCCTTGGCCATTTCAAACAAGGTAAAAGACCTTAGTGCCCTAACGATTTCTTGCTTGGACGCCCATTGATGTTCACCTTCAAAAAAAATCAACAAATTTGGAAACTTAAGATTGTCCAAAACGATTTTGCTTTCCAACAGTTCCCGATAGTTATAATCTGACCTACCGGCTATTCCAATAAAATAAAACGGATTTTTTCGCGTAAGCACTTCCGTATTGGCAATTGCCGCACCACAGGAAAGAACTCCTCTAATATCTTTTATAAATGTAGGCAATAGGGTGGCAAATCTCCCTCCATCACCAATTCCACCTACATAGCTTCGCTCCTTATGTATGGGAACCATATCATAAACCGTATTCAACATTCTATTGGCAATCAACACATTTTGTGAAAGACTTAGTGTATCTCGTATTTCATTGGAACTGGCCAATATATAACCTTCCTCTTCGGCCGCTGCAGTAAACATGGAGATTGCGGCCCTACTGTTTCCTTTCATGTCAAAAATAAAAAGGACAGGCCATGTTCTGGACATACTAAAAGAGGTAGGCAAATAGAGAGAAAACGATTCTCCAAGCTCGCCTTTGACCAACAAACTATCATTAATGGCACCTTTGGCAATTTTGAGTTGCTGTGAAAAAGAGGTCATCGATAAGACCAAAAAAATCAGAGGTAAAAATTTTTTCATATTTAAAACTACAACAAAAATCTAGCCAAAAATTAAATATTGATTTCATCCCTAAAGATTTTCATAATAAAATTATAGAGAACCATCTATTTTTTTTATTGGATTCATAGGGGCATTGGCAATCACCTGGGAAAGGACGATATTGGTCCTAGTTTCCCCATATTGAATTAATTTATCAATAAATTTTTCCAAATGAAACTGGTCCTTCAAAACTACTTCCATGACAATATTTTCATTTCCGGTTATCCTGTAACAATTAACCACTTCTTCAAAAGTATTGACAAGCGCTAAAAAGGGCTTCAATTTACCCATAAACGCCCTTAGGGTTATAATTGCTTTTAACTGATGTCCTGTGTGCGCATGGGAAACTTTGGCATGGTAACCCGTTATTATCCCTAAATCCTCCATCTTTTTGACCCGTTCGCCAACCGCTGGTGCCGTTAAACCAATAGACCTACCTATATGGGCGAAGGATTCCCTGGCATTATCTTGAAGTTTTTCCAAGATTTTCCAGTTGAGCTCATCTATCTTTGGATTCATAATTTTTAACCTAATTAAAATTTATTATTTAAAGTAAATTTACCAATTAACTTAATAAACTAAAGACAAAATCCACATACCTGTCGTAATTTTATATAAAAATGAGTTTTAAAAGACTTAAAAATGTCCCATAAAAATCTTAGAAATATTCCAGTATATAAAAAGGCGTTGGAGCTCTGCCGAATGAGCAGGGAAATAGCCTCTTATGTTTCCTTTAATAAGGATCTTTTACGATTATACGAAAGCAATAGCCTTAGGGATATTATAGCCAATTCCATTCTAACGGATGCCATTTTAATTCCACAAAAAATTGCTTTGGTAGAGTCATCGCGCTCCCCTTCCGAAAAATTACAACATGTTTCCTTCATAAACATTATGATACGAAATATTAATTCCTATTGTCTTGGTTTGGAAAAAGATGGAGTTAAGGAGACGGAATATATTAACCTACTACGCTCGGAACTTAAGAGCTTTAGAAAATATTACAGGAAGTGGAAGGTTTCCATTCGATAATTATAAATATCACATATTTTACCTTCGATAAGCAAAACGAAACTGAGACTAGGTCATTTCACTAAATTGGAATGACCTATTTTTGATTTTTAATCCATTCGTTTTGAAAATTATTATTTTAATTCATTGTCCCGACCAGAAAGGCATTATAAGTTCAGTTACTGGATTTATCCAAAACCATAGTGGCAATATCGTATATTTAGACCAGCATGTTGACAAATCTGCCAACGTATTTTTTATGCGTTTGGAGAGTGATTTTGAAAACGTTGATCTAGAATTACTTGAAAAAAATTTCAACACAGAATTAGCGGATAAGTATGCTATGCAATGGAGTTTGCACACGGACAGCAAAAAGCCAAAAATGGCGATTTTTGTCTCAAAGTACAACCATTGCCTTTATGACTTATTGAGTCGGTTTAATTCTGGAGAGCTTCCTGTTGAAATTCCTTTCATTCTAAGTAACCATCCTGATTTGAAATACGTGGCGGATCAGTTCGATATACCTTACCATTATATACCCTTTAACAAAGAAAATCGTGCTGAATGTGAAAAAAAGCAAATAGCTCTTCTCAAGGAATATGAGGTTGATTTTATTGTCTTAGCCAGGTACATGCAAATTGTTAGCGGTAATTTAATTAATTTATATCCTGATAAAATTATAAATATTCACCATTCCTTTTTACCTGCTTTCGCAGGAGCCAAACCATACCACGCAGCTTTTGAAAGGGGCGTTAAAATTATTGGGGCCACAAGTCACTATGTAACGGAAGAGCTGGATGCAGGTCCAATTATAGAACAGGACGTAACACCTGTATCCCATATCCATTCAATTTCGGACTTTATTAACAAGGGTCGTGATTTGGAGAAAATAGTTTTGTCAAGGGCTGTAAAACTTCATGTACATAGAAAAACGATGGTCTATAACAATAAAACCGTAATTTTCTCGTAAACCTTTTTAAAATCAACCTTTAATTATCGATTATGAGAAGAAAGTTTGGAGTGATTGTAGTTTTATTCATGATGGTTTCCTGCAATGAGTTACAACAAGTAGTTAATCAACTACCCTCTGGAACCACTTTAGGGAATGCGGAAATTGCGAACGGACTCAAGGCCGCCCTTGAAAAAGGTATCTCGGACCAAGTGGACAAATTAACCCAAACAGACGGATTCTTTAAAAATGAACTGGTAAAAATCCTATTACCGGAAGAATTGAGAAAAGTTGATAAAACACTCAGAGACATAGGATTAGGTAATTTAGCCGATGAAGGACTCAAGGTATTGAATAGAGCCGCGGAAGATGCAGTTTCCGAGGCGACTCCCATATTTGTTGATGCCGTTAAAGGCATGACTTTTAACGATGCCAAATCCATTTTGTTAGGTGAAGATAATGCAGCCACTAGCTATTTGACACAAAGAACCCGTACAGCTTTATATGACAAATTCAACCCCGTTATAAAATCGTCGTTTGAAAAGGTAGGAGCTGATCAAATCTGGAGCAACCTAATAAACAGGTATAATACCATTCCTTTAACAAACGATGTAAATCCGGATTTGACCGATTATGTGACCCAAGAGGCACTTGATGGCGTCTTTACCATGATTGCCATAGAGGAGAAAGAAATACGTAATAATGCGGCATCCAGAACTACAGATTTGCTGCGCAGAGTCTTTGCCTTGCAAGATTAATTTCTTTTTTTATCGCTTAACACAATAAAGGGTTTTATACTGCGTTAAATTTTTATATATCAGTCTCTTATAGTTGGTATAATATGTTAAAGTAATTCTTATTTTTTCAAAATTTTGAGTTAGTATTTTTTGAGTTAGTTAGTAAAAAACCGGTGGGAGCACCGGTTTTTTGTTTATAACCAATTTGATTTCTACCGTTGTTGTTACCAATTTTCTAGGCTTTGTCACTAGTAAATTATTATCGGGGTTTACCATTTTAAGAGGTTTTTAAGAAATGTGTCCCGTATTATGATTAATTTAAGACATTGCTAATTCATCAATCTAAATAGTAATCATGCAACAAATAAGAATCTTAATCACATTCTTACTGTTGAGCACATATGGACATTCCAAAACTAGCATTGTAATAGACCCTTTAAAGGTCAATGGAAAAAAAGTGTCTCAACCAGTATTGGACAAAGCAAATATTCTATTTTCAGAGAAAAAATTTCCCGAGGCTATTGAAAGCTACAAGGAAGTCTTAGAAATGGAAGTTATTAAACCCGCTTCCGTCCTAAAAAAAATGGCCCAAAGTTATTCCGCCTTAAAGGATGTAAACCATAGCATATCCTACATTGAAGAATATCTCCATGCCGATTTCAATACGGATGTTTTGGCCGACTCTTGGTTCGATGAAATTAGGGAAACAAACCAATTTGTGGAGGTTTCAGAGAAATACAACCCTAAGTTTACCATCTGGTCCTTCTTGTATCTATATGTATGTCTGATAGGTTTTTACACGGCTGTAGTCATCCATTTTAATAAGAAAATAGATAAGGTTGCCAAGATTTTAATAAGCAGCTTCATATTTATCCACTCTTTTTTTATTCTCCATATCTGTTTCAATATCACCAATTATCACTATAAATTCCCTCACACATATTTAATGTCTACTGGGTTCAGTTTTCTGTATGGCCCACTGCTCTATTTTTATTTTAAGAGAACAACACAGGAATATAAGTTCAGGGCAAAGGATGCATGGCATCTTTTGCCTACCCTTCTTTTTCTAATTTATGCCACACCAATATACCTATTGCCAGCTGAGGAAAAGTTTAACTTAATTCAAGGGAATTCGGGTGGAAGTCTTAATCTTGGCGTTTCCACTGAGTTAATGATAATCGTTATTCTCAAGCTTATATCCTTGATAGTTTATGGTTTTTATATAAGAAAGTTGTATAGAAAATCAAAAAAACAAGAAGGTATCAACAAGGAAAATAGAATTTGGCAAAGAAATATCTATTTCATTCATATTTCGTATGTTTTTTGTTATGCGGCCTACGGCCTTTTAATCACCAATTACCAAATGGCAGATTTCTTGATTCATTTTCAAATTATCTGTATGGCCACAATGGTCATGTATATAGGCTACTGTGCCAATGTGCAGCCAAGCGTTTTTAATGGTTCCTCGACCTTTAAAAACCTTTTCTTTAAATACGAAAAATCTGGATTAACCAATAGTCTTTCACATGAACTGAGAGAACACCTTATCAAACTTTTTGAGGTCGATAAAATTCATAAGGAAAATGATTTAAACCTAGAAAAAGTAGCCGAAAGGCTCAACACCACTAGGCACAATGCGTCACAAGTCATTAACGAACACTTTAATATGAACTTTAACGAACTGGTAAATACATATCGGATTAACGAGGCAAAGGAAATATTCAACACGGATTTTCAAAAAAACCTCAACATCATAGATGTGGCGTATGAGGTGGGGTTTAATAATAAGGTAACCTTCAACAAGGCCTTCAAAAAAGACACACAGGTTACACCAAGCGAATACCAGCGAAACGTTTGCTCTGAGGTAATTAGATCGTAAAAACCGAGTAACCTTCAATCGGCTACGTAAACGTTTATAGGTGTTTCCCCTTTTTTAATGCCGAGAATGTTTCTTTGAAGCGGTCTTTGCAATGTATAAAGCAGCTCTGAAGTACATCTTCCAAAGGAAATAGTATTAAAAAACCTCAGGAGTTTTGTTTGAATTAGTCATCAAACCCTTCAGGGCTGCACTTTGCACCAATATTTCTTCTCAAAGTCATTCTGCCTTTAACATACCCGTACACCATTCACAATTTTAACATTCATCAATATTCATTTTAAAAATTGAGAAATACGCATATCACTGTGGTCTATTTTCAATTATTAAAAATATAACCCAATTAGATCTATTTGTTATAAAACGTAAACCACAAGTAAAGATTCATCGGAACGGTAAACGTTTATAAGCATTTCCCAGAATGAACATGGGACCCATTTACTTTGGCCTGAATGACTAATGCAACAATGGCTCTAAAGGTAATATCCAAAAAACCATTTCCATTTCTTTAAAGTGCGCCGCACCAATTACGGATATAAACCGAAAAGACTATCACTTGTATTACTGGATTCATAGCTAACTCATTTAAATCTTTAAGTATGAAAAAAAAATGTATTTGGTTGTTTATGCTTTTTCTCACGGGAATGACATGGGCATATTCACAACAAAAAACCGTAACGGGTAATGTAGTTGATGAAGAGGGTGTTCCATTGCCCGGTGTCAATATTTTGATAAAGGGTACCACTTCAGGAATTCAAACCGATTTTGATGGAAACTATGCCATTGAGGTTTCCCCCGGTCAGGTTTTGGTCTTTTCCTATATAGGACAGCGAAAAGAGGAAAGGACGGTAGGATCAGAAAATGTAATCAATGTAACCATGGTAGAGGATGCCGCTCAGTTGGAAGAGGTAATTGTAACCGCCCAAGGTATTAAGCGAGAAAAAAAGGCTTTGGGTTATGCCATTACTACATTGGGTGAAGATGCCGTTCAAAGTAGACCGGAAGCCGATATTGCCAGAGTACTCAATGGAAAGGTTGCAGGTGTTAATATCGTAGGTACTGGTGGCTTGGCAGGTAGTGGTACAAACATTACCATTAGGGGAAGTGTTTCCATCACCGGTAACAATCAACCACTTTTCGTAGTCAATGGCATTCCTTTCAATACTAACACAAATGCCGAAAGTAATGTTACCACAGGTAACGGTTCAGTTTCTGCTTCTAGCCGATTTTTGGACATTGACCCCAATAATATTGCAAACATCAGTATTCTTAAGGGACTTAGTGCAACAGTTCTCTATGGGGATGCGGGAAGGAACGGTGTGGTACTCATTACCACAAAAACAGGCCAGACTGATGAGATAGAAAAGGGTTTCGAAATAACCGCAAGTCAATCCGTATTTGTAAACCAGATAGCGAATCTGCCAGAATATCAAAATACTTATGGACAAGGCGGTGATAATTCCGTAAACGTTGGTTTCGTAGGAAACTGGGGTGGTAGGTTTGATAGAAACTTTACCGTAAGGCATCCATATAACGATGCAAGGCTTGCCAATTCATTTCCTGAATTTCAGGGTGTAAATATTCCATACGAGCCTTATAAGGATAATATCAAGGATTTTTTCAGACAAGGAATGGGGACTACAACCTCCATAAATGCTTCTAAATCTAAAGAGGACGTTTCCTATAATTTCAACTTTGGACACACGGACGAAGATGGTTTTGTTCCTGGGAACAACATCAAACGGGTAAGTTTTGGCCTTGGGGGGTCTATGAAGCTTAGTAACAAGATTACGATTTCGGGTGCCTTTAACTTTTCGACAAGCGACTTTACTACGCCGCCCGTTTCTGCTGATAACGGTACTGGGAACTTCTCCATTTTTACAAGAACCCTATTTATACCCCGAAATTTTGATCTGCCCAACCTACCCTACCAAGACCCCATTAACGGATCCAGTGTTTACTATAGAACGGACCAAGAAAATCCTTTATGGCTAGTAGACAATGCCCAGGAGTCTATTGACGTTAACCGATTTTTCAACTCGATAAGCACCAACTATGACATCAATGATAACCTTGCCCTCACCTATAGGTTGGGCTATGACACCTACACTGAAAAACAACAGTTTTATATAAACAAGGGAGGTGTAAGCAGTATACTGGCACAAAATGGTTTTTTAAAGACCACTGCTGCCATAAATACTATTTGGGACCATAGTTTAATTCTATCACTCAAGGATGTCAGGTTTAGTGAAAAGCTAGGATTAAATGGAACTTTGGGTTTCAATGCAAATTCTGAACGCTATGATAAATTTGGAGTTGCAAGTACGGGACAGGTGGTCTTTGGGTTTATAGATCATAATAATTTCGCCACCCAGAGTAATGCCGATCCACTAGGAAGTTCCCTTGATTTTAAGCAGACCGAAAACACATTGGGTCTCTATGGTCAATTACAATTTGACTATGATAGCTTTCTTTACGTAACCCTAGCAGGAAGAAACGATTGGACTTCCACTATAGAACAGAGCAACCGTTCCTTATTTTACCCAAGTGCTTCAATGTCCATAGTGCCTACTTCTGCTTTTCCAGAAATGCAATCTGATTTCCTCAATTTCTTAAAACTAAGATTTGGATACGGCACCTCGGCAGGATTTCCGAGTCCATATAACACAAGAAATATTCTGGCCCTTGGAACCTCACTTTTTACAGATAGGGGCGGGCGAACTATTAATGTAAACTCAAGTAGTGCCTTGCAGACAGGCTTGGATGTATTCCCCAATCCGGAACTTAAGGCAGAACTTCATAGGGAATTTGAGTTGGGTCTTGAAACCAACCTATGGAAAAACAGGATTAATCTAGAAACCAGTGTATTCAAGAGAGATTCCAAAGATCAGATTTTAAGTAAAATTCTTGACTCATCCACTGGCTTCGATAGAACTACCATAAATGCTGGAAAAATTAACACCAAGGGTATCGAGGTAAATCTAGGCATAACTCCTTTTAATAATTTAGAAGGTTTCCGTTGGACATCAAATTGGATATTCTTTGCTGCGGAAAGTGAAGTTGTTGACTTGCCCGGCGGCGACGATGTCTTCATATCGGGCTTTTCCAACAATGGGAACTATGCGGTTGAAGGTCAACCTTTGGGGGTCATTAAAGGGAGTTATGCCCTTAAGGATGACGAAGGAAACTATCTGATTAACCCTACTACAGGAAATATTTTTGATAGTTCGGCCGTAGGATTGGACGATGAGATTATTGGAGACCCTAACCCAGATTGGAAAGCTACTTCCATAAACACTTTTGGATACAAAGGTTTGAGCCTATCCGCTCAATTGGAATATACTCATGGAGGCGATTTTTCCTCCAATACCATTGCCAACCTTTTAAGAAGAGGTGTTACAAGGGATACTGAAAATAGAGAAGGTAGTTTTGTAACTCCAGGGTTCTATGCAGATCCATCCACAGCAGAACTTCTTCTGGATGCTAACGGCAACAAAATACCAAATACAATACAGCAAGGTGCCAATGAGGTGTATTTCTTAAACTATTTAGACCCTAGTGGCCAGCAAATATTTGATGGATCCGTTTGGAGGTTACGAGAAGTGTCTTTGACGTATGATTTACCTAGAAAATTTTTGAAGGATTCTTTTATTGGCTCACTGTCCTTTAGCGTATTAGGACAAAATCTTTGGTATTGGGCACCCAATGTCCCCAAGTATACCAATTTTGACCCTGAAGTAATTAGTACAGGTGTTGGTAATGGACTTGGTCTTGATTTCCAAACGACCCCAACTTCAAAAAAATATGGATTTAGTATAAAGGCTACCTTTTAAAAGGCTCAAATTCTAAAAAAGAAAACATGAAAACGATAAAAAATAAATCAAAATATATCTTACTACTCCTCATTTTTGGACTATTCAATTGTGAGGTGGGAGATTTAAATCAATTGGAAGATCCCAGTAACTTAACGCCTAGCAGTGCCGATCCTGAATTACTGCTGAATAACGTACAATTACAATTTATGCGGGCAATTGCATATAATGAAGATAACGAGGATGGTATTAACGTTAGGGCGGCAGAATTCGTACGGATGCAGCATCTTTTTGGTGCATATGCAGGTCCTTTTTCCTTAGCTTCCAGTGCCATAGATGATATATGGACAGATTTTTACAGGGAAACCTTGCAGGATATTAGCGTACTGATTCCTTTAGCAGAGGAAAGAGAACTTCAAGGTTATGTAGGGGTTGCCAAAATCCTAAGGGCATATTCCTATGTAGTACTTGTAGATACTTTTGGAGAGGTTCCCTTCTCTGAAGCCTTATTCGGTAATGATCTCCCCAATCCTAAACTAGACGATGGCCAAGCCATCTATACTGCCATGTTTGATGTCATAGATGAAGGAATAGCAGCAATCAATACTCCAAACTCGGTTATGCCCAATGATCTTTTTTATAACGGTAACAAAACGCAATGGATAAAATTGGCAAACACTTTAAAGTTTAAAATGTATCTTCAAATGAGGCTGATAGGTGATTTTTCCTCAGAAATAAATAGTCTCATTGCAAGTGGCATTATCGAAGATTCTGCAGATGATTTTGAGTTTAAATATTCAACCGTTGCAAGTGCCACAGGTGAAAGCCGTCATCCCTATTTTGTTTTGTGCTACGATGCCGATGGAGCGGACGACTACTTAAACAGCTATTATGTAAACCTATTAAAGGCGGATAAAGGTTTTGAAGACCCCCGTCTTAGATATTACTTTTACAGGCAGATTGCCGAAACACCTACCGGTGATGATTTACCTTGTGAAGGTGAACCCGGCTATAATTTTTGCTATCTAGGAGATTTTTATTGGACAAGAGATCATGGTGATGACGAAGGCGTACCGCCGGATCAGCTTAAAAGAACTACATACGGACTTTATCCAGTTGGTGGGGCATTCGATGCAGACAACTTCACTCCCGTGGTAAACAACCAGGGTGCTTCTGGAGCTGGCATCTTTCCCTTGATGTTATCCACCTATGTAAAATTTTTAAAGGCAGAATCCGCTTTAACCAATAATACTTCTGGAGATCCACGTACCCTATTGGAAGAAGGCATACGTGCTTCAATGGATAAGGTGCTAAACTTTAATCCAGGACAGGTAGATGCAGCTTTTGCCGCGAGCACACAGGATGTGGAAGACTATATCACATTTGTTTTGGCCCAATATGATTCCGCAGTTGATGACAACGAAAGATTGGATATCATAATGAAGGAATATTACATTGCGCTTTGGGGCAATGGATTTGAAGCTTGGAACAATTATCGCAGAACAAGCATGCCTAGGGACCTTTCTCCTCATGTTGCCACACCTGGTGAGTTCCCAAGGAGTTTTCTGTACCCTGCCTCGGTAGTGAATACGAATTCAAGTATAGACCAAAAGCCGGTAACTACAAAAGTATTTTGGGACACCAATCCTGATAATCTACAATAATCATAAATAGATAATTATGCGACAGTATATAAAAAATAAGATTTGTTTAAGAATGTGGCCCACTTTATTGCTAGCATTCGCAATTATAGCGGTTAGTTCCTGCGAAGATGAAGAAAAGAATAATTTGGATGTTTTTCAACAAGGAGGGTTTGTTCGGTTAGCCACACCTTTTCCAACGGTCGTTAACATCAATACTTTAGATGAATTAGCTAATTTAAGTATTCCAACGACTTTTGAAGCTCCGGATGAAAATGTGGATAGCTACACCTTGCAGGTCTTTGGCACCCTATCCGGGACACCTACGGACACTGTTAACTTTGGAAGCGAAATCAATTCCTTTCCGACAACCCTCAATATTAACGTAACGGATATTGCAACCGCACTGGGGGTTCAAATCTCGGACATCGGATTTGGGGATACCTTCACTTTTTTGGGAACGGCCATCAATGACGCAGGAACTTTATATGGTCCAGAACGCCTGAGTTTCAACAGTACCACAAAAGAAATATCAGGTGGTAATAACACCAATGATCTATTTGATGAGCAAGGCTATCGCAATGCCTTTAATTTTGGTTTTGCAATTCCTTGTCCACAGGAAATGGGAAATATTGAAGGAGATTGGATTTTGGACATGCAAGACCTTTATGGTGATGGTTGGGATGGTGCTTTTGTAACCTTTACGATTGATGGTACAGCAACGACCTACACCGTACCTAGTGGTAGTGCTACCGTTCATGTCGTCAACGTTCCAGCGGGGACCAATTCATTGGTAGTGTCCTATACACCTGGAAGTTTTGAAGAAGAACATGTATATACCGTAGAAAAACCGGACGGAACCGTTTTAGGCCCCTTTGGCCCCAACCCTCCCCTATGCATCAATTAGAAAACGGCTAACAGAAGCTGTTTAATATAGTTAAACCGCCATTTCATTTTACCAATGATTGGCGGTTTCTCATTATATAAAACACATATTAGCCATATAATTATTTGAACCCTATTAAAGTTCTAACTCATATCTATTTGATACGCTCATTTCTTTAACTTCTTTAAATGGAGTTCAAAATTCCATTTCAATCTATCTTAATTTTGATTTTTAATTGAGTAAAATTTACTCTGTAAAAGAATCGTGATTATCATTCCCTCTTCCTTTAAACGTATTGCCTTGTTTATTACTCTATGTAAGAACAAATTGGTTTCAAGAAGCATTTTTAATAAATGGTTGGTAAAAACTAAGTAAAAATTCATCGGATAAGGAAATGTTTATAGGATTTACCCGTTGAAATCTAAAGAGTTAGTTTATTTGATGTAACAATCAAAATCAGTAGTAATAAAGCAGCTCTGAGACTACCTTAAGAAAAGAATTTCTGTCTTATTTTTTAGAGTGGTTATTTGAATTAGCTATCAATACCTCCTCAGGGCTGCAATTACTAAAATCTTCCAAGTCAGGCCGAACTACTTCCGATACCCCTTCTATACCTACTATATATCCAATAACCATCTTGTTAAAAAGCTCTTCTTGTTCCAAGTTAACGATATGGCCACAATCCTGAATAATAAAAAGAAGAGAGCCAGATTTGCTTGACGATATCTTCCTTACCGATGAAAGAAAAAGTTTGTCCTCCTCGCCCATAATATATAAGCAAGGAATATCCGATTTTTCAGAATAGAGATAATTTAGTATAGGATTTAATTTTTTAGTAAATCGACACCATTTCAAAAATTCCTCATTATCCCACTTCCTTGCCCGCTCCATTAAAAACGACCTGGATTCCTTGTGGTTCCTATTCGGTAAAAGGGAATACAAGAAAAAATTAAATTGTGAAGAGAATGATAATATCTTTTCACCTAGCTTTTGTACCCAAAACAAGAAACGAAGACGGTAATTAATCTTTATAATTGCCCCTGCAAGAACCATAGATTCTACGTAACCAGGATACCTCAATGCAAAATTCCTAATAAAGACCGTACCTAGGGATAAACCTATAAAATGTGACTTAACAATATTCTCAGTCTCTAAAACATGTAGTATACCATTTGAAATTCTATCGATATTTAAATCTTCCACGGTGTGAAACGGACTGTACTCTTCCTTCAACTCAACAACGAGTACATTATAATGACGTTGAAATTCAGGAAGCTGTTTTTTCCAAATTGAGAAAATACCTCCTGCCCCATCTATGAAAGTTACCCAAGGTAACGTGCTATGATTTAAATATGTAGTATAACTTAACAAAGTGTTCTCTTTCTTTCAATTTTAGGAAAGCCACACAATGTAAATATTCTTTTATAATTGATACCTCTTATTTATAGTTTTTATGCTTTCGGATGTTGATTTTTTAATTTTTTAAACACCTTAATGTTAAAAAAAAGACAAATTACCAATTAATTAGTTGTTTGGCAGTATATGGGGAAATCCAAAAAGTGATTGTCAGCGTATATTTGAAAGAACAATACTTTAACTATGGAAAAGCAATATTGTAAAGTCGGAACTGTAACCCCAATTGCGGCAAAAGCGGACGTTATTACTTTACTGGAATATCAGTATCAAAACTTTGTTGACAAAGCATCTAAGATGAAATATTCCAACACGAAATTGACCGAGTTTTTTGAACATAAAGCTCAAAAAATTCAAAAGTCATTGGAGAATTTGGTCTAGATTAAATCCCTGGATTCCATTTCTTTTTGCATTTGACCTTGTAGGTCACTAGCCCTGTCTTGTGCCACTTCGGCAAAATCTATTGCTGGTGAAGCATAAATAATACCTCGGGAAGAGTTGACCAAAAGACCTATATCTGAAGTAATTCCATACTTGCAAACTGCTTCAAGGCTACCCCCTTGTGCCCCGACACCCGGAACCAGTAAGAAATTTTCAGGTATTATCCTCCTGATTTCGGCCAGATATTCGGCTTTGGTAGCCCCTACCACATACATTAGGTTCTGGGCTCCTTGATATGTTTTGGATGTGTTTAGGACTTCCTTATACAGTTCCCTTCCTTCGATTTTTTTTGTCTGAAAATCAAAGGCACCAAGATTGGAGGTCAATGCCAATAAAATAGTGTGTTTATCCTTAAAGCTTAGAAAAGGCTCTACGGAGTCCTTTCCCATATACGGTGCAACGGTAATGGAATCAAAGTTTAAATCCTGAAAAAATGCCTTTGCATAACGTGCGGAAGTATTTCCTATATCCCCTCTTTTTGCATCGGCAATGGTGAACTGCTCCGGGTACTTCCCATTTAAATATTCAATGGTTCTTTCCAAGGATTTCCAACCCTTAATTCCGTAGGCTTCATAAAAAGCGATATTGGGCTTATAGGCCACACATAAATGATGTGTTGCATCAATAATTGCCTTGTTGAATTCAAAAATTGGGTCTTCCTCTTGTAGTAGATGAGGAGGGATTTTTTCTAAATCCGTATCAAGCCCAATACACAAAAAAGACTTTTTCTTACGAATTTGAAATACCAAATCTTGGGTGGTCATAAAAATAAATATGCTTTTCTTGAGGAATAATTAAGAATACCCCTATAATTAAAATATTTCCGATGCCTCTTTGAGCTTTTCGGTATTTTCAACTAGGCTTAGTTCGTCTATAATCCTTTGAATATCGCCGTCTATGATATTGGACAAATCGTAAAGGGTAAGGCCTATCCTGTGATCAGTAACCCTTCCTTGTGGATAGTTATATGTTCTAATCTTTGCCGATCGGTCCCCGCTGCTTACCTGGGAATTTCTTTTGGCCGCATCTTCTTCCTGTTTTTTGGCCAGCTCAAGGTCATACAATCTGGAACGGAGAACCCTAAAAGCTTTGTCCTTGTTCTTATGCTGAGATTTTTGGTCCTGACATTGTGCCACCAACCCGGTTGGTATATGGGTCAAACGAACAGCAGAATAGGTTGTATTCACCGATTGCCCACCAGGTCCCGAAGAACAGAAAAAGTCTATCCGAACATCCTTAGGGTCTATTTCTACATCAAAATCCTCAGCTTCGGGCAATACCATGACCGTAGCCGCACTAGTATGTACCCTACCCTGGGTTTCCGTTTGCGGTACTCGTTGCACCCGGTGTACACCAGCTTCAAATTTTAAGGTGCCATAAACATCCTCACCGGTAACTTCAAATTGTATTTCCTTGTATCCGCCACTGGTTCCTTCGCTCAAGTCGATTACGTTGGTTTTCCAACCTCTATTTTCGCAATATTTGGTGTACATTCTGAAAAGGTCGCCGGCAAAGATACTGGCCTCATCTCCTCCTGTTCCGGCCCTTATTTCCATAACTACATCCTTGGCGTCCTCAGGGTCTTTGGGTATAAGCATGAGTTTTATCTCCTCTTCAAGGGCAGGAAGACTGGACTTGGCCTCTTCCAACTGCATCTTGGCCATCTCCAACATTTCCACATCCGATCCATCCGCTATGATTTCTTCTGCCTCTTGAATATTATTGGTGTACTCAAGATATTGATCTCTTTTGGCCATAAGCTCCTTAAGATCTTTATATTCCTTGGTAAGTTTCACATACCTATCCTGGTCCGAGATAATATCTGGTTGTATGATAAGGTCAGAAACCTCATCAAAACGCTGCTTTACAATATTTAACTTATCAATCATTATCAACTACACTTGTGCTGCGAAATTACAATAATTTTATGACCAAATGGGTATTGACGGTTGAAGTGGACCGTTTTAATGTAGACTTCCATAGTAGTAAAGAAAAGTCAATTAATATCGGGAAAGTAATGTTGAAACATCCTAAAAATCAAGGAACCCTGTCCAATATCATTCCGGAACTTTTATACAATGTATTATCGGAATCCACTATAATTACCTCTGTTCCCCCTAACTGGTTGACCAAGGCCAATCCGGCATTGCGGCCCATTATCATAATTGCCGTTGCCAAGGCATCGCAAAGCTCCGCATTTTTGGAAAACACGGAAACGCTTTGAATTCCTTTCTTTACTGGGTAACCAGTTCTTGGGTCGATAACATCCGTAAATTTTTCATCGTTGATCATTATGAACCTTTCCTTATTGCCCGATGTAGCAACCGATGATTCCACAAGGGGCAACCATGAAAATACCCTTGACCTATTGTTAGGGTTGGCAATGCCCAATAGCCATTTTTCGCCACTAGCTTTGGTTCCCCACGTGGTAAGGTCCCCGTTGGAATTAATGACCCCTGCAACCACCTTCTTGGATATCAATAAATCCTTTGCTTTGTCCACTGCATACCCTTTTCCTATAGCTCCAAAAGAAATCTTCATTCCCGGTTTGGATAGAAAAACGGTCGACTCGGATTCATTTAATTGGATATTCCTATAATCCACCTTAGCAAGGGCATTCCTCACTTGACTTTTTGTTGGCATTGAGGTCATTGCGCCGTTGAAGTCCCATAAATGATCCAAAGAAGCATAGGAAATATCAAAGGCACCATTGGTGATATCCGATATTTGTTTACATCTTTCTATCAGTTTGAAAAGCTCGGTGCTCACCTTTACCGGTTTTATCCCAGCATTTCTATTTATCATGGAAGTTTCAGATTCTGAATCCCAAGACGAAATCAGCTTCTCTATTCTATTGATTTCCCCAATCGCCTCTTGAATATTGATGTAGCCCAAATCCTCATTTACGGATACAACAGTAATTTCAAACGGACTTCCCATTAATGTTACCGATTGCTTTACGGTCACAAATTTCTTTTCCTGAGCCGAAACCAAGAAACACCATAAAATGGACCATATGGTAAGTTTCAACTTCAACTATGGAAATATAAATAGGTGAAATTTCCTCTATGAAAATCTATTATACAGAAGGTAATGGCACACTTGGTCCTATCTAAAGAACAAGGGCCAAAAATATACCTTGCATATGCTGGTATGAGGAATTTTAAAATCAAGCTTTATAGATTTGGGACAAAAAGCAATATTATTCAAAAACACGAAGGATATTACCGTTAAGTTCAGTCTGAAAGACTTTTAAGGGTTTTACGGCCCTACCGTTCGCAGGATTTAAATTACTGCCGTCCTGGGCAAATTGCGATCCATGTACATCACAATAAAATATTCCTCCGTTCTGATTGACGAATCTTACTTCGTCATATCCTTCATGACTACACACCTGACTGGCAGCTACAAGCTCCCCCTCCAGATTTCTTGCAACTACTACTAGGTTTTTGAGAATAAAACCCCCGTTTGTAGCTAATTTGGAGGCTTCCTCAGAGGCAAGGTCTACCGTAAAGTCCACATTGGTTGGTTCCGCCACGATATTTCCATTTTCTCCATTATCCTTTGAGCAACTGCCCAAACAGGGAAATGTAATGGCGAAAGCCGCCCCAGCTCCTAGACTTTTCAAAAATTGTTTTCTTTCCATAGCCAGATGTTTAGTATAAAAACGTAGGTATCCGGCTAATCGTATACCTTAATACACAAAGGTTCCAAATTCGCTTTTTATGGTCAATTTTTTGGAGGGAGAGGCCTCTACCCTACCAATTATTTGGGCATCCACATTAAAGCTTAAGGAAATATCGATCAGGTCCTTCGCCGTCTCTTCATTGGTATAAATTTCCAATCGATGACCACAATTAAAAACTTGATACATTTCCTTCCAATCCGTTCCGGATTGTTGTTGTATCAATTTGAACAAAGGAGGAACGTCAAAAAGGTTATCCTTGATTATATGAAAATCATCAATAAAGTGAAGAATTTTAGTTTGTGCACCTCCGCTACAATGGACCATTCCATGTATTTCCTCTTTACCATACTTGGCAAGTATCTTTTTTACGATCGGCGCATATGTTCTAGTTGGAGACAATACCAATTTACCAGCATCCAAGGGAGAATCCTCCACAGCATCAGTTAGTTTGGCATTTCCTGAATAAACCAAATTTTCAGGAACTTGGTCGTCATAGCTTTCCGGATATTTTTCAGCCAAATATTTTGCAAAAACATCATGTCTGGCAGATGTTAGTCCATTACTACCCATTCCGCCATTGTATTGCCTTTCATAGGTAGCCTGTCCAAAAGAAGCCAAGCCCAAGATTACATCTCCCGCTTTAATATTCGCATTGTCTATGACATCTTTTCTTTTTAGTCTTGCGGTTACCGTAGAATCCACAATAATAGTCCTAACCAAATCCCCCACATCTGCAGTTTCACCCCCGGTAGATTTTATGGTAATTCCGAAAGTTTCCAGCTCTTTAATCAATTCTTCAGACCCATTAATTATGGCCGATATAACCTCGCCTGGCACTTTGTTTTTGTTTCTTCCAATGGTTGAGGAAAGCATAATATTATCGGTAGCACCGACACATATCAAATCATCGATGTTCATAATAAGTGCATCCTGCGCTATGCCTTTCCAAACGGATAAATCGCCTGTTTCCTTCCAATACATATATGCCAGGGAGGACTTGGTACCGGCGCCATCCGCATGCATGACCAAACAGTACTCATCATTACCTGTTAGATAATCGGGTACAATTTTACAAAAGGCCTTGGGGAAAAGTCCTTTATCAATATTTTTGATGGCGTTATGAACGTCTTCCTTGGAAGCGGAAACGCCACGTTGATTATATCTTTCACTGTGGGATGAGGACATCTTTAACAAATTTGAGGCAAAAATAGGATAATTGCGTTTAACACCAACTTGTTTAGCACTTCTTGCCAATAGGTTTCAATTGGCTTCTACATATTATTTTATGAACAATAATTCACTGTATTTGGTGAGTGGCCACAATTGGTCTTCGATTACTTTTTCCAGCTGATCGGCATGACTTCTAATAGTGTCAAAATAAGGTTTTATATCATTACAATAGACCTCAGCCATTTTAGCCGTACCCGTTAGCTTATCCGCCTTATTCTGAGCATTACTCATGGTGTCAGTGGCTTTTTTGAGTGCGGAAATATGTTCCCCTATTTCTTCGACCATGGAAAGCTGTGCTTCGGTAAAGCCCTTGTGTGCTGCCCCATAAATCTCCTTTAATCCCGTTACATTGGTAATCAACTTGTTTTGATAGGCTATAGCGGAAGGAATTACCGAGTTATAGACCAGGTTTTTGTACATCTGTCCTTCTATCTGAAGGTGCATGACATAGGTCTCCAATTCCACTTCCATTCTTGCCCCAAGTTCAACTTCGCTCAAAACCTTCATCGACTTGAAGAGATCAATCGTATCTTTTGAAGACAAAATCTTAAGGGCCTCAGGAGTATTTTTGTTATTGCTAAGTTTTCTTTTCTTGGCCTCGGTTTCCCAATCCTTACTATACCCATCACCATCAAAACGTATCCTCTTGCAGGTCTTTATATATTCCCTAAGTACATTAAAAATAGCCTCGTCCTTTTTGAGCCCTTTTTTGTCCAAAAGTAAATCCACTTCCTTTTTAAAGTCTTTTAATTGCTTAGCCACAATCGTATTCAACACCGTCATAGGTTTTGCACAATTGGTTTTGGAACCTACACCGCGCATTTCAAATTTATTCCCTGTAAATGCGAATGGTGAGGTACGGTTACGGTCTGTATTATCCAATAGTATTTCAGGGATCTTACCAACAACGTTTAGTTTAAGTTCGGTCTTTTCCTCGGGGGAAAGCTTTCCTTGTGAAACGCCTTCCAATTCATCAAGGACACTACTTAATTGCTTACCAATGAAAATGGAAAATATAGCAGGGGGAGCCTCATTGGCACCTAACCTATGGTCGTTACTGGCCGATGCTATGGAAGACCTCAATACTTCCTCATAGGTGTCCACTGCCTTAATCGTATTTACAAAAAAAGTAAGGAACTGAAGGTTCTTCATTGGAGTACTGCCAGGACTTAACAGGTTAACTCCTGTATCCGTAGCAAGGGACCAATTATTATGTTTCCCGGAACCATTTACCCCTGCAAAAGGTTTTTCATGGAACAGCACCTTTAAATTATGACGGTCGGCAATTTTATCCATAACGTCCATCAACAAAAGGTTATGGTCAACGGCCAGATTCGCCTCTTCAAAAACGGGAGCCAGTTCAAACTGATTGGGAGCGACTTCGTTATGCCTTGTCTTTACGGGAATGCCCAATTTCGTGCATTCCTTTTCCAAATCACTCATAAAACTTAGTACCCTACTTGGTATTACACCAAAATAATGGTCATCCAGTTGTTGTCCTTTTGGGGCCGCTACTCCTAAAAGTGTTCTACCCGTAATGACGATATCCGGTCGAGAATAGGCCAAAGCCTTATCAATTAGAAAATACTCTTGTTCCCAACCCAAGGTGGCATTTACTTTGGTAACGTTCTTATCAAAATACTTGGCCACTTGTGTTGCGGCCTCATCAACAGCGCCCAAAGCCCTTAATAATGGCGCCTTATTATCCAGAGCTTCACCAGTATAGGAAACAAAAATTGTGGGTATACATAGCGTAGTCCCATAAACAAATGCCGGAGAAGTAGGGTCCCAAGCAGTATATCCCCTGGCTTCAAAGGTATTTCTTATTCCACCACTTGGAAAACTGGATGCATCTGGTTCCTGCTGCACCAATTGTCCACCTCCAAATTTTTCCAAAGCCCTGCCATCCAAGGTCAAATCAAAAAAGGCATCGTGTTTTTCAGCAGTGCTACCCGTCAATGGTTGAAACCAGTGTGTATAATGGGTGGCTCCCATGGTAATGGCCCAACCTTTTATTGCCTCTGCAACTTGATCGGCGATTTTGCGATCAATTTTAGACCCCGTTACGATAGCATCCTTTAAACTTTCATAGGCATCCTTTGTCAAATATTGAAGCATCTTGGCTTCATTAAAAACATTGACACCAAAAATATCGGAACGTCTTCCCTTTTCTTCTACGGAAATAACCGCTCTATTCAGGCTTTGTACTATTGCTTCAAATCTAGGTATGGACATATATATTCAAATTATTAATTCCACAAAATTACGTTGTTAAAATAACTATTTGACAAAATACCCATGAAAAAATAGGGGTATGATATAATTTATTGAATTCTTATAGATTTACCCCCTAAAAAATACCTAGATACCATAAAAAAACATATTTTTGGTCGTCTTTTTAATATGTAATATAACTACCAAAATTATGAGTAAGATTAAATTAGAATACCTTTGGTTAGACGGTTACTACCCAACTCAGAACTTAAGGAGTAAAACCAAAGTAGAAGAGCATGAAAATTTTAAGGGTACATTGGAAGAGCTAAGCAATTGGTCTTTTGATGGGTCCTCTACAAAACAAGCTGAAGGTGGATCTTCCGACTGTTTATTGGTGCCGGTAGCTATTTATCCAGACCCCGCAAGAAAAGACGGATATTTGGTAATGACCGAAGTTATGAATGCAGATGGTACTCCACACGAATCAAATGGTAGAGCTACTATTGATGATGAGGATGATGATTTCTGGTTCGGTTTTGAGCAAGAATATTTCATCATGGATACTAGGACACAGCTTCCTTTAGGGTTCCCAATTGGTGGTTATCCAGCTCCACAAGGTATGTATTACTGCTCAGTTGGCGGTAAAAACACCCATGGTAGGGCTTTGGTTGAGGAGCATGCTGACCTATGTATTGAGGCCGGTCTTAACTTTGAAGGTATAAACCAAGAGGTTGCCTGCGGACAATGGGAATTTCAATTGTTTGCCAAAGGAGCAAAAAAGGCTGGTGATGAAATTTGGGTCGCCAGATATTTATTGCAAAGACTAACTGAATCTTACGGTTACTACATAGAATATCATCCAAAGCCACTTGGAAAGGATATGGACTGGAACGGTTCTGGTATGCACGCGAATTTCTCCAACTCCATTTTACGAAATGCTGGCTCTAAAGATGTTTATGAGAAAATATGTGAAGCTTTTAGACCTGTGGTAAAAGAGCATATTGAAGTTTACGGTGAGTTCAACGATCAACGTTTAACAGGTAAGCACGAAACTGCCTCTATCACTGACTTTAGCTACGGTATATCTGACCGTGGTGCCTCTATTCGTATTCCATTGATTACGGTAGAAAAAGGATGGAAAGGATGGTTAGAGGATAGAAGACCTGCTTCCAACGGTGATCCTTATAAAATTGCGGCTAGAATTATCAAAACTGTGAAGTCTGCCAAAGTTTAAAACACGACTATAATTAATTGTTGAAATGAAAGGCCTTGGATTAATCCAAGGCTTTTTTAGTTTTTGATATTTGGTAACGGGGTGTTCATCCAGTAGTCTTTGAAATTATCGGGCTTATTTATTGGTTGATTCTTGAAAAGCGGCCTGTTCTTCTTCATTAAAAGATTATCCTTTGGTACGATTGAAGATTCCAATTGGAGTTCCTGTACGAAGAATTCCCTGAACTGTTTTCTATTTTCATAATCGGGTTCATTAATTAGATTCCCTTTCTCGTCCTTAATCCGTTTCAGTTCAATTCTTAAATTTTCACTAGTGATTTTATCACGATTTGCCAAATAGATTATTTCCCTGAACAAATCCCGGCTCTTTTTATTATCTAAATCTGGAATTAAAGAAACCTCATTCCCAATAATGGTAATTGCATCGAATTTCAATGGTTCTCCATTAAATATGATGTCATAGTTGGACAATCTACTGGCAGATTTCTCATCCAATAGGTTAGTGAATTCTAAAATGAATTGATTTCTATTGAGGTCTAATGTAGTATCCTCCAATTGTAGTTTTGGAGGAGTGGCCAACCTAAAGGAATTATTCATGGAATGGTAGCTTAGGTACATTTTACCACCTTCTTCAATATATTCTACCTTGGTTTCGAAAAGTATGGTTTTTTCGCTGTCTCCCTTACCTTGCTTTTTATAGGTTATATAATTAAAACCAGTAATAGCAAAATTATCCTGGGTTATATATAGGTCTCCCTTGACTTCCACTTTTGTGCCGAGCAATTCAAAAGAAACGTGGTATAAATATTCACCATTTACGATGACATCTTCCTCTTTGTAAAAGGTATGGTTACGGGTAAAGTCGCTGTCGAATCGATTGACAAAATCAAAAGAATTGATTTTATAGTTCCTAATTGGATTATGAATTCTCAAAATAACAAATTCATTTCCCCCATAACCACTTAAAGTGGCATTGGAAATTGTTTTGGTTCTTTTGGAATAGTCATAAGGCTTCAGTCCCAGGGTGTCAATGGGAAAGTCAGTATTTTGGCGGTAGTCAAAAATTCGAATCTTGGAGGTTTCGTAATCCGAAATATTAAATCCTTGATCATAAACTTGCAGTAAGGCTTCATTTAGATTATTATAGCTCTCATTTTTTAACTGGTAATCACGATAATACCCCACATATGAATAAGGTTCCATTGAAACATTATTAGGTAAATTTTCAATGGCTTTATAAACAATTTCCCTAGCACTAAAATTAACCGCTCTCCTTCTCCTTTTACTTACGGTAACCTCATTCAATTCGAATAAGGCCGGTTTCATATTTATGGCAAGAATTGTTTTATCATTAAACATGGAAAGTGGCACTTCTATTTTTTCATAACCCATAGAGGATATTTCAAGAACCTCGCCCGTTAATTTATGCTTAAGTGGAATTTTAAAGCCGCCATCCGTATTGGATATAACACCTAGGGCCTTACCCTTAATTCTCACCGTAGCAAAAACAACTGGTTGCCTGGATTCAATATCCAAGAGTTGACCCCGGACAAAATCAGATTCTTGTCCATTGCAAATAAATATCCCTAATATTAGACAAAAAAAGGATAAATATTTAACCATCAATAAATTAAGCTAGGGTTACATACACGAAAGATAAATAAATTCCCATAAGAATTATACCATCTCTCCAACCCAAGCGCAATCCCTTGGGAAAAAAGACTAAGGGAAGTATTAAAAAGGATATACCCAACATCCAAAATATATCATTGCTTAAAAGCCTTGAATCAACCACCTCAATAGGAGTAATTAACGAAGTTATTCCCAGCACGGCCAATAGGTTGAAAATATTGGAACCTATTAAATTTCCCAAGGAAATGGCTTTCTCCTTTTTAACGACCGCTATTACGGAAGCGGCCAGTTCTGGAATACTTGTGCCCACCGAGACTATAGTAATGGCTATTACCCTTTCGCTCACCCCAAATGTGGTGGCCAAACCTACAGCTCCTCGAATCAATAATTCCGAGCCTCCCCAAAGAGCGACACCACCCAAACCTAAAAAAAGGACCGTTTTATATAAGGGTAACATAACTGCGATTTCCTCGCCCTCCGAAACCACAGCTTTCTTTTGAAATCGCAATAAGTAAACTAAAAAGAAAAAAAGAAAAATAACCATAATTAATCCCTCGTACCTCTCTATGATTCCATCAGAATAAATAAAGAAGAAAAACAAAAGTGAGGCGACCATCATTACCGGCCAATCCGTGGTATAGAAGCTTTTATTTACATCTATGGGGCTCAATAAGATGGTTACGGCCAGGACCAAACCCAGATTTGCTATGTTTGACCCCACGACATTGCCCAGAGCCAAATCCGGAAAACCACCCAATGCGGCCTTGACACTTACGATAAGCTCAGGGGCAGAAGTGGCAAAGGACACTACGGTCATCCCAATAACAATCTTGGGAATGTTTAATTTCATGGAAAGATCCACAGCCGACTTTAACAACCAATTACCCCCCGCTATCAATAATATTAATCCTAGAAGTACAAAAAGGAAATCTTGCATATATAAGGTTTACCTGCAAATATAAAGGTAGAAGGTTATTTGCACATGAGGGCCACCCATTTAAAATAGAAAAACTACAAATTTCGTTAAATAACTATGAAAATAGTTTCATAACTATGAAAATAGTTATAGGTTTGAAGTTATAAAATCAAAACATGCAAAAATTAACGAACAAGGAAGAGGAGGTCATGAAAATCCTTTGGAGCCTGGAAAAGGCTTTTGTAAAGGAAATCATGGAGGAAATCGAGGGGGAAAAACCGCATTACAACACCCTTTCCACCATTGTGCGCAATTTAGAGGAAAAAGAATATGTAGGCCATGAGGCTTTTGGCAAAACGCATAGGTACTTTCCACTAATCCGGAAAGAAGATTACAGAAAAAAGTTCGTAAACAGCGCTATTGCCGATTATTATGACGATTCCTATAAAAGCATCGTATCCCACTTTGCAAAGGAAGAAAAAATTTCAATCGAAGAACTTAAGGAAATTATTGACCTAATTGAAAAGCGTAACTAAATGGAATCTTTTATTATTTATCTTTTAAAATCTAGTGGATTACTCTGTTTATTCTTCTTAACCCATCAGTTACTGTTAAAAAGGGAAACCCTATTTGTCTTCAACAGGATTTATCTAATTTCAGGTTTAGGTATTTCACTATTATTACCTTTTGTTTATACTGTAAGGACCATTTCTTTAGAATATTCTCCTAAAGGAGAAACTATTGCACCGGCCCTCCCAATGAACGAAATATCCTTTTCCACAAACTCTTGGCCTTTTTTCATTCTGCTCATCTATCTCTTTGGGGCATCTCTCCTTTTGTTTCGATTGATACGAGAGTTTTACCAATTACAGATTCTTTTAAAAAATGGAAGGAACGAATCACAAGGAAAATATAGTTGTGTAGAAAGTAACACCACTATATCACCCTTCTCTTTTTTTAAATGGATTGTTTATAATCCAAAACTTCATTCCAAAAGAGAATTGGACATTATTCTAGAACATGAAAAAATTCATTCAAGGCAACTTCATTCCTTGGATATCCTTTTGATGGAACTGTTTCTTATTCTTCAATGGTTTAACCCCTTCACCTGGTTATATAGAAAATCACTGAAGGAAAATTTGGAGTTTTTGGCAGATGCCCATGTTTACGAATCACAAAAAGACAAAAAAGAATATCAGTACCTATTACTAAAACAGGCCGTTGGCCAACAAAATTTATCAATCGTTAATCCATTTTTCAATTCATTAATCAAAAAACGAATCGTCATGATCAATCAAAATCCATCTAAGAAATTAAAAGCACTAAGAAGTCTATTCATTGTACCTTTTCTGGCTATTTTCCTACTCAGTTTTAACGTTAGGACCAAGTACACGTTCAAGGATACACAACAAAATGTATCCCAGGACAACATCATAGAACTCATTATTGAAAAAACTACAACGGACAAAGAGCTTGTAAAGATTAAAAACGACCTTAAGAAGGACAATATCGACTTCTCGTATACCACAGTACGAAACGAAGACGGAGAAATTTCCTCCTTATCCATACAGGTCTCCGGAAACAATAAAAATGGTACAGAATTCAGCAGTAGCCATAATTCGCAATCGGATAATGACACTATTGACCCAACCTACATTATTATTGATACGGATAACTATAGTATTTCCATAGGCAATGGAAAGAACAACATTCTCCATAAAAGCGAGCATTCAAGTGTATGGATTCAAAAATCCGATGATGCAGAGGGACAAAACGAAATCATCATTAAGAAAATCGACGGTAAAAAACACATAACCATAAATGGTGAAGAAGTATCAGATGAAGATTTAAAAGAAATGGATATCCATGTGGATGACGATTCATTTATACTTATTGATAAGAATGATGAAAATGATTCGAAAGAAAATGTGGTTATCAGAAAGGTGTCCCCAGGTTCCTCCAAACACGTGATTATAAAATCCAATCCCGATGCGGATCATGATGTGGAAATTATTGAAAAAGAGTCCGACGGATTTTTCTTTTTAGATACTGATGGAGATAAAGAACCTATGTTCCTCATTGACGGTAAAGTGAGTACCGAAAAACAGGTTAAAAAACTAGACCCAGGAAACATAAAATCCATTAATGTTATAAAAGGTTCAAAAGCTGTAAAAAAACATGGTAAAAAAGCTGCCAATGGGGTTATTGAAATAACTACCAAATAGGGAAGAGCAACCTTTACTGGACAACTTATTTAGACCGAACCGATTACATGTTCTATTCCATGTAATGGGTTCGGTTTTTTTGTACGCGAAAAAATGAAATCGGATAAAATCAAAGAAATTTTAATGAAAATACCCTACACTTTTTAGCGACCTTCCTTTTTATCCCTACAAAAGTTAAAAAATATAACTTGTTATTCAATAAATACCTACACTTTATTACTTACTCGTAGACAGTGTACAAAATAATATAACACATATTATCATTTAACTTACACTTTTGTATTCAATTGTATCGATTTAACTAAAATCCCTTGTATGGAATGGAAACTCCATTATATATTATTCAAATAATCGATTATAAACAACAATTGTATAACCTAAAACTATAAAAATGATCACTGTCATAAAGCTCATATTGTATCTCATCGTAAGCCTTATTTTGTACAACCTTTAAAACCTGAAAAACCATGTTAACATTTATAGGAATTTTTATTATCATATTTGGATTGCTAAGTTTTTTGGCAAAACCTTTACTTGGAAACACTAAAATTACGGGGTGGATCACTCCCCAACGTAGTCTACAAATAGTATTATTAGGACTTGTTTTAAGCATTGTAACCGGTGCATTTTTTTATGCAGAACCTGGTACCGCCTATGCAGTACAATACCCTTGGGGAGGTCAAAAGGCCGTATTCAGACAGGGCATCCATACTAAAATGTGGGGCAGATTAATCCCCATTCAGTTCGAACTACCCATCAAGTATGTTATTCCAAACTCAAATGGAGAACTTGGGGAACAGAGCGAATATGCAAATGTGGATTATGCAAAATACTGGGCCTTTAGTGATGCCGTAAAAGCGAGAATAGCAACCTCAGTAGTCATCGGCATTAATACCGAGGACGACAACCAGTTTCTGTCAGTCGCAGATCGAAATAAAACGGAACAGAATATGATTCGGTCCCGTATTATTCCAAATATCGATCAGTCCATAAAGAACACCTGTAAGCTCATGGACGCCCAGGACTATATCTCAGGGCAAGCATCGGATTTTGACCGATACTTTAAGGACCAGTTGGAGAATGGCATGTACGTTTTAGAAGAGTACTCGGAAAACCAAAGCCGTGAGATAATCGGCGACAGTAGTACGGTACGAACCGTTATGAACAAGGAAAGTAAACAAAAGCGCTTCCGCATTCAAATTAAGGACGGTGAACCCGTCAGGGAAAAAGGTAACTCCCTTAAAGCCTACGGACTAACCGTAATCCAAGCTGTTGTTACGGAGATAGACTGGGAAGAAACTTTTGATAATCGCTTACAGTTGCAAAAGGAAGAAGTTGCACAGACCCAATTGGAGAAGCAACAAGCAGAGCGTGAATTTTATCGCGCCCAAAAGGAAAAAGCCCGAGGTGAAGCCGATAAAGCCGTGGAGAGAGCCCGTTTGGAAAAAGAGCAGATTCAAAAAACGATTGCTGCGGAAACCGAAGCCAAAGTCGCTGAATTCAATTTGACCAAGGAGAAGAAGCAGTATGAAGTAGAGAAGTTCAAGGCGTTGAGCAAAAAAGTTGCTGCGGATGCGGAGTCTTATCAAAATGCCAAATTGGTTTCTGCCGGTCTTACCCCACAAGAGCGCGCTGAATGGGAGTACAAAACTTCCGTATATGTTGCACGGGAACTAAAAGACCTGAGTCTTCCCGAAATATTTATTGAAGGAGGAACGAAAAAGGCCAGTGATGGCAATTTATTACAGTCACTCATCGGTGCCGATTTAGCCAAAAAAATGATGGACGGCAAAAAGGAGCAGTAACAAACTCACTTTCAAAGATTGCGGTTTAAAACCGCAATCTTTTTTTATGTATGTTTGCTAAAATCAACGTTTTGAAGAAAAGTTTCTTTAAATTTTTAGCAAAGTTGAATAAGGCAATACTTCCCTCCTATTCAGAGAAACAACTGGATTTATCCAAGGCGAGTAAATTTCAACTGGCGATTATCGGGTGGAGATACTATGTTACCACCCGCGCTTTAGATTAGTAGGTAATCAAGGATTTTACCTCAAAAGGTTTGATTTTCTCCCTACCGTTGAGAAAAGAAAGTTCTATCAAAAAATTACACTGCACGATGATACCTCCCAATTTTTCAACCAATTTGGTGGTTGCCAAAGCGGTTCCACCTGTCGCTAAAACATCATCATGAATTAAAACCCTATCCCCTTTGGTAATACCGTCCACGTGAATCTCCAAGGTATCTGTACCATATTCTAAATTATAAGATTCGCTCAAGGTCTTATAAGGTAATTTTCCAGGTTTCCTAATGGGTACGAATCCAGCTTCTAATCGGTCCGCTAGCATAGGTCCAAAAATAAAACCCCTACTTTCCATGCCAATGACTTTGTCTATACCCTCCTTTTTCAAGTCCTTAAGAAGGCAGTCAGCAGCACTACTTAAAGCCTCATGATTCTGTAATAAGGGAGTTATATCTTTAAACATGACTCCCGGTTTTGGGAAATCTGGCACATCTCTTATATAGCTTTTAAAATCCATGTATTATAAAGGGTCTTAATTTTGTGGTAAATGTAAAAAGAAATATATTTGCACCCCGCTTTAGGGAAAATTGAAAAAATGGCCTCGTGGCGCAACTGAATAGCGCATCTGATTACGGCTCAGAAGGTTACAGGTTTGAATCCTGTCGAGGTCACTAGGAGGAAACTCCAAATAGAGGGAAAACCTTGCAAAATCTATGATTTGCAGGGTTTTGTCGTTTTTTGGACCATCATTTTAATTTGATTTGGTTTCAATTCTTAAAAATTCACAAACTAAAATGCCAAGGCTGAACTTTTTAAACGGATTACCGTAAATGGTAAGTGCGCGAATATCGGCCTAAAAAGAAGAGCCCCGTACATCAATGAGATGTTAACGCCAAAAAAGTCCTAGGTAATTAGTCCGTGGCCAAGCAAACCAACTATCACATTGGTCAGGTCCAATCAAGAATTTACAATATCTACCAAGAGCTTAAATATAAAAATGGGCTCATCACCACCCAATTGAGCCAATGATTTGATTTTATGTGGGGTAAAAAACGGGGACACTTTAAAAAGAGTAAGTATTCGACATAAACTAACTTAAAAATTCAAAAAATATCTTATATTTAATTTCGAAAAAAACTAATTAACTTTCTAATTATATAAAATGAAAAATTTATTCTTTCTTTTCATTGTGTTTTCTTTTGTTTCATGCAAGCAAAAAATGACCAATAGAGAAACAACCAGTGAAGTCGATGTTACCCCTGAAAGCGATGAGGTCGAAATAATAGATGTCCACTCCCATTTTCAAAAGGACCGGGACTATTTTATCGATTTCATGAAGAATCGTAAGATGAAAACGATTTTGGTGGATGTTGCAATGCATAACGCTACAGACTCTAGCAAAGTTGAACGCAGTTGGGACGACTATGTGGCCTTAGCAGAAAAGCACCCAAATCTTTTTTGGCTATGTTCCTCTTTAATGGGCCTAGGAATCGATGAGCCCGATTTTGCCCAAAAAGAAATAGAGCGCCTAAAAAAGGAAATTGCCCAAGGCGCACGCATGGTCAAGGTCTGGAAAAACTTTGGAATGGTCACAAAGGACAATTCAGGCAAATACATTCAAATAGATGATCCCAGACTTCAGCCTATTTGGGATTTTCTAAAGGAACAAAACATACCTGTCATGGCACATATAGCAGAACCCGTACAAGCCTGGAGACCACTAAATCCCAATAGCCCTCATTTTGGCTATTATAGCGACCATCCAGAATACCATGCCTATAATTTCCCCAAGATACCCTCTTATGAGACCATCATAGCCGCAAGGGACAATTGGATTTCGAAAAATCCCGATTTACAAATCTTATGTGCCCATATAGGAAGTATGTCTCATGATGTCGATATGGTCGCGGAACGTTTAGATAACTACCCGAACATTAAAGTGGAATTAGCAGCAAGATTCGGGGACCTTGCCGCCCAAGATTCTAAAAAAGTAAGGGCATTTATGGAAAAATATCAAGATCGTATCCTCTTTGGTACCGACTTTGGAAACAGTACAAATCAGCTAGACCTAAATGTCGAGGAACTAACTCGCGAAAAAGAGGACTTGGCAGCAGATTATGATTTGTTGCGCACCTATTTAAGTACTTCCGATTCGGTATTGATAAGGGGGCAGTCCAATGTTGGTCTTTCCCTACCGAAGGAAGTACTCGAAAAAATATATGTTACCAATGCAATGGACTTGTTGAAACTCAAGTAAGGCCATTATCCGAATGTCATCATTGTCAACCAATCAAAATTAAACGTTGTACCGTCCTACACCCGAACCCTTCCGGAAGTATCCGGATATCGATTGTAATATTCCGGTGTCGTTACTGAAATGTAGAGCAACCCGAAGAATTGACTTAAAAAATTGTATTTTTATCCATGCACTTAATTGACCGATTTCCCCTGTTTTTAATCACATTAATGGGATTAACCCCAGTATTTTCGCAAAATGAAAGCTTAAAGGACTTCACCCAGACCATTGAAGGTTCCAAACTGGAAATAGAAATGGTTGCGATACCATCAGGACGTTTTAACATGGGGAGTCCTGCTTCAGAAGAACACCGCAATTCGGATGAAGGGCCAGTCCATGAGGTATCCCTTAACTCCTTTTGGATTTCGAAATATGAAATTACATGGGAGTTGTACAATCTTTTTGTAAATCGGGCCATCGATGGTAACAATGACCCTAACATCGCTACAGATGTAAATATCGATATTGATGCCATTTCTGGTGCCACTATCCCTTATGTGGATATGAGTTTGGGTATGGGAACCAGTGAAGGTTTGCCTGTGGGCAATGTCACCCAATATGCGGCATCACAATTTT
Organism: Maribacter cobaltidurans; assembly: GCF_002269385.1. Classification (NCBI taxonomy): domain Bacteria; kingdom Pseudomonadati; phylum Bacteroidota; class Flavobacteriia; order Flavobacteriales; family Flavobacteriaceae; genus Maribacter; species Maribacter cobaltidurans. The sequence continues at coordinate 570,285 of NZ_CP022957.1, forward strand.
GCAAATGGCTTTCCGCTAAAACCGGACATTTTTATAGGTTGCCCACAGAGGCGGAATGGGAGTACTGCGCTCGTGCGGGTACGTCAACCGCCTATCATTTTGGTGATGACCCAAACGATTTGAATGACTACGCCTGGTCCTATGGAAATAGCGAAGACACTTATCATCAAGTTGGTCAAAAAAAACCTAATCCTTGGGGGCTATATGATATGTATGGCAACGTTGCGGAATGGACCTTGGACCAATATGTGCCAAACATTTATAAAAGTAGAAAAGGGACTACTGTATCACCATTTGAAATAGCCAATAAAACCTACCCACGTTCCGTTCGAGGAGGGTCATATAATGACGACCCTGAATATCTAAGAAGTGCCGTCCGTCTAGGGTCCAATGAAAATTGGAAAATGCGCGACCCTCAATTTCCAAAAAGTAAATGGTGGAATACCGATGCCCCTTTTGTAGGCTTCCGTATTGTTCGTGATCCCAATGTACCCAAAGAAAGTAAAATAAATAACTATTGGGGCCAGTAGCCCTTAAATTAAAAAAGTGATTCATGAAAAGTTCAAAGAACAAAACCGATGTAAACCCAAATACTTCCAGAAGGGGATTTTGTAAAAACACAGCTCTTGTAGGCGCAGGTATGCTCCTACCTGGATTGGAGATGAGTGCTATGGTCAATGTTTTAAACAATAAGAAATTAAAACTTGCCGTGGTCGGTTGTGGCGGACGTGGCACTGGTGCTGCCAACCAAGCCTTAAAGGCCGATGAAAATATAGAATTGGTGGCTATGGCCGATGCTTTCCAAGACCAATTGGACAATAGTCTTATGAACCTTCAAAAAGAATTTGAAGGCACCAAAAAAGTCAATGTTAAGGATGCCCATAAATATGTGGGTCTGGATGCCTATAAAAAAGCCATAGATATGGCAGATGTGGTCATTTTAGCAACTACGCCCGGTTTTAGACCGTACCACTTTGAATACGCCATAAATGCAGGAAAACATGTATTCATGGAAAAACCGGTGGCCGTAGATGCACCGGGAATCCGTAAAGTATTGGAAATGGCCAAGGTGGCCAAAGAAAAAAAATTGAACGTCGTGGTTGGGCTGCAGCGCCATTATCAGAACAATTATTTGGCCATTGCGGACAAAATAAAAGAAGGTAGTGTAGGTAAAATAGTTTCTGGCCAGGTCTATTGGAACAGTGCCGGTGTTTGGGTAAGACCAAGAAAAGAAGGGCAAACAGAACTTGAATATCAAATGCGCAACTGGTATTACTTTAACTGGCTTTGCGGGGACCATATATTGGAACAACATATACACAATATAGATGTAGCCAACTGGTTCATTGGCGAGTATCCCATCTCAGCACAGGGCATGGGGGGAAGACAAATAAGAACAGGAAAGGACCATGGCGAAATATTTGATCACCATTTTGTTGAGTTCACCTATCCTAGTGGGGCGGTCATTGCCAGCCAATGTCGTCACCAACCTGATACTTGGTCCAAAGTGGGAGAGAATTTTCAAGGTACGAAAGGTAGTATTGAAATGAACGATGCCGGTGCCGCCAGTATTGTTGGATTGGACGGTGAAAAAATGTTCGATTACCGCAATCGTAACGACCCTAATCCTTACCAAGTGGAGCATGACCGATTATTCGCATCCATCCGAAACAATGAGGTTATCAGTGATGCAGAGAATGGTGCAAAAAGTACCATGACAGCAATTATGGGACGTATGGCGACCTACTCCGGAAAAGTGATTACCTGGGAAGATGCCTTGGCATCTACAAAGCTACTGATGCCCAGTGAGATTACTTGGGAATCGACCCCTCCAAGTGTTCCGGGACCGGATGGATTATACCCTATTCCGACGCCAGGAGTTACAGATGTTTTGAGTTAGGTTTTAAATTATCAACCCATAATATTATTTTTCTAAAATTCAATAACAATACTTAAATATTTAAGGTAATATGGGTGTTGAGCTTTAGCGTAAATCTTAAAACAAACCTTTAAGTAAAGCATTAAGGCTTACGAGCTTAAGTCGTTAAACTAACTTATCGAACGGGATAATGATTTATTCCTAAAAGAAAAAACTTTGTGTATGAAAATCATAGCTTCATGGGTCGGGTTTTATCGCCTTTAAAATCTAGATATTCTGGGAGATTTCAATTTATATAAGTTTGTAGGATCCAAATTACATACTTGAAATATGTGCAACTGTTTTATATATCACATTGGAAAAAACGAAATAATCATAGATTTTCTTACAATATGAACTTTGGTCATAAAACAAGAATGATTTTCACCCCTACACTTAAATTGAACACTTAGAGAATGAGAAAAACACTGTTGGTTTTATTGATAGTAATGTCAACTTTTAAAGCATTTACCCAACACGGGGAAAAAGTTGAAATAGCAATGCTAAAAGGCGAGTATTGGTGGGGTGGGCTTAGTGCTATTGGTTATAATACCCCTTATGATTCAACTAGCATTGCAACCCTTGATCTTTGGGGAGATAATAAAGGAAACCAAGCACAACCTTTACTTCTGTCAAGCAAAGGAAGGTATGTTTGGAGTGAATATCCAATAAAGTATTCCTTTGAGAAAGGAAAAATAACCGTAACCACCAGATCTGGAGAAATCCAATTTGGAAGTGCCGGTAAGAATTTGTTGGATGCTTTCAACTTTGCCGTTTCCAATTTTTTTCCTCCAAATGGAAAAATTCCTGATGAACTTTTATTTACAAAACCACAATATAACACTTGGATAGAACTGACCTATAACCAAAATGAGGATGACATTTTAGAATATGCCCAGGCAATAATCGATAAAGGATACCCCCCTGGAGTACTCATGATAGATGACAACTGGCAGGAAAGCTATGGCACATGGGAGTTTTCCCCAAGACGATTCAAGGACCCGAAATCAATGATTAAAAAACTCCACAATATGGGTTTTAAGGTTATGCTATGGGTATGCCCTTTTGTAAGTGCAGATACTGAAGTTTTCAGACATTTAGCAAAAGAAGGAATGTTGTTGCTGGATGGAGATAAAACACAGGAGGTATTATGGGCAAACACAAAAAACAAAGCGGCAATCATTCGCTGGTGGAATGGGGCAAGTGCTTGCCTAGATTTAAGCAATCCAAAAACACAGGACTGGTTTGAAGATAGACTAAAATATTTGATGGATGAATATGGAGTTGATGGATTCAAATTTGATGCAGGCGATGCCGATTTTTACACGAATGATATTTTGTCATTTGTACCGGGATTAAGTCCAAATGATCATACAACTTATTTTGCAAAATTGGGATTGCAGTTTCCTTTGAATGAGTATAGAGCGTCTTGGAAAATGGCAGGGTTGCCCTTAGCACAGCGACTAAGGGATAAAAATCATAATTGGAATGACCTTCAAAAACTTATTCCAGATTTAATGTCTCAAAGTATTATGGGCTATGCATACACATGTCCTGATATGATTGGTGGAGGTGAATATCAATCATTTCAAAATGTTACCACTATAGATGAAGAATTGGTGGTGCGTTCCGCCCAAGTACACGCCCTGATGCCAATGATGCAATTTTCTGTTGCACCTTGGCGGGTCCTTTCAGAAGAAAACAACAGAATATGCCTTGAAGCCGCTTTACTGCATGTTAAAATGGGGCCATTAATTCTAAATTTGGCAAAAAAAGCTTCAAGGACCGGGGAACCCATCGTAAAACCAATGGCCTTAGCATATCCAAATAGTGGTTATGAAAACATAAATGACCAATTTGTGCTAGGGGATCAAATATTAGTTGCTCCTGTTGTTCAAAAAGGAAGGCGTAATCGCAAGGTAATTTTACCAAAAGGCACATGGACAGATGATAAAGGTAAAAAATACAGAGGAGGAAGATCCGTTGAAATTGAAGTTCCCATGAATCGCATACCCTACTTTACCAAGAAATAATAATAAGTTTATATAGGACAAGGCAAAAACAAATATAAGTTTTCAAATGTAGAACCGCACAGCCCTTATGGCCTCCACTTCCTCAATTCCAAATCGGCTATGGCACGTATTAAAATTTTTAAAATCCGAACAATTAAAAGAAGGTCAAATTTTAAAATAAATTTTGTGCTTATTTAAAAAGTAAGTTATATACCAGAAAATGAAGAGCACAAAGAGGGCATTTAGGACAAGTATCAAGTCTTCAGGAAAGTTGAGTGCACCAAAAATTCCTTCAGTAAATATTAGCCCGAAACCTCTAAACCATTGTATGCCCACTGTTTCCGAAAACAGATAAATAAAAATAGAATTGGTACCTACAACAGCAAAAATCTGCAACCATTTTTTATGATTATTACGTACGTCTATATACCAATAGAATAAAGCCAAGGCTAAAAGGGTATATCCACCAGAAACCAAGGTAAACGAAGTTGTTGCTATTCTTTTTACAATAGGAGTTATACCCGTCAAATCTAGCATATAGCCACTTAGTAGTAAAATAAAAGCCCCTATCACGAACAATTTCAATTTCTCATGTTCTGAACGTTTTGACAGTAATAATTGTCCACAAACAACGCCCCATATAGTGTGTGCGGCTGTTGGGATGAAATTTATGGTGACCCAACCGCCATTATTAATTTTGCCCATCAAAACCATATCCATGAAGGATCCAAAGCTCTCCCCATTATTATACGGATTCTGGAAGTCATACATTCTATACAATACCTCTGTAAGAACAAGCAATCCCACGGATATTAAAAGCTGATATTTATGGGGAAGGTTCATAATCGCATATGCAATAAGAATTGTGAATGCCAATTGTACCAATACGTTCCATAATTCCCAAACCAACTCATGACTATAGACACAGTGCAATAAAACACCAAACGAAAACAATAGAAAACAACGCTTAAGGATATGTTTGGTTACTTCACCTCTAGAACCCATTGCAAGCCTTTTTCGCAAAGAAAATGGCATGGCAACTCCCACAATGAACATAAAAAATGGTTGAATCAAATCCCAAAAACGCAGCCCGTGCCATGGATGATGGTGTAATTGCAATGCCACGGGCTCTAAGAAGGTATCCTTGGCAAAATCATAAAAATTGTGATGGAAACCGGCCGCTTCCGCAATGAGTAAAAACATGGTGAAGCCCCTAAAGACATCTAATGAGAATAAACGATTGGATAATTTTTGGTTTGATACTTCCATGGTTGATTATTTATGGGTTGGTTATCTTTCTTCGACTATTAAAAAGAATTACTCTAATTTTTAAAGATGTGTTATTCCGTTTGCTAACGTGTGTTGCGCTTATAAGGCTATTCGGAAAAAAATCCGAACCTTTTACTATGGCCTCCCTGATAAGATTGTATCGCAATGAAAAGTGCTGGACACTCTTTACTGCAATGAATCATTATCATACACCGTTCTAATATTGCCTTGGTTATCCTTCAATTTTATGGCCTTAATAATATCATTCAAAAGGATACTCCTGCTGTTTTGCGACAAGTAACCCTCACCGAGATAAAATTCCCGTTTGTAGCTTGTGCCATTATTTAAAACAATCTCGGCACTTACTATATTTGCAGGAACCTTGATACTGCTGAAAAGGCCTTTTTCTTGATTATTAAGTTCAAAGATTTTTAAAGCAGCATCATTATTGGCCACAAGCACATACATAGTACCTTCTGCATTGGTTAATCTAGTCAATGCACTGGCGTCCCAATCATTAAAAAAACCACTTTTCTCGATAGGTAAGGTTGAGAATTGTCCTTTACCATTTCCTTTTAAAACAATTCCCTTTATGGCATCATACCTTCCTATCGAGACTTCTGTCGTATATGAATTACCTGTTAATAATGCATCTAAATTACCATCACGATCAAAATCTTCAACAAGGATACCTTCAATTGGACCTATTTGACAGCTTTTAGGCAAAGCTTTAATTGAAAATTGTCCATTACCTAAATTTTCCAAAAATGAACTTTCAAAAAGACTGCTTCGCAATATGTAGCTACCTTCTATTTCTTCTGGGAGGAAGGCTTCTTTAAAGGTAACATCCGAATAGGATTCATAGGTTTTAAAGCGGGCCCTCATGGCATTTATTTGACCAATAATCTCATCCCGTGAGTGTACAATATATTCATCTCCATCAGTGTAATAGCTCATCACTGGGTCTATTTTCCCATTTTTATCAAAATCCTTGGCATAAATAGACACGGGTGTGTTCTTTGAAACATTATATCTATTGTTTAGACCCACATTACCCAAGAGATAATCAATGTCACCATCATTGTCAAAATCGCCACCCACCAAGCTATTCCACCATCCGCTAGTATCCAACAAACCGGCCTTTTCTGGAGCTATATGTACTAATTTACCTTGGTTGTTATGAAATAGGGTAATGGGCATAAATTCACCTACAACCATAAGGTCTGTCCAGCCATCATTATCATAATCGCTCCATAGGGCCGAGGTAACCATGGTAAGTTTACTCCAATTATCTATGGAAGCACTAATATCTTTAAACCCCATTTTTCCCGTTTTGGAATCCAAAATATTTTCCAGTAGATAACTTTTTGCGGGTGTTGGATAAGATCCCGGGGTTACTCTTCCACCAATAAATAAATCCAAATCGCCATCATGATCAAAATCCGAAGCCGTAACCACTGAACCACTGGAATTTATATCTGGAAAATCAAAAAAGCGAGTAAAATTACCTGAACCGTCATTGATGTATAGGCGATCTTGATAAGATGGACGTTCATTATCCAATGAAACCCCTCCACTTACTACGTATAAATCTAGGTCTTCGTCTCCATCCGCATCAAAGAAAAGCGCACCCATATCTTCAAAATGGGCTTCTGGGGTAAAGGAGCTAGTACTAAATTGCCCCATAGAATTTTGCAAGAACAACTTTCCTGGAAATCCTGCAGCACCCCCAATATAGAAATCATCCATATCATCATTGTTAACATCGCCTACGGCAATTCCAGGTCCATTTCGAGAGTGCATATGAGGTAAAATAGATTGAATCTTAAAATCTACCATAGGGTCTTCCTTATGGTTATAAGATATCTCCAAGGAATCCGTAACATTAGTGAACAAAGGAGAATCATAACTTCCAGCGCCTATTGCACCCTCCTTGATCTTTGCCGATGATTGATTGAGTGTCAACAACTGATTGGCCTTTACATTGGTCAGTATTTGTTCCCTTTCGTCTGGCCAGGTAATTTTAAGGGAATCAATGGAGTTGTATTTTCCAATGCCAAAATGCACGGTACGGTCAACCGCAGATTCGTATCCCCGACTAAGATAATGTTCATAGTATTGGGTAATGCTGTCTGTCGTAATTTGGATAGTGGAACCTATGCCGTCCAGGTTACCCTTCTGGCCTTTTAGTTGTATACGCAAATAATTTCTGTCCCCAAATACGTCTGCAGTGTTCTCAAATAAAAAAGCCGGTTGATTTACATTGTTTACGATTAAATCCAAATCCCCATCATTGTCCAAATCAGCATAGGCAGCCCCATTCGAGCAACTGGGCGTATCAATGCCCCACGCCTCAGTTACATTTTCAAAAGTAACATCTCCCTTATTTCGATAGGCATAATTATTCAATTTGGCGGCTGGCAAATTACGAATGGATTCAAGTTTCTTCCGAAGCTTGGCTTCGTAATCACCCAAAGGATTGTCATAGATATTTTGATAGTTGATATAATCCAAGTTCCCCAGATCCCTTAAAAACCCGTTGGTCACATAAAGATCCTTAAAACCATCATTATCATAATCCGCTAAAAGGGGGCTCCAGCTCCAATCCGTACTACTGACCCCTGACATAAAACCGATTTCACTGAACTCTCCCATACCCCTATTAAGTTGTAATGTATTACGACTATACTGTGGATCATATCCTGCATTCAACATCAATTGAAACCTATCATATCCTGTGGATGAAATAATTAACTTTTGTCTTTTATTGTCTTCGGGTCTCATATCCAGCACGAGTATATCAGACTTACCATCATTGTTAATATCGGCTACATCATTTCCCATCCCGGCATAGGAGGTATGGTTAATGTATTCACTGAGTTTATTTTTAAAAGTTCCGTCTTTCTGGTTAATGTAAAGTAAATCACTACCTATGAAGTCGTTGGATATATAAATGTCTGGCCAACTATCATTGTTGATATCCGAAACACCTATTCCTAGGCCATACCCTTCCGTAAGTATTCCGGCATCCATAGTCACATCTTTGAACGTCCCATTCCCCTCATTTCTGTATAGGCGGTCATTGCTTATGGATTCACCGTTCAGCTTTCTTTGTTGACTTACATTAACACTTTGTTCGTAAGCCGCTGGATTGACCAATAAATACATGTCCAAATCTTGGTCTTTATCATAATCGAAGAATGCAGCGTGCATGGATTGCCTGGTATCCGCGAGGCCATATTCCGAAGCCTTTTCTTCAAAAGTTAAATCACCCTTATTTATATACAACAAATTAGCTCTCTCGGATTCTTGAGCTCCTCCAGATACACATAAATAAATGTCCAACAATCCGTCTTGATTGATATCTACCATAGTAACCCCTGTTCCCCAACTGGAATTAAGAATTCCAGCCGTTTCACTGATATCCTCAAACTTAAGCCCCCCTTTGTTCAAAAAGAGTCGCCCGGATACCATATTACCACTTAAATAAACATCCGGTAAACCATCATTGTTAATATCCCCTACCGCTACCCCTGCACCTGTATATATGTTCATGAATTCAAACACATTGACGCTGTCATTCTCAATGATCGTATTTTCAAATTCCAAACCGGTATCTTTTGGCGATAGCAGTCTAAACAATTTAGGATCCTTACGACCACAGGAAATAACAATGGAAAATATTCCTATTAGAACAACTAGCGATGCGTAACTCCTTTTCATTGAACTGGCCCTATTTCTTGTTCATTACCCTGATTATCAATAACAATTACGGAAGTAGCATTCCTTGGAATTGGAAATACCCTACTGGGTTGGGACAAATATCCAGAGGAACGAAGGAATTCAAATCTCTGAACCGAACCATCTGCATGTTTGATTATTGCTGCAACCTCATTGTCTTTGGGATGATAAAATTTAGCTGACGGGCCCTCATATTCCATAACAGCAAGAGGTCCGTTGTTGATCCCAGCTAATATAAGCTCCTGATCTCCATATCTAAGATTGACCAATGACTTGGCATCCCCTTTTACAAAAAAACCACTTTCTTTAGATTCAATAAGCCTAAAGTTCCCGGTTCCATTACCCGCTAGAAACCAACCAATGGAGGCATCATATTGCCCTGAAAATACTTCACCGCTATAAAAATTGCCCACAGCAAGTACATCCAAATGACCATCATTGTTATAATCGCCCACCAAGGTGCCATACATCGGAGCTGTTTGCGCCATTTTGGGTAATGTGGATAGCTTAAACTTACCATTTCCCAAATTCTCCAAATAGCTATTGGCAAAGGTCTCACTTTTAACAATGTAAGCGTTCTCCAGTTCCTCTTCCAGAAAGGATTCCTTAAAAGTAGCTTCTGCATAATCGGCATAGGTCCTAAACCTAGCCCTCATGGCCGTAATTTGCTTGATAAGGTCGTTTCGTGTGTGGGCCACATATTGCTCCCCTTTTATATAATAGCTCATTACCGGATCAATCTGTCCATTTTTATCGAAATCCTTGGCGTAAATACGAAGGGGTTCCTCCGAACTTATTTCGTAGCGATTATTCAAACCAAAGTTTCCAAGAATATAGTCCATATCACCATCCTCATCAAAATCTCCAGTACTTATGCTGTTCCACCAACCATGACTATTTTTAAGATTGGCTGTATCCGTTATTTCCTTTAATACCCCCTTGGTATTCTCAAAGATACGTATGGGCATAAATTCCCCGACCACAATCAAATCAGGCCAATTATCATTGTTGAAATCGGTCCACAGTGCGGCCGTTACCATTCCCAAATCCTTCAATTGGGCATTACTTACATCTTCATCAAATGTTATTTTCCCATTCTTGCTATTGTTTTTTAGAAGTGTGCTTTGGGGAATAAGGGGATATTCCCCCGGGCTCACCCTTCCGCCAACAAAAAGATCCATTAAACCATCCCGATCATAATCTGCCGAAGCCACTACAGCACCACTAGCACTGTTTTTGGGCAAACCATAATTTCTTTTAAAAGTGCCCATACCGTCATTTTCATAGAATCGGTCCTCATATAGTTCATTGTTTTCGTTAAAACTACTGCCCCCACTAACCACATATAAATCCTGATCACCATCGTTATCCGCATCAAAAAACAAAGAGCCCATGTCTTCATATTCTGGGGCTTGGAGACTTATTGTGTCAAATTGCCCATCCCCCTGCTGTATCATAAGGGCTCCCGATTGTCCTGCGGCACCTCCAACAAAAAAATCTTCCAATCCGTCTCCATTAATGTCCGCAACAGCAAGACCCGGCCCGTTTCTGGAATGCATGTGCGGCAATAAGGCCTGGACCTTATAATCCACAAAATTATCTTCCTGATGGACAAAATGAATTAAGGTAGTGTCTTTGGGATAGAATTTATACGGAGTCCCTTCGTTCGCCTTAATCTGATTTGAATCCAATTCCGATGCCTTTTTGTAATCTAGGTCATACTCCTGACCAGTAAGAAGATCCTTCAAAATCTGCTTTTTACCATCTGGCCAAGTAACAATAACCGTATCTATTTTTTTGACATCACCTAGCCCAAAATGCATTCCAGGCTCCACAGAGGAAAGATAACCCCTATAGGGCGTGTTATACCCAACTTGTTTTTTTTGACTGTAGCGAATTTCAACTTGACTCCCAAGGCCATCCCTATTTTTGGAAGTTCCATTAAATTTAAATCGAATATAATTCCTTAATGGATTTTGGTCACTCTGATTTTCATATAATCCCGCAGGATCATCAATATTATTTACAACCAAGTCCAAATCCCCATCATTATCAAAATCTGCATAAGCGGATCCATTGGAATACGTTGGTTCATTAAAACCAGCTTTTTCCGTAATATTTTGAAATCCTAATTCACCATTATTTCTATAAAAATAGTTTTTGATCTTAATTTCCGGTAGCTTATTCAATTCATCTATTCTAGCTTTTCTATTGGCTTCTTCGGTACCCATCGTAAGTATAGTGTTGCCATAATCCATAAAGTCCAGATTGGTGACATCTTGCCTATAGCCATTGGTAATATAAAGGTCCCTAAAACCATCTTGATCAAAATCCGCAATAAGTGGGCTCCAACTCCATTCGGTAGCAGAAACTCCTACCATTTGACCTATCTCACTAAAAGTTCCGTTTCCGTTATTTAACTGTAACGTATTCCTAATGTATTGAGGTTCATATCCAAATGACACCCCTAAATTAAACTGATCATACCGGTTGCCAACCATGGTAAGTTTCAAGCGTTTGTTTTCCTCTGGTAGCATATCAAGTACCACAACATCCATGAGACCATCATTATTGATATCTGCTATATCATTGCCCATACCGTTGAAGGTCAAATGTTCAAAATACTGGTTTATTTCATTTTCAAATGTTCCATCTTTTTGGTTAATATAGAGTATATCCGGAGTAAGAAAATCATTGGAAATATAGACATCGGGCCATCCATCTGCATTAAAATCGAATATTTCCACTCCAAGGCCAAAACCTTCAATTAAAATATTGGCATCCTTAGACACATCCGTGAAAGTGTTATCGCCGTTGTTTCTGAACAATTTGTCCATAGACGGAGCCTTACCCGTTTTTTCCAATGGTCGCGCTGTATTGCGATTAAAGTCAACCAATGCATTATTTAGCAAGTACATGTCCAAATCCCCATCCAAATCATAATCAAAAAAAGCTGCTTGTACAGAATATGCATCATCATCTAAACCCCACTCTGCCGCAGATTCGGTAAAGGTCAAACCTTGGCCTTTACTACTATTATTTATAAAAAGTAAATTTGCCTTTTCTTCGCTAGTAGCACCACGAGGTCCACCTCGGCTAATATATATATCAGGATAATTGTCTTGGTTTATATCCACTATAGCTACTCCATTTGACCAATTTTTTGTTCCTGTTTTGGAGGATGATGTAATGTCCTCAAATTGCCAATTACCTAAATTTCTATATAATGTATTGCTAGACATATTGGCAGTAAAGTATATATCCTGCAAGCCATCCAAATCGAAATCGGCCACCCCAACTCCAGCCCCATTATACATATATTCAAAATCAAGAACCGTCAACTCGTCTGATAATACAAGTTCATTCGAAAAATGAATCCCCGTTTCCTGCGGTGTCTTTATCTTAAATAAAGGAGTGGTCTTATCGCATCCTATATTTAAAAGCACTAAAAATATGGCTAAGCAATTCTTTAAGCTTTTATTTAAACGACTGGAAAACAACATCATTCACAAAATTGGTTTTTCCTATACAAAACAATCCAATCTAGAAACTGTAGATTGGATTGTCAAATTAAAATAAACTAACTCAACTATATTAACATAAACATGAAACAGAATAATTATGCTTTTAAATTAGTATCCTGGGTTTTGTTGCAACAAACCGTTTGATCTCTCTATTTCAGTCAATGGAAATGGGAAAACGTTTAAACGATCATTCCAGTTTGAGCCAAAAACTTGGGATCCAATACCCCATCTTGTAATATCAAACCATCTATGGGGTTCCATTGCCAATTCAACTCTTTTTTCCTGTCTCATAGCAGCCAGAAGGTCAGCTCCGGCTTCCAAATCATCTAATCCGGCTCTATTGCGAACATCATTGATTTGTTGCTCGGCTATACCTAAATCTCCACCACCTTCAATGAGTGCTTCTGCATATAATAATTTGAGCTCTGCAAACCTGAACCAACGCTCATTGTTGAATTCCGATTGTCCATTGGGAGACCGATTTCCAGAAACGGTATTGTGCGCCCCTTGATATTTACTAGATGTCAAAGCGGTTGAGGACCACGATGGATCGTAAGGTAACTCTATTTGACCACCACCATCGTAAGTATAGTACGTGTCACCTTCCTGGTACACAACATAAGGAACACGTTCATCACCTGCTTCATATGCACTTAATAAATCCTGAGTTGGTGCGAACCAACCATTTTTACCACCTGGCACACCGTTTCCACCAGCATCCCAATAATAAGATCTGGCGATTCCCTGTGATGCCTTAAAATCTTCTGAGTGGGTATCATCAAACACCCAAATGTTATCGTCAGAGAAAGGACCTCCAAATTGGATTTCAAATATGGACTCCGCATTATTTTCTGTATCAAAATTGAAATTATCATCATAATTAGGCATCAACATGTAAGGTCCATTATCAACTACATTACCCAGTGCGGTAATCGCCGCAGGCCAATCCTCTTTCCAAACATTTACCTTTCCAATATAAGAAGTAGCAGCCCAAGAAGTTGCCCTACCCGTATTACCACTATCCCAGGCATCTGGCAAACCAGCTTCTGCATCTACAAAATCAGATAGAATGGCCGCAAATAAGTCATCCCTACTAGCATTTGGTAATGCCTGTTCATTGATACCTGATATAATTTCTAAGGCCAATGGAGGAGTTCCAAATAATTTCATTGCTTGGAAGTGAAACCAGGCCCTAAGGAATTTTGCCTCTGCTGCCAAAATAGTTTTATCTTCATCGGTAAGATCATTATCTGCATCTAAACGATCCAATACGATGTTAGCTCTGTAAATGCCTTCATAAATCTGTGTATAAGCAGCTGCGTAAGGTATATCGGAAGCTCTAACCTGAAAGGCATCGATATCCCTTGAAATTTGATCCGAATTAACGGCATCGGCAGCAACGTCATCTGAAATCACCAACGAAATCTTCCAAAATTCACCCCGCTCCGATAATGTTTCTGTACTTGTTCCCCAAAAATCCTGTATCGACGAGTAAGATGCAAAGATGGCACCATCAAAATCGGCCCTAGTTTTATAAAAGGTATCCGTGGTTAACCTATCCAAGGGCTGTAAATCTAATTGGTCGCTACATGAGAACAAAACTCCCAGAGAGCAAACGGCAACTATAAATTGACTTATTTTTTTCATGATTATTTTAATTTCTTGTTGATTAATTGAAGTTTACTGTCCATCCCAATTGAATTATCCTAGGTAAGGGTGACTGTCCACCGTCTTGACCTGTAGCCAATGTAAAATCTCCTTTTTGAAAACTCTGTGCACGACCGACCTCTGGATCATAACCGGAATACTTGGTAAATGTAGCCAAATTCTGTGCTCCAATATAAAATCGCATATTGGTCACAAAATCACCAGTCCAATTTTTAAGTTTTTCCTGTGGCAAGGTATATCCTATGGATATATTCTGGATTCTTAAATACGCAGCATTTTCAACCCATCTATCGGAAAACCGATTATTACCATTTGGGTCGTTGACCGCAAGCCTAGGATGGGAACTTGAATTCGTTGTCCCCTCACCTGTCCAGCGATCCAGAATCTGTGTACTAAAGTTGCCTTGACCAGTCATTCCTTCCAGACCAATTCGGGCAGAATTATATATTTCCCGGTCACCAACCCCTCTAAGGTTCATTGAAAAATCCCATCCCTTATACTCCGCATTAAAAACAAAACCATAGAAAAAGCCAGGAAATGGACTACCTAAAATAGTTCTATCATTTGCATCTACAACGCCGTCTCCATTGACATCCACAAAACGTATGTCTCCAGGAGAAGGTGTTCCATTTACATCAGGAACGGCAGCGGCCACTTCCGCATCATTCTGATAAAGTCCATCTGTCTTGTAACCATAAAAATGCCCAAGACTTTCCCCAACTATGGTTCTATGGGTAGAAGCCCCTCCAATACCACTAATGATCGAAGGTATAGGCCCCAAGTCAGTTACCTCGTTTTTCACCGTGGTAAGATTTGCTCCAAAACTATAGTTAAAATCGCCAATAGCATTTGCATAATTCAGGGACAATTCGATTCCCGAGTTCTTTATCTGACCTATATTGGCATCCGCAGGCAAGAAGAATCCGGAAACATAGGGAAGAGGAAAACCTAAAAGAACATCGTCCGTTGTTTTATTGAAATAATCAAAAGTACCGGTAAGTTTGCTATCAAACATACTAAAGTCCACCCCAATATCAAATTGAGTACTTGTTTCCCATTTTAAATCAGCGTTCGCAAATGTGGTTGGTGCGGGAGCAACAACTGTTTCTTGACCATCGCCAATTACATAACGAACATTATTATCTATTGCACTTAGATAGGCAAAATTAAGCCCAGTAAATTGATTCCCAGACTGACCCCATCCTGCCCTAATTTTTATATCGTCAAATACAGTTTCTTCTGGAAAAAAGCTTTCGTCAGTGACCCTCCAACCGAGTGATACAGAAGGAAAAACTTGATCTCTATTTCCTGGAGCAAATCTGGAGGTAGCATCCCTACGAACGTTAGCTGTAGCCAGGTATTTTCCCTTATAGTTGTAAGTCAAACGACCTAACCAACCCTGTAAGGTCCAAAGATCACCTTCATTGGCTCCTGCAACGGTGGAACCAGTTGCGGCAAAGTTATTGTTGAACAGATCCCTTCCCTGCAGTCTTTGCTTATCGTACCGAAACTTGGTCTGTTCAAATCCAAAAAGCGCACCTATATTATGGTCTCCGTCGCCAAAGGTTTTGTCATACTGTAACGTTGCAGACGAAGTCAAGGTCAATTCGATTGGTCTTTCAGAAACCAATAAGGAAGAGCCTGCACCGCCGCTCAATGAAGGTAGGTCACTAGTAAAATAATCACCCACACCTACATTGTAGTCAACACCTAAGGAAGTCCTTGCCTTTAAACCTTCTATGATGTTAAGTTCTCCATAAAAATTGGCCAAAACCTTGCGGGTCTGAATGGTGGTAAAGGTAAACCTATCATCGGTATTATATAAATAGTTTGTCGCCGAGCCCTGACCAACGGTTTCTTGATTGATCAAATTATAGCCCAAGGGCCCATCTCCATAGGGTTGATAATAGGGTGCATTACTCGCGGAATTGAACCCCGCAAAAATGCCCGGCTCACTTTGAACCTGCCTATCCGTTTGACTTATAAGAATAGATTCGCCAAACTTTAACCTATCTCCTACTTGAATATCCGAATTGGCTTTGAACGAATATCTCGAAAAACCTTGCGCCCTTTCAACACCTTCCTGATCCAAATAACCTCCTGATATGAAATAGGTAGCCTTTTCACTTCCCCCACTAACGGATAGGTTATGATTTTGCACAAATCCGGTTTTGAACATTAAATTTTGCCAATCGACAAAAGGTTGCCCCCTAAACTGCGACAAATCGGTACCCAGCTGCCCTTGAACATCGATATATTGATCAACGTTTAAAACGTCTATTGTATTTCTAATGCTGGCAAAAGAAGTATATCCATCATAAGTAACCCTTGCATCACCTCTTTTACCTCTTTTCGTTGTCACAATGATAACACCGTTAGCCGCTCTTGCCCCATAAATTGCCGTGGAAGCAGCATCCTTTAAAACATCAATAGATTCAATATCATTGGCGTTAAGTCCCGCTAAAGGATTCGAATCAGTTGTTGATGAAGTATTTACGGTAATATTCGTTGTCTGCACAATGGGCACCCCATCGATAACCCAAAGTGGGTCATTCACTCCCGGGGTTCCAACACCACGGATATTCACACTTATTGGTGCACCTGGATCACCACTCCGATTCGTGATATTAACACCCGAAATGGTTCCTGCCAGGGCTTGATCTGGACTTGTAATTGGTTTTGTCACAATATCAGCTGAACCGATAGAACCGATGGAACCAGTTAAATCCGCCTTACGCTGCGTACCGTAACCAACTACCACTACCTCAGACAAGGCTTCGGCATCCTCAACCATAGTAACATTAATGGTGCTTCTGCCGTCGATGGCTATTTCCTGTCTCTGATATCCGAGATACGTGAACACCAAAGTGCTTTCTCCCTGTGGCACGTTAATGGAATAGTTACCATCAAAGTCCGTTTGCGCTCCAGTTGTGGTACCTTTCACCAACACAGTCGCCCCCGGAAGTGGTCCTGAGCTATCCGATACATTACCCGTAACTGTTGTCTGCGCGTATACCGATGCGGACCCTAATGACATGATAGCCAAAAACACTATAAAAAACAGATTATGTTTATAGCATTTACGTTGTGGTTTTTTCATAATATGATGCGGTTTTAGTTAATTGAATTAGTTGAGAAAATTAGTTCAAATTGTTTTTTATTATTGAACTCATTTAAACTTTTTTGGTTTGATTTTTTTCAGGGCGATTACTATGAATGATAAGTAGTTGAACCCTTTCCAGCTCTCAATGGTGGTATCGAACCTGTTGAGCAGTGACCTGAAACTGTCGATCCATGCATTGGTGCGCTCCACGGCATACCTCTGGTCATAAAGGTCCTGGTCAAAATATTCGTCCCTGTCATCCACTCTGCCGTTGCGCTTGTTGAAACATATATTGGCATTGATGTCCCTTCTTGCACAGGCCGAGCGAAAATCCTTGGAATCGAATCCCGCATCGGCATTGAGGAAGAGCCCCTCCGTTTTTATATCTGCTCTGTCAAGGGTGGCGGTGACCACCTCGAACTGCACCTCGATGTCAAACAGATCATTGTGGTTCCCGGATACCGGTTCCGACATGGCCAAGGGCAGTCCCTGCCTATCGGTAAGGAAGAGGGCGTTGGTGGTCCTTCCCTTTTTGCGGCCTTGGTATTCCACGGCCTCGCCACCCCTGATGGCAGGTGTGTGGCTACCGTCAAGATCGACACTGGAGAGGTCGAACATGTCCCTGTACCGTTTTAAAATGCCGGTCCAGCAATCCAGAAATGTCCCCGAACGGCACCATTTGCGATAATGGTGGTAGACCGACTGCCAGCTCAGGACCTTTTGGGAGAACAGCGAGGTCGTGGGCAGGTACTCCCATTGCACGCCCGTCTTCAACTTGTAGAGTATTGCATTGACAATCTCGCACAAGGGAGCCGTTGGGGCAAAACCCCTTTTCGGTAAAGGTATGTGTGGGACTATCTCCATTTCTATGGTATCTTTGTCGAGTACTTTGTACATGGGCTATGGTATTTGCGTGTGGTAACACAAATGTCCGTAGCCCTATCTTTCGATCCAAAAAAAGTTTAAATCACTTCAATGAGTCACTTTAATAAGGTTAAATTTATGTAAATTTTTACTGATAATAAAACTAATGAAAATTTAAATGTTACGCTACCTTTCTATAATATTATTTTTCCTTTTTAAATATTTAAAAATAGGGAATCTTTAAATTTAGTAAATTTTTACCCCTTGAACCACTCTGGAAATCGCCCCCGTCTCTGAAGGCGAATCTGGCCGAAGCTTTAAATTCAACGAGGTATAGAAGGCCAGCAATTGTCCCAAAACGATATAACATACAGCGAGATATTCATCTTCGATGACCTTGTCTCTACCGCCGCCGAGCACAATAAGTTCGTCAACGGAAGGGATATCGTAATCACTCATGGCGATTCCTATCTGCTTTAGCGGCTTTTTACCTACACCCATCCCTCGGACCAGGTCCATTTCGTACTGCAGGACCTTCTTGTTGTTTGAAAAAAAATAAACCAACAGTGTTTCTTCATTGACAACCGCCTTTGGGCCATGTCTAAAACCAAGATAGGAATCATTTTTGCAGATGACGTGGCCATCTGTCAATTCTTGTAGTTTTAGCTGGGATTCCATTGCCGTACCATAAAGCGGCCCGGAGCCTAAAAAAACCGCCCGGGTGAAACCCAACGCTGCAATTTTCTTGACTCGATCCAACTTTTTGTTCAGGAACTCCTCCGTACAGGTCCTTAATGTGTGCACTACTTCCTTCATGGACGTCAGGCGGTCGAAACGTCCCATTAACAATATGGTCAACAGCATACCCGAATAACTTCCCGTCATCGCAAGGCTTTTGTCATTGGATTCCGGGGGAAGTAGAAAAACCAAATGATTGTTCTTTGATGCGTATTTGGCCAAATCACCATCTGCACTGCAGGTTATGATTAAATGGGAACAATCCTTTACGTGGGCATCGGCAAGTTTAACGGCCGCTATACTTTCAGGGCTATTGCCCGATCTAGCAAAGGAAACCAACAGAGTTGGAACCCCTTCTTCTAGGTAATCCTGGGGATGCGATACAAGATGGGTGGTAGCTATCGACATCGTGGTGACTCCAGTATTTCTTTGAATGAACCCCTCCACGGACAACCCTATATAGGCACTTGTACCTGCTCCTGTCAATATAATCTTCTCAGTCTTTTTCAGCGTTGATTCCAGAAAGGAAGCGATAACTTCCCTTTCCTTTTCAAGTTTATCAACGATCTTCCCCCAAAGTTCCGGTTGGCCCGAAATTTCCTTGGCGGTATCAAATCCCCCAATGGCTTTTAATTGAGAAGTTTCAATGTCAAGGTATTTCATAGTATTATTTATTGGAACGAGTATATCTTTCATATCCTTATTTTACAAATATATAAAACCTATTTAAAGTTTCATTAACTAATTTTATTTATTTGAAATCATTTTTTTACTTTGTTACTAACTAATGTCCCTATATTTGTTTTCTTAGTATGGAAAAATCCTATTAAATGAAGGAAGCAAAAACAAAAAGGTCTACGGTTGAGCGACGTAAAAAAATACTGAATCTACTGGATGAAAATGGACAGGTTTTTGTACACGAGTTGAGTGAGGAGTTTGGTGTCAGTGAAGTCACCATTCGCAACGATTTGGAGCTATTCGAGAAAAAAGGTCTGTTGATACGATCAAGGGGAGGCGCCATGATCAACGAGAATTCCGTAGGAATGGATTTTCAATTATCCGAGAAGGATAAGATGAACTATACCGAAAAGGTTAGAATCGGTAAAAAGGCTGCAGAGCTTGTAAACGCTGGGGAAACTATTATTTTGGATTCGGGGACCACAACGATGGAAATCGCTAAAAATCTGAGTTCGAACAAGTCCTTGAATGTGATTACCAATGCCTTGAATATTGCAAATGAGTTGTTAAAGTACCCCAATATAAATATAATCGTACCCGGCGGTACTTTGCGAAAAAACTCCCACTCCCTAGTGGGCCCGTTGGCGGAAAAAAGTATGCGTAATTTTTACGTGGACAAAGTCTTTTTAGGGGTTGACGGATTTGACATTAAGGAAGGGGCGTTTACACCTAATATTGAAGAAGCTTCCTTGAATCAAGTCATGATTGAAATTACCAAGGAGGTTATTCTCGTATCCGATTCCAGTAAGTTTCGGCGTAGAAGTCTTGCCTTCATTTGTCCAACACGTAAAATCGATATCGTCATCACCGACGAAAAGATAAGTAAGGAAGATTTAACTTGGCTTAAGGATCAAAATATACAAGTTATCATTGCCTGAAATGAATCTGAACAATAGGCTAATCAACCATCAATCCTAACTAACGGTTGGCCCGACGGAGTTAACCCGTACAATATCGGACCCTGCTACTCAATTTTACTGTCCAATTTCCTTTTTCTAGAACTTTCTTAGCCAAATATCGTCAATATAGAAAGGGCATTGTGTGGTGGTTCACCCATATCGTTTTGCACACTCAAGACATTTAGCAATCCATTTAATGCTTTACCGAGTAAAGACCATAAACCCCATTCTAGCGGGCATAAAAGATAAACAGGCCTCTGTTCTACATGTTTGCCCCACTTCCGTACACCTGTTTTATCTTCTTAAATCACGTAGCCCATTTTCCTTTAAACCATTCTACCCGTCTTTGTTACAGACCATCAATCCCTAAAAACTATTTTCAACTACTAGAATATCAATTGGACCAATAATACCTTATTTAAACCTATTGATATCTTAAAAATAACTTTAAAAAAGATTTTTTTTTAAAATAAAAAGGTAAAATAAGTAAATATTAGTTTTATATTTACAAACGAAAAGATTATTATGGTTTCCCTATTAGGGAATAATACCTGTTCTTTTTAATCTTTTCTATAAGAAAATAGTGTTGGGAAGTAATTATCGACTGGATATTCTTGTAAAAAGGGCCTGAACGAATAGCTCCTCTGGCCAGAGCATATTGAATTACCTGAATTCTCAACGTACAAAAAACATAAGAGTACACATACCATGACGCCTTTCGATGTATTAGTAATTGGAGAATTAAATATTGACATTATTTTAGATGACATTCAGGGATTTCCTGAAATCGGAAAGGAAATAATGGCCAATCAGCTCAATTTGACCTTGGGTAGCAGTTCTGCCATTTTTGCCAGTAATCTTAGCGCCTTGGGTGTGTCTGTTGCCATAGTGGGATTGCTGGGTGAGGATAGCTTCGCCGATTCTGTTAAAAAATCCCTGCGGGACAAAAAAGTGAATACTGATTTTGTAGTGTCATCAGACAGATACAGTACTGGACTAACAATTGTAATGAACTATGGAATGGATCGCGCTAATGTTACTTTTCCAGGGGCCATGGAGCATTTAACGGTCGAAGATATTACGGATCAAATGTTATTGAGCTGCAAACACATGCATTTAAGTTCTATATTCCTACAAAAGGGCATAAAGAAACAAGCGGTCCAACTTTTTGAACGGGCCAAAAGCCTAGGTCTTACAACATCCATGGACCCTCAATGGGACCCTGCCGAAAACTGGGAATTGGATCTGGGCAGCTTGCTACCGAATCTGGATGTTTGGATGCCCAACGTAGTTGAATTTAAAAACATAACGGGGGTCCCGGAACTGACCGATGGGCTGGAAAAAATCAAGGAGTATGCGAATTATGTTGTTATCAAGGACGGGATAAACGGCGCCCATCTTTGGGATAACGGAAATCTAACATCAAAACCCGCATTCATTAATAACGAGGTTGCCGATTGTATCGGCGCAGGTGATAGCTTCGACGCCGGTTTCATAAGTGAATTTGTAAAAGGGTCTGGGCTGAATCGGTGTTTGGAGGTAGGAAACGTTATGGGCGCCATCAACACGCTAGAACCTGGCGGTACCACATCCTTTAAAAATAGGGAATACATTAAAAAAATAGCAAAAGAAAAATTCGAGTTTACCCTTTGAATTATGGAGTTAAAAGAAAGACTAAGGCAAAACAAAAAAAACGGAAGTGCACTGCTTGCGACAAATTTTTACAATTTTGAAACCCTTGCAGCGGTACTAACGGCAGCGCGTGAGATGAAATCCGGATTGATCGTACAGCTTTCCGAAAGTTCAATTCGCTACATGGGACTGGAGGTTGCCACAGCGCTTGCACGGGCAGCCATTTCTCAGTTTGGTGTGGAAGCATGGCTTCATTTGGACCACGGTCAAAATGTAGATTTAGTAAAACGGTGCATCGATGCCGGTTTTGACTCCGTAATGATAGACGCAAGTGAAAAATCATTTGCCGAAAATATAAAGGTGACCAAGCAGATCGTGAACTACGCTTCTGGGTATGAGACCAATGTGGAAGCTGAACTAGGCTACATCTCAAAACTGGGCCAAGAACAAAAAATGATATATACCCGCCCGGACGAGGCAAAGGAGTTCGTTGAGGCTACCGGAATAAATGCCTTGGCCGTTGCTGTGGGTTCCGCTCACGGATTCTATAAGGAGACCCCCAATTTACAACTGGACCTTATTTCTGAGATCAATGCGGTCACGGATGCCGCCCTTGTCCTACATGGTAGCTCGGGAATTCCTGACGATCAACTGCAGCGCGCCATTAAAATGGGTATAACCAAAATAAATTTGGCCACTGAGATTAAGAACATTTTTATGAAATCCCTACAAGAGACACTAATGCATACGGATAATATCGATTTAAGGGAAGTGTTCCCCACGGCCACCTCGGCCGCTGTAACCTTGGTCAGTGGAAAATTGAAAACCATAAACTTTGAACAATCATGAAAAGAATAATCTTGTACCTATGTTTGTGTTTTGGATTCTTTACTTCTAGTGCCCAAGAAGATATCCTCCTCAAGGATTACCGGCCTAAAGCCATTCACAATGTTCAAAAAACAGAAGTTACCAAGGCAAAATTTGCTGCTATAGATGTCCATTCCCATCCCTATGCTGCCAACGATGAAGAAATAGGGCAATGGGTCAAGACCATGGATGCACGTGGTATTGAAAAAACAATCATCCTGACTTACCAAACGGGAAAAAAGTTTGATAGCATCTATAAGGCATATTCAAAATATGGGGATAGATTTGAAATTTGGTGCGGTTTTGATTATACCGGGTATGGGGAGAAAGGATATGTAAAAAAGGCAATCAAAGAACTTGAACGTTGTTTTAAGGTCGGTGCCAAGGGAGTTGGGGAACTCGGGGACAAAGGACTGGGTATGGCAAATTCAGGACCTACACCAGCACCGAGCATGCACTTTAACGATGAAAGAATACAACCCTTACTTAAGCGTTGTGGGGAATTGGGAATGCCCGTAAATATTCATGTCGCAGAACCTATCTGGATGTATGAACCCATAGACGTTCATAACGATGGTCTAATGAATGCGGCCACATGGAAAATCGACACCGCGAATCCTAACGTATTATCGCATGCCGAATTACTGAAGACATTGGAAGAGGCAGTGGCCAACAACCCCGGCACCACATTTATAGCCTGTCATTATGCGAATTGTGGCTATGATTTAAACATACTCGGTAAGATGTTTGATCAGTACTCGAACCTATACGCCGATATATCGGCACGCTACGCCGAAGTAGCGCCAGTACCTAGGGCGACAAGCACTTTCTTTAAAAAATACCAGGACCGATTGCTATATGGAACGGATATGGGGATGGATGGCGCAATGTATCAAACCACGTTCAGAATCCTGGAAACAGCGGACGAACATTTTTATGATCATGAACTTTTTAGTTACCACTGGGCCTTGAACGGTCTTGATCTCGATGATGAAACCTTACGAAAGGTGTACAGTGACAATGCAAGAAAAATACTGAATAAATGAGAATTTCAATTCTAAGTTTCTTAACCCTTTCGTTGTGCATAAACCTAGTGGGATGTAGTAAGAATCAGGGAAGTGAATCGGTCCTTAAAATCGAAAATGGGGCAATAACTTATGAAGTTGATGGTTTTTTACAGACTAAGATATCCAGTACGCTTCCTGGTACCAAAACACTTATGCCCACCTATCAATCATCTGAGAAAATCACGGTAAACGGAAAGGCTATTGATAGGTTCGACCACCAGGAAACTAGGGAGTCATCCATTGCAGGTGACCTTCCTGGAAAACAATGGATACTGCAAGGACTTTACAACAAAGAGGGAATAGGCATTCAAAAAACTGTACGCCTGACTACCTATGACTCATTTCCAGACTTGGTATCAACGCAAGTTACCTATACCAATGTTTCATTGGAAAATCTCATTGTAGATAATTGGTCAAATAACACCTATACTATTGAATCCCAAAATGACGAACCAGCATTTTGGGCCTTTCAAGGAAGCTCCTCCTCTTCAAGAAGTGACTGGGTAAAACCACTGGAGCCCGGTTATTATCAAAAAAACTTTATGGGAATGAATGACTCAGATTATGGAGGAGGTGTTCCCGTAACCTCTGTATGGCGAAAAGATGTTAATGTTGCTGTGGGCCATTTAACCTTGGTTCCCAAACAAGTTAGCCTTCCAACAGAAGTGTTTTCAAACCCTCTGGAGGCTAGGATAGGCGTACAGGAAGATTTTAGCGATCATACGGTTTGGAAACCCAAAGACACAATCCAAACACTGGAAACTTTCGTTTCCATAAGCACTGGTGATTATTTTGCAAGCCTATCAAACTATTCAGAACTTATGCAAGCCAAGGGAATCACTGTGGCAGAGCCAGAAGAGGCTTCCTTTGAACCTATTTGGTGTGCATGGGGCTACGAAAGGGATTTTACGTTGAACGAGGTTATAGGAACACTGCCTAAAGTAAAGGAACTTGGGATTAAATGGGCCGTTCTGGATGACGGTTTTCAGATTGCGGAAGGCGATTGGAACGCTGACCCCAAAAAGTTTCCACAAGGAAATATAGAAATTAAAAGATTGGTCGACAAAATACATGACAACGGACTTAAGGCCAAAGTATGGTGGACACCCCTCGCTGCCGATCCGGAGAGCAAAGTTTTAAGAGAACATCCGGATAGTAAAATTATACAGGAAGATGGTTCTCCACAATACATAACATGGTGGGATTCCTATTACCTCTCCCCTACCAAGGATGCTACCATTGCCCATACCAAGGAAACAGTCCATTTATTCATGGAAGAATGGGGATTTGATGGTTTAAAAATGGACGGTCAGCATATGAACGCCGTTGCTCCAGACCATACGCTGGACCAGCCTAACAATTCTTTTGAAGGTGTACCTGCATTCTTTCAAATGATATATGACGAAGCCCGTAGCATTAAGCCCCATGCTGTAGTGGAAAACTGTCCCTGTGGTACCTGCATGTCCTTTTACAATATGGCTTCAATGAACCAAGCGGTGTCATCCGATCCTCTTTCCAGTTGGCAGATTCGTCATAAAGGAAAGACCTATAAGGCCCTGATTCCCAAAACGGCCTATTATGGTGATCATGTGGAGTTAAGCGATGGTGCCGATGATTTTGCCACTTCTTTTGGTATTGGGGCGGTTTTAGGTACTAAGTTCACTTGGCCCAAAGACAATCCCAATGCCTCTGGGAAATACCTTCTTACCCCAGAAAAAGAAATAATTTGGAAGAAATGGTTTAATCTCTATAATAACATGATGCTCTCTAAAGGGACTTATTTAGGAGGAGTATATGATATTGGCTACGACAAGCCGGAAGGACATGTTATTCAAAAGAATGGCACGCTCTATTATGCCTTTTATGCGGATAATTGGGATGACAATATTCAGTTGAAAGGTCTCGATGAAAACAAAACTTATCTTATTAGGGATTATTATAACGATGAAACGTTGGGAGAAATTTCAGGTGCAAAAGCAGTTTATAATGCATCGTTTGAAAATTTTCTTCTGTTAGAGGTTACACCAAAATAATAGCTTAGGCTATAACAAATAACAATGATTATGAATTCTAGACGAGATTTTTTAAAGAATACTACTTTGGCAGGTGCAGGTCTTTTTGCAGTGCCCAGCTTTGCCAACCGGTACTTTAGCGAAAATGATAAATTGAACGTAGGTATGATCGGGGTTGGATTGCGAGGCACTAACCATCTTAGAAACCTGCTTTTGCGTAAAGATATCAATGTTACTGCCATTTGTGATGTTGATCCCAATAGGATTAAAATAGCCCAAGATCATATTAAAGAGGCAGGGTTCAAAGCTCCCAAAGTGTTCGGCAGTTCTGATTATGACTATAAGAACTTATTGGAATTGAAGGAAGTGGATGCGGTTATCATTGCCACACCATGGCTCTGGCACACACGTATGGCGGTAGATGCAATGAAAGCTGGAAAATATACCGGTGTGGAGGTCTCTGCTGCAAATACACTGGAAGAATGCTGGGATTTGGTCAACACCCATGAAGAAACTGGAACTCATATGATGATATTGGAAAATGTGAATTACCGCAGGGATATCTTGGCCGTGCTCAATATGGTAAAGCAAAACTTGTTCGGTGAGTTGGTACATTTTAGATGCGGTTACCAACATGATTTGAGGCATGTGAAATTTAACGATGGGAAAACCGCTTATGGCAAGGGAGCAGAGTTTGGTGAAAAAGGTATTTCGGAAGCCAAATGGCGCACCGAACATTCTGTAAAACGCAATGCCGATGTCTATCCTACCCATGGGCTGGGGCCAATTGCCGTTATGGCAGACATAAACCGAGGTAATAGATTCATCTCCCTAACCTCACATGCCACGAAGGCTATTGGTCTACACAACTATGTGGTTGCCGTTGGAGGTAAGGAGCACCCCAATGCACGTGTAAAGTTCAAACTGGGCGATGTCATTACCTCAACTATAGACACTGCAAATGGAGAAACCATTATCGTCACCCATGACTGTAACCTCCCAAGACCCTATTCGCTCGGTTTTAGAGTACAAGGTGCAAACGGGCTGTGGGAAGTAGATGGTAATAGAATATATATTGAAGGAAAATCCAAAAAACCACATGAGTGGGATGAAGCGACTTCTTGGTTGGAAGAGTATGATCACCCACTTTGGAAAAAATATGGTGAATATGCCCTGAATGCAGGTCATGGAGGCATGGATTTCTTTGTACTCAACTCTTTTGTGGAATCCGCTAAGGCCAATATTGCACCGCCTTTGGATGCTTATGATGCGGCTGCATGGAGTGCAGTGACCCCATTGTCTGAAGCTTCTATTGCCAATAATGGTGAGCCCCAAGACTTTCCGGATTTTACGAGGGGCCTATGGATAAAAAGAACGCCATATAACTGGATGAAAGAGAGCTATTAGTTCGTCTTGACCTTGACTTTGACCTTACTGTACTGTAAGGGTTTCACAGAGGCCACAGAATAACCAAGCATTACATAGAAAGGACGATAAAAATGGGCTATTCTCTGAAACCCTCCACATTTTTACGGAACTCGAAAACAAAAATATCGGGGCTACTGATTATTATGCCACCAAAAATTGGAAAGTATGTTTTGATTGCTATAAGATGAAATTCTTGAAAGGTTTTCCACGATACAAACAGCCTCCGTATCCGTTCAAAAAAATAAATATGTTTCAATGGGGCGCTTTTGCTTACACGATCACAAGGAATTCCATGCCATCGATTGACAATATTTTTACCCATGGTTCACCTAGAATATGGCAAACTGAAAAACCCCGTTAGAATTTACCGTATAAAACCATTCGAACACTACTGTTATTTTTCCCAAACCTGTTAAATTATAACTTAAAGAAACCATTTTTTTACAAAAAAAAAGATTTTGAAATTTTAAACATTATTTTTACTTTCCTTACAAAGGATTTTGATAACTTATCCTCAATTCGCAACTTATGAAAATTGATGCACATGTTCACTACAATACGGCGAACAGTCTTTTACTGGAATATGGCAAGTTAGCTGATATTCGGTATTTATCGATCATTACAGAAGTTCCCGAATTTCCCACTATAGATGAGCAATTGAAGATCGTTGCAGGGCTAAAAAAAGAGTTTGGTACTTACCTGAATTTCGCTATCACATTTCCTTGTACCCTTTGGCAATCTGAAAAATGGCCGGATAACTGCCTTGAAAGCATACAAAGAGCCTTGGAAATGGGAGCGGTCGGTGTAAAGGTCTGGAAGAATATCGGGATGACACTAAAAGATTCTAACAATCGCTTTGTCATGATTGACCACCCTACTTTTGAACCCGTCTTTAAATTTTTGGAAGACAATGATATTGTTGTTTTGGGGCACAATGGAGAGCCTAAAAATTGTTGGTTACCCTTCGACCAAATGACCGTAGAGTCCGATCGCTCTTATTTTATGAAGCATCCAGAATATCATATGTATTTACATCCTGAAGTACCGGATTATGAAGCCCAGCTGTCCGCAAGGGATAGGTTGCTCAAAAGACATCCAAAACTGCGCTTTGTAGGATTGCACCTGGCAAGTCTGGAATGGGATGTTAATGAAATTGCCGCATGGCTAGATCGCTTTCCCTTGGCCATGGTCGATTTGGCGGAAAGAATTGTCCATGTGCAGCACCAGACCGTTTCAGCTTGGCAAAAGGTACATGATTTCTTTATAGAATACCAAGATCGGATTATTTATGGCACCGATTTTATTTGGGCCGAAACTCATACTAAACTGGAGCTAAAGGAGTATTTGGATGAACGATATCAATCGGACTGGAATTATTTCGCAGGTCATGGAACCATGAAAGTCCCTGAGGTGGACGGTAGCTTCAGAGGACTTGGTCTTCCTTCGACTGTACTCGACAAGATCTTTAATTCAAATGCCAAAAAAACTTATGGAATTTAAGGCCTTTATACCTAAAATAACCGTGTCCAAAAGGAACCAAAGAAAAATTCCCGTGCTTTTCGCGCTCTGGTTAATCCTCCTACCCATCATGGCACAGCAAGGATATCAGGCCAAGTTACCCGATATAGAGAAAAAGACTTATTATACCATGGAAGATTTTGGCCGTGTGGATAAATTTGATATCCATATCCATATCAACACGGCACAACCCTATTTCATCCATCAAGCAATTAAAGATCGATTCTTTTTTTTGGATATCGTCGATGATCGTCCTTTTGGACTTCCCATGGACAAACAACAGGAAGTGGCCATACAACTTTTAGAAAAATATCCAGAACAAATGAGTTTCGCAACCACCTTCAAGGTATCCAACTGGAATCAAGATGATTGGGTGGCACAGACCATATCCCACCTCGAAAAATCCTTTGCCCAAGGAGCCATGGCTGTAAAAATTTGGAAAAACATTGGAATGGACCTTAGGGATGAACACAATGATTTTGTTATGGTTGATCACCCGCGAATCGATTCTGTACTGACTTTTTTGACCAAGGCTAGTGTACCACTTTTGGGGCATAACGGCGAGCCAAGGGACTGTTGGTTGCCTTTAGAGGATATGACCTTTAGTCAAGGATATTACGGCAACCATCCAGAATATCATATGTACTTGCATCCAGAATATCCTTCCTATGAAGATCAGATTAATGCTAGGGACAATATGTTGAAGAAACATCCTAATTTGAATTTTATGGGGGCTCATCTCGGCAGCCTGGAGTGGAGTTTGGAAGAACTGGCAAAACGTTTGGATGCCTATCCCTTAATGAGGGTTGACCTTACACGTCTACCAAACCTAAAACTACATACGTTTAATGATTGGGAAAAAACACGAAAGTTTTTTATTGACTATCAGGACCGATTGATTTATGGAACCGACACAGCCATTAACCCAACAGATAGACCGGAGGACTTGAAACAACGTATTCACCAGAAGTGGCTAGATGAATGGAAATTCTATGTTACCGACAGTCCTATTGAGCTTGAAGGTTATGGCGAATTAAGAGGGTTAAAACTTCCGGGGAAAATTATTGACAAAATTTATTTTGAAAATGCCTCAAAGCTACTGGGTTTTAATACTAAGGGATGAACCTTTACTACAACAAAAGAAGATTATGACTATTTAAGAGTTATTGCAGAATAAAGTTATGATATAGTTCTAGTTAACTATAAACAACATTAATCCTAGCCGGTTAATAGTTGTAACTTATTGAAAATTAATTTATTATTTTCAAATCTACCTAAGATTTGAACAAATCATAGGATGCCTTTAATAGAATTAGCTGTTCATGGTTGTCAGCGCTAGAATGACACTTTTAACTAAAAAACAGGTTAAATGAAACACAATAAAAGAAGGAGATTTATTAAAAACACCTTATACTCTGGTCTGGGCACCTCACTAATTCCAACTCACCTCATGGCAAAGGCTCAATCTAGCATTGATGACCATACCATTGAACCGAAACTCTCGGGAAAATCTAAAAAAATTATCGTTGCAGGAGCAGGTATAAGTGGGCTTTGTTGTGCGTACGAATTGACAAAAAAAGGACATGATGTAACGGTATTGGAAGCCTCGGGCCGATCCGGCGGAGCAGTGCTCTCCGTTCATGATGGCCTTGCAGATGGGCTTTATGCCGACTTTGGGGCAGAAAACTTTACTATGCCAGGTTACAAAAATTACTGGAAATATATTGAAGAGTTCAAGCTCACCGCACTTCCATATCATCATAGGGAAGATAGGTTAGTACGAATCGATGGGGTATGGCACACAGAAAAAATGTTAGATGAAATTCGCAAAAACAAGGTGGCCCAGTTGGGGGGTTTCAATAGAACCGAATTGAAGTTCCTTAAATCCAACCCCATAAGTAATTTACAATTACTATATCTTGAACCCTATTTTGAAAAATTTACCGCCGAATACCAACCATTTGGCATTGGCTACGACCATCTTGAAAACGTACCACTTTCCCAAATATATGAACAGGCGGGCGCTTCAAAAGCCGCCAAGTCGTTAATGGGAGGAAATGAAACTTCCGCCCTCTATGGAATTTGGCAAGCATACATCATGCACAAACGCGGCTATGACAACCCATTCAGACTCTTTCGTCTTCAAGGAGGTAACCAAATGATGACCAACGCGATGGCCAAACGGTTGGGAACCAGGATAAAGCTGGGGTGCCAGGTTTTGGAAATTAAAAACGACGACACCGGGGTGAAAGTGAGATATAGGGAACTTGGCGAAGTAAAGGAAATGTCGGCCGATTATCTGGCCTGCTGCCTAAGAACGACGGCACTAAAAAAAATCCTATTTAATCCGCCACTTCCACCAGAGAAACAATATGTCGTAGAGCATCTCAAATATGACCAAACCACGCGAATCGTCTTTCAAGCTCGATCTAAATTCTGGTTAAAGGACAATATCAGCATTAATCTTTCATTTGACCATCCGGCATTGACACATATATGGCAAGTTGCCAATGAAGTAGATACAGATCGTGTTTGCTTAATGGCCAAAGCACCAGGGGGAACGAATCCGCTACGCACCTTGGATGCCTTTATGGAACTTTACCCCGGTAAACGGTCCAATATAGATATTGAGCAGTCTTTGGTCAAGGATTGGTCAAAGGATACATATGTACACGGATGCGAGCGCCATGGATTTTCGGCTTTAGGCGAGCTATCCAAGTTTTGGCCGCACACCATGACCTCCCATGGTAGAATTCATTTTGGCGGTGCCCATACAGACAACAGAAGTTGGGGAATGGAGGCGGCCACAAACGCTGCCAATCGGGTTGCCCAGGAAATCGATAGTGCTTAAGTAGAGAATAGTTCAATACAAAATCATGCGAAATATTCTATTTGTTATATTGATTTTCCCCATCTTCCTTTATTGGATGGGTCCGGTAAAAAATTTTGGATACCGAAGTATGTCGGAAGCCTTTTCCATGTTGCCGATAACTTCAGGTACCGCAAGCATCGAGGGACAAGAAAAATCTGTGCCCCGTGTAAAATTGGACCTTGATTTGACCAATGGAAACCTTACCTGGGGTGATTTTGTCCGGTACTCCATCGAAGTTTCGGACTCTATTGACGGAGATTCTAAATATGGTGAAATACCGAACAACAAAGTGCTTCTGGAAATTGAATTTTTGCCTTCCGAAAAAGAGACTGGACCAAATGAAAAATTAGAAGCGACCAAAAAAGAGACCGACCATGACGGGTTATCACTAATGATGGGTTCCACTTGCTTTTCCTGCCATGGAGACAAAGAGGTTATGACGGGTCCATCGTTTTCTGAAATTGCCGAAAGGTATGGGAAAAACCCTAAAAGCATACAGCTCTTAGCCGGTAGTATCTTGGCGGGCTCGGAAGGCAAATGGAGCACTATAAAAATGCCCGCAAATCCTGGACTAACGGTTAGAGAAACCGAGAAAATTGCGGCGTTCATCCTTGCCCAAGGCAGTAGAAAATACCACTGGGTCCTAACCGGTTTGGAGGGTACGTTCCAAATCATGGAAAAACCGACACATATCTCGGAGGGAACATATGTGCTCACAGCAAGCTATACTTCCTCCTCCTCTATGAAAGGACAGAATAGTATACCATTACAAATTCGTTAATATCGTGGTGCGGATTCATTCACAAACATATCAATGACAAAATTCACCTATTACGCACTATTATTCTTACTACTCATATCTTGCGGTCATAAGCAGCTTCCCCCTCCCATGTACTATCTCTCACTAGCTGATTGGGAAGTAGATAGGTATGACGAAGGAGCTAATCTGTACAAGGAAAATACGGGAACTTCTCCCGACCGTTTCGGTAACCCCAAAGGGGCCTTCTACTTTGACGGAACCTCGGCCAGTCTAAGCCTCGCTTTAACCAAAAAACCCCGCCTAAATAGCCCTATTACAATTTCTTGGTGGTATAGTATTTTGAACGACCCCTTGTTCAAGGATTCCATGGATGCAGGAAACATGATCGCTCTGGTGGATACGGTCCAAGCCATTGGACTTCAATTTGGTTTTAGAGCTCCGGGCTACCGAACCAAGGGTCTGGATATCTGGAATTGGGGAGGGGCTACAATCCTTGAAACCCAAATACCTGAATTGAACCAGTGGCATCATTGTGTCTATGTATATGATGGTCACGAACACCAATTCTTTTTGGATGGAGAGCTTAAGGAAATGTCCGACATCAAACCTCAAAAGGGCAATCCCGATTTTTTAATGCTTGGCAACTATCCCGGGGGCTCCCAATTCTTTAAAGGTAGTTTGGACGAGATACGAATCTATGAGCAGGCGCTGACCAGAAATCAAATCTTGGCCCTTTTGAACATGAAAAAACACTGAACCTGAAAGAGGGTTCAATAGGTGAAGTTGTGTATCTTAGTAACAGAATCAGATTTAAGGACTTTTTCGTTGCGAAAAAATTCTAATAATTAATATTTACCCTAAATTATATTTCAACAACTTTCTATATTTATAAATATTCTTTCTTAACATTTCGTAATTACTATTTAGAAAGTATATGAAATATTAATATATTTGATTTAAAGGCACCACACATTGTTTTTCAAAATAGGCTTGGTCCGCTATATCCAATAAATTATGAAACGCAGGTCATTTATGGTAACCGGAGGGCTTACAGCGCTGTTAGCAGGGATTAACTTAGGACGTGCTTCCTCCAATAAAGTTCCCAAACATGGCGTCCCATATAAAGATTTCGGCCCTCCCCCTCCGATTAAAAATCGTCTATACCAAGGTCCATTTATAAATTACGGTCCAGCGGCCAACGTTCCAGGAAGCGATGTTGTAATGACGACAACACCATCAACTGTCCCTGTAAGGAATTTTGGGATGGGCATGGTTACCTATATCTGCGACGAGGTAGGACCGCCCAAACCGAAATATGGGAGTCTTCGAAGGGCTATAGAAAAACTGGCGAAATGGGAACTTGGGGACGTTTTGTACCTAAGGGTAGATTGGAGGGACATTCAGAAGGAACCGGGAAAATTGGAATTTCCCGAACATTGGAATCTTACTTTTGAAATGGCAAAAAAATATGGGAAGCGAGTTGCTTTTCGCGTCCAATTGATGAGTCCAGTTATTGAGCCTCAATCCCTGCCAGATTTCCTAAACGATAAAGTGCCCATGGTGAAATTGGGAACTACCGATGAAATAGGAATTAAAGGAAAGGTACACTATGCCCCGAGGTACGACCATCCGGAATTTATGAAGGCCTTTAAGGAAATGGACAATCTTCTTGCCAAAAAATATAATGGGCATGAGCTTGTGGAATATGTGGACACTTGTATGTATGGATTCTGGGGAGAGGGACATACATGGCCCTTTGAAGGCTCACCACTTCCAGATTACTACACGGCACGCGATACCTTTGTTGAAATTTTTGAACATCAGGCAGCTAATTGGTCCAAAACTCCCTTGACCACCAATACCCAACCCGACTATAATCATGTAGGCAATGCCGAAGTCCTGGAAAAGACCATTAGATCATATAACTGGCTTAGAACGGACACCATTTTCATAGAGAACGAACAGATCGATGTTTTGAGCAATAGGCCCCCGTGGATCGGCGCCACAATTGAGCAGGGCATCACAAAGGGCAATACAGGAGATCTAAGGGTCGTGGACGGCTTAATGAGAAATGAAAACATCATCGCCCATGTCAAGGATGTAGGGCCCAATTACTTTTCACTTTGGAACTGGCATGACATTTCATTGGAAAATCTAATGAGTTATCATGACAAATACCCAAAGGCACTTAACAATTTAGCTATAACTATTGGTTACCGTGTGCGCCCTTCTTGGATCTGGTCCTTTGAAAAAGAGGGGTATCCTGGTCTGGTCTTGGGATTGGTCAACGACGGTATATCGGGTGTACCAGGTTCACTGCGAATACACGTACGGGATACCGCAAATACATTCGAAGTCTCCGGTAGCTTGGATCCTGGGTATCCTTTACCAGGAAAAGTACGCCAGGCTGTGATTATGCTTCCAAAGGATACCCAATGGGAAGGCCTTAGGCTTTCTGCCGTTATAGAAATCAAGGGGGTAAGGCGTCCCGTTACTTGGGCATGCGCTCAAGAACTTGAAGATGACGGCACGCTAATTTTAAAGAGAAATCTATAATTCCTGACATATGAAATCAAAACTATGGTTGATTTTTGCAATAATAACAACAGTTTTTTGGGGCATTTGGGGTGCTTTTACAGGGCTGCCGACCGAAAATGGTTTTCCGGAAACCCTGGTGTATTGCGTGTGGGCGATAACGATGATTCCACCAGCAATCATTGCCTTAAAATTAGTGCACTGGAAATTAGATCGGGATAAAAAATCGATTTTATACGGTTGCCTTATAGGTTTACTAGGAGCAGGCGGACAAATGGTATTGTTTCATGCTGTTACCGAAGGTCCAAGCTATTTGATATTTCCTATTATATCACTATCTCCTATGGTAACAATAATCCTTTCTTATACCTTCTTAAAGGAACGAACAGGTATTTTAGGAACCATAGGTATCATATTAGCCCTATTGGCACTCCCATTATTTGACTATTCAGGCGGAAGTGAAACGACAGACTACGGGTATTTATGGTTTATCCTTGCAGTGATTGTTTTACTGGCTTGGGGCCTACAGGCCTACTTTATGAAGTTTGCAAATGAATCTATGAATGCTGAAAGCATATTTTTTTACATGACGGTAACAGGTTTGGCCCTAATTCCTATTGCCCTTTTTATTACAGATTTTTCGAAGGCTATCAATTACGGCGCTGATGGTCCTCTATTAGCTGCCGGAATTCAAATTTTAAATTCTATTGGAGCACTTTGCTTGGTTTATGCCTTTCGTTATGGTAAAGCCATGGTGGTCTCCCCTATGACCAACGCTGGGGCGCCCTTGATTACCGCAGTAATTTCGATGATTGTATTAGGTTTTGTACCAGGTACTTTTAAGATTATAGGAATTATTTTAGCAGTCTTGGCTGCCTTTTTTCTGGCTTTTGATCCAGGAGATACAGAAACACAACAAAAGAATACTTCCAAATAAGCTTACCTTAAATAGCGCTCTTTCCTAATCGGGCATTACATCAATCGATGTTAGGCTTACTTTTTTGAACTCCACTTCAGCACCTTCTGCCTGCAAGGCGATTTGCCCCTTACTGGTTGTTGCATTATACCCATAATTTACCAAATCACCATTGACCCATACCTTTATCTCATCCCCCACACAGGCTACTACCATGGTGTTCCATTCCCCAAGCGGTTTTTCCGAACTATCGGTAAGGTTTAGGATTCTTCTTTGCTTATCTTCAGTACTACCCCATTCGTCCTTTGGACCTCTGCGCTCTTCCATACGGTCAACTTGGATATCTTCGGCAATAACCCAAAAATCACCAGCATCCCCGTGTTGCATTTGCACCTCTATCGATTTAGGAAACATTTGATACAACGCCCTCAGTTTGGAAGCATGGACCAAAACACCACAGTTCCCGGGCTTCCCAGGGAATCGATATTCTATCAAAAGCTTGTAATCACTGTAGCTTTTATCGGTGATAAGATGGCCTCTTGGCTCACCCAGACTAACCAACATTCCGTTTCGAACAACAAATGGGTTCGTGCTATCGGGAATGGTATCCATTTGAGGCACATCGATATGCCAACCACTTAAATCCTTCCCATTAAAAAGGTTGATTTCCTTTTCTTCTTTTTGGCAAGAAGTTATCAATGTAATAACGAATAAGAACCCTAGTATAAATTTCATAATATCTTTTTATTTTAATTAATGATTCTCTTTCACATTTGCAACCATAATTATTTACACTTTGGATTTTGTATAGCTTCCTTGAAAAAGAAATGAATCACTATAAACCGATCTAATGCTAATACTGAGTCAATTTATAAAGAACTTTAATTATAAAAACTTCCATTACTGCAATTATCAAATCAGACCGTGCCATTTAAATCGGCAAACTATCAATTCTTATTGATCTCAACCAGTGGCAACAAACTCTGCACATCCTTTATACGCAACATTCCTAAGTCCTCATTCATGCAATTAGCTGCACCGCATGCGACTCCGTAAGTGGCAACTTGATTTATCGGCATATTATTAAATGTAGCAAAGGCTATTCCCGCCGTGAGGCAATCACCACTGCCAACAGTACTTTTAACATCTTCTACTTTTACATTGGCGTGAACATACTGATCATGTAAATAAAGAAATAAACCTTCTTTCCCTTTGGTAATGGCGAGCATCGGAACATTCTTTTTTAAGTATTTCCTAATCTCCAAGTGATTCTCAACGCCAAAGTTACTGACCGCTTCTTGCTCATTAATATGTAAGCCGTAAAATTTAACTTTTAAGGCGTTCTCCAATTGCACCCCTGAGCAATCTAAAATGGCCTTTTTATTTTCTTTATTACAAATTTTTAGCAATTGTGCATATGCATCATCCGGGGCTCCAGAGGGCCATGAGCCGGAGAGACAAACCAAAGTACAATGGCTTAATGCTTTCCGAAACTGCACTTGAAATAAATCCCAATCTTTGTTGGACATTTTGGGACCAGGTTCCAACAATTCCGTATTGTTCAAATCATTATCCAATTCAGAACGAAAGGTGTAGCATTTTCGGGTGCTGCCTCTAAGTTGTGGCCCTCCGATTTCTATTCCTCTAAGAGGATACGTCTTCTTAATCCAATGTCCATTTGGACCAGCCCAATTCCCCAATAGAGAAACTGGAACGCCCAACTCTTTTAAAGCCATTGCTACATGGATGCCTTTTCCGCCAGGAAATTCCTCAAGCTCAATGATTCGATTTACCTGACCTATCTTAAAAGAATCCAGCCATGCATATGTATCTATTGAGGGATTAGGGCATACCGTAAGAACCATTTTTTGTAGAATGAATTATGTTAATTAACATATTTAAAAATAAATATACAAATAATATGAAAGTTTATTGGTTAAATAAATATTTCACAACCTTTTTATTTTATTGTTTCGCCGTTTTGCTCTTATCTATTGACCGATTCCAACAAAGGATAATAGGGATGTTACCTGGAGGCTCTTTAGAATGGTGGGTTGGAATTTTAAATGCTAGGTATAAAATTAAAGAGCGTCCAATTTTTTAGAATATCATTCTGCTTTGGCCTCCTTTATACTTCTCGTTATGTTTTCTGATTAGAAAATCCCTGGAACAAAAACTAAAATTTAAAAATTCGATGGAGAGACAGGCCTTAATCAAATATATTAGGAGTACGAATGGGAAAAAGCCGTTGTGATAGAAAAATGCTATACATATTTTCCCTCAAATTGCATGCTCAGCAGAATTCATACAAAAGTCTCTATGACATGAAACTAGGATTTTTTTGCTTTTGATAAGAATACAATTCGGTGGCCCGTGTACCTTGAAGGAATTCCGAATATTCTTTAGGTAAAAGGATTTTCACCTATCTTGAATCCTACAAACATCAACTGAACCGGAATTTTTTAAGTCCATGATTCCAAGATAGCTTTTCAACAAGGGAGATTTATGGCCAATGGAATAAGTCCTAACACCATTTTCATCTTATTCAACAAGTTATAAGGTTTATGTTAAGTATTTAGTATTGTAAAATTACAGCGGATTAATAAGCAATTCATTCCATAATTTTAAAGAGAATTTACCATCAGGACTACAAAAGTCAAAATCAGAATTTAGTATTTTTACAATGAAGGTCAAATCAATACAATTGCAATCAAATAGACCGTCAACAATTCGGTCAAAAGATTTCTAAAGCAAGGTTAAAACCCATAAAATAGGGTGATTGAGGAAGTAGGTTTAAATACTGTCGAGGTCACTTAAGAATGAAAAGCTCGCCTATGGCGGGCTTTTTTATTTGAATATGCCTAGAACGTGTTCAATAAGTGAAGTGAGAATAAAAAAGATACTCAATAGAAGATTTGGAACTTTTCAATTAGACTATGGAGCTTTTTGAGAAAGCGCTAGGCGAATCCTACTGAGGTCACTTGGCGGAAAACCCTTTCCAAATTCGATTATATTAAATTAAAAAATAAATCCCCAAGATATGCCGCTTGGGGGTTTATTTTTATATAGTTTAATGCTATCTAGTATTTGAAATTCTTCAAGAGAAGAATGCCTTCATGATTGACATGATATAAGCAGCATCAAATAACCTATTGCTTAATAAACTGTGCGTCAATGACCATTTTTACTTGATCTGATACTACCACATTTCCTGCTTCCGTTACAGCACTCCAGGTTAGGTTAAAATCCTTTCTGTTGATACTTCCCCTAATTTCAAAACCAGCTTTGGTCTGACCATAAGGATCTACGGCAATACCATTAAAATCAACATCCAGTTCAACTTCCTTTGTTACATCACGTATGGTCAAATCACCGATGATCTTATCCTTGTTGAACGACTTGGAGGTAAAAGTCATTTTAGGAAATTCTTCTGCTTTAAAGAAATCATCGGACATAAGGTGACCATCCCTGTCCTTGTTTTTAGTATTGATTGAATCGATACTGATTTCTACTGATAACGAAGCGTTTTCAAATTCGTCATTCTCTGCATCGATAGTGGCATCAAATTTTTCAAAATGTCCGGTAACCGTTGAAATCATCATATGCTTTACTTTAAAGCTTACTTCAGAATGCGTTGGATCAATGACCCATTTATTTGCTTTTTCCATGATAATGTTTTAAAAATTAATACGTTTTTACTTTTTTATGTCTATACAACATTTGTCTATACAAATGTATAACACAATTTTAAATGACTGACCGAAATTCAACATAAGCTTTTGTTAAAATCCATAGGGTGCACCGTTCAGGGAACATCGGCCGTGTACACTGGAAGGTATGGAACCCTAGCCGGACGAACACGAATCCTTTTTTTTAGCAGTTCCATTTTGATTCTGGGTGCCCTATAACTCTCAAAGCTATTTTTGAAAATATCACGGTTAGCCAATGATATGGCTTCGTTCTTGCACCCCTCTTGAATGGCCCCCGGACCAACCAATTATTATACCCGCTTTTACTTACATTAAACGTTTTGCAAATCCTCCCAACTGGAAATTTGAATTTATATTTTTCCTGTCGCCCTTGGAGAAGATGGCTATTGCTTTTTTAGGATATCGCGTTCAATCTCGGTAACAAAATGTTTTTTAATTTTTTAAAATTAAGATAGCATTCCCAATAACTAGAACTTTATTGGAATCACGATTAATCTAGAATTAGTTATGCCCTGCCCGTTTTTCGATGCCTCGAAAAACAACAAAGGATTTATCCATTATAAACCCCTTAAAATGTGAAGGCCGTCGGTTCGGTTTTTGGGAAGCGGACAAAATCCTCATTTTAGCTCGGGAATGAAGCTCTCCGGATACACTCAGGGCAGACTTGCCTTCCCAGCTCCTTTAGATAATGGGACGGGTAGGATTAGTGAAATGGAAGGCTAAAACGGGATTAGGGCCAATTTACCCGTCACAGGGATTATTCTTTCGTACGGGCAGCGTATCAGTAATAAAGAAAATAGGAAGAGCCGCCAAATACATTCCTAAAACCCCATTCCGGCCTCCAGTGCCTGTTCGTATTTCGATTGGTCAAAACGATATAGATTGGGAGATTTGTTTGCCGATCCGGTTCTTTTTTCGGCAAGTTTGACCAGAAAATCCTGCTTGGTTATTTGTTTATAAAAGTTTCGCCTGTCAAACGTCTTATCTAAAACAGACTCGTACAATTTTTGAATTTCAGCCAAGGTAAATTTGTCGGGCAAAAGATTGCCAATCGGTTGATATTTTACTTCCCTTCGTAATGTTCTTATGGCCAGGTTTATCATTTCATTATGATCGAACAACAAAAATGGAATTTCGTTCAATTCCATCCAACGACACTCTTCCGTATATTCATCCGGGATTGCCTTAACTTTGTTAATATCCAACAGGGCATAATATCCAACGGACAACACTCTATTCTTTATCGAAATCTTGGACAAATCCTCCCCTATGGATTTTTCAATTAGTTTTGTCGTTTCCAATTCATCGTAGTGTACACATCGGTTGATTTCTCCAAATACATTAAATTGTTGTAGAAAGACTTCTTTAAGACCTACTCTCTCCTGCAGTATTCTTTCGGCCGCAGCATTCAATGCTTCCATTTTCCTGATTCTTCCACCGGGCAAGCTCCAATAATCAATATTCTTCCATTTAGATAAAAGTACCTTAAGCGTTGAGCCATCGAAGCCAAAAATCACGCAATCAACGGAAACTTCTTTCAGGCAATTTTCCAAATACGCTACGATCATAAATCCAAAAATATTTGTGCGTAACTTGTACGCATTAAAAAAAACAGTATGTTTGTGTCCAAAATACACACAAAGCTATGTATTCTATTACATATTAAATCATGTTCAATGAAAAAATCATTATTATCCTTACTGATTTGCTTTTCTTCTGCACTAATGTACGGTCAAATCCAACCCGAGGAGAATCGATTTAAAAAAGTGGTTCTGGTCGAAAACCTGAACGAGCCCATGGAAATGGCGGTTCTTCCCACTGAGGATGTCCTTTTTATTGAAAGACATGGTTCCGTTAAACTTTATGAGAACCTTACCCAAAAGACAACCGAAATTGCAAATATTGAGGTAAGTACAAAATATACGGATCCCGAGAATGGTACTCAATCGGAAGCCGAGGATGGGCTTTTAGGACTTTCAATAGATCCAGATTTTGAAGAAAATGGATGGGTGTACCTATACTTTTCCCTAGACGGAAATGACCCCAAAAATATTCTGGCCCGCTATAAACTTACCGATAAACGACTGGATTTAAAAAGCGGAAAAGTACTTCTAGAGATACCCACCCAACGTACCAATTGTTGTCATACCGGTGGCTCAATAGATTGGGACGCCAATAAAAACCTCTATCTTTCTACAGGTGACAATACCAGCCCCAGGGAATCTGATGGTTATTCCCCTATTGATGAACGTATAGGACGTTCTGCCTTTGACGCACAAAGAACTGCTGCCAATACGAATGACCTAAGAGGTAAAATTCTTCGAATCCATCCAGAAGCCGATGGTAGTTATACCATCCCTGAAGGAAATCTTTTCCAAAAAGGAACACCAAAAACAAGACCGGAAATATACACTATGGGACACCGAAACCCTTTTCGTATTTCGGTCGACAAAAAAAATGGTTTTTTGTATTGGGGAGATGTAGGTCCGGATGCCGGTAAGGATTC
Organism: Maribacter cobaltidurans; assembly: GCF_002269385.1. Taxonomy (NCBI): domain Bacteria; kingdom Pseudomonadati; phylum Bacteroidota; class Flavobacteriia; order Flavobacteriales; family Flavobacteriaceae; genus Maribacter; species Maribacter cobaltidurans. The sequence continues at coordinate 612,582 of NZ_CP022957.1, forward strand.
TATCGGTAGGGGGCCGGCGGCAGAAGATGAGTTCGGGCAGGCCCGAAAAGCAGGCAACTTTGGCTGGCCATATTTTGTTGGAAACAATAAACCCTTTTGGGATTTTGATTTTGAAACAAATATCTCCGGAGAAAAGTTTGACCCCGAGAAACCCACAAACAATTCTCCCAATAATACCGGTCTGACAGAACTTCCTCCTGCTGAAAAGGCCTTTATCTGGTATCCAACTACGCAATCCAAGCGATTTCCGGCCCTTGGGACCGGAGGTAAGAGCGCCATGGCCGGGCCTGTATATTATAAGGATGAATTTCCAAATGCCGAACGACCTTTTCCTGACTATTATAACAACAGACTTTTTATTTATGAATGGATGCGCGATTGGATCATTACGGTCAAAATGAACTCAAAAGGTGACTATGCCCGTATGGAAAGGTTCTTGCCAAACCTGAAACTGGACCACCCCATTGATATGACCTTTGGGCCCAATGGGGATTTATATATTCTGGAATACGGACAGGGTTGGTTTATGGGAAATCCCGAATCAAAATTGGTAAGGATAGAATATAACGGTGGTAACAGAAAACCAATAGTAGTAGCATCCGCCGACAAATTAGCTGGTGCTATCCCCTTACAAGTGCAATTTTCTTCAAATGGAACCTTGGATTATGATAAGGACAGCCTAAATTATGAATGGGTAATAAGGGACAGGTTAAATAATTTTATCGCTAAACTATCCGAACCAAACCCTTCCTTTACTTTCGATACAATAGGAAACTATAAAGCTACCCTGACGGTAACCGACACGGAAGGTAACCAAGAGACCGAAGAACTATCCATTGCTGCTGGAAACGAACCACCTTTAGTCAATTTGAATCTAACGGAAGGGAATAAAACTTTTTTCTTTCCGGGTAAATCCATCAAATACAGGGTAGATGTCAGTGATCAGGAGGACGGCAGCCTTGAAAAGAAGACCATTGAACCAAATAGGGTTAAAATTAGTGCCCATTACCAAGATGCTCTGGACAACACTCCCCCATCACAGGGTCATCAAAAAGCTCCCATTACATATACCGCAGGTAAAAGCCTTATGGAGAAAAGTGACTGTAGGGCCTGTCATTTTGTAGATAAAAAATCGATAGGGCCGGCATTTACATCCATTGCAAAAAAATATAGTACCAATTCCAAAGCAATGGATTATTTGTCGAACAAAATTATTAAAGGGGGTTCCGGAGTATGGGGCGATGTTGCCATGAACGCCCATCCCACGATAGGATTGCCCGAAGCGGAGCAGATTGTACAATATATATTGAGTTTGGAAAAGCCTAAGGATATCCCCGGTACCATGCCTACCGAAGGTACGCTTACCACTAAGTTGCCCGAGGGAGCGGATGCCCAAAAAGGTGTATATCGGCTTTGGGCCAGTTATACCGACAAAGGTTCCAATGGTATGCCGCCATTGACAGACTCTAAATCTATCATTTTGAACAACCCAACCCTGATTATGGGAGACGCGGATGAGGCATCCAAGGAAAACATGAATTTTAAAATGGGTGAGATGAATTTGCTCATCGTAACAAATCCAAATACGTTTGCCATGTATAAAAGTATTGATTTAAGCCATATCCAATCCTTGGCAATGATCGTAGCGGCCCCCATAAAGCAACTTAATTCCAATGGGGGAACTATAGAAGTACACATCAATACGGTAGATGGTCCATTAATAGGGAAAACAGAATTCATTGAACCTTCAGATGATGATGTATTTTCAACTACTAAACCACCCGCTCCCATTATGGTGCCAATATCTCCCACGATGGGTTTACATGACATTTATTTTGTCTTTAAGAATGAAAAGACCGATGGAGCTCTGTTCGTACCTATTTCGGTCACATTTATACCAGAATAAACACCCTTAACTTTTAAAGCATAAAGAATATGAAAACAACACGTCGCACATTTTTAGGTCAGCTAGGAGCGACCACAGCCGGTCTTGGCTTAAGCACTTTAATACCGCAGTCATTATTCCCAATGGGGATGGACAACAAGTTCAGTTTTGAAATCTCTTTAGGCGAATTTTCTTTCGCTTCGGAGCTTTATTCAGGAAAAATGACCAACATGGATTTTCCTGCAAGGGCAAAAGAGGTACATGATATAAACGTATTGGAGTACGTTTCCGGTTTTTTTAACGGCAAGCATACCGATACAGGGTACATGAAAGAGTTAAAGCAACGTTGTGATGATTTGGGTATGGTGAACCATCTTATTATGGTAGATGGCGCAAATATTACCTCCCTTAATGACAAGGAACGAAATGCCGCTGTAGAAGGCCATTTTGAATGGGTTGAGGCTGCCAAGTATTTGGGCTGCACCTCCATAAGGGTAAATTTAGGGGATGCCATGGGCGCATTGACCGGAAAGGTTGAGCCCGGAACTCCGGAAGAAATAGCCAGTGCGGCCGTAGACGGTTATGGAAAACTTTTGGATTTTGCAGCTAAAGAAAATATAAATGTTATTGTGGAAAATCATTTTGGTAATTCTACGAATGCTGATTGGTTAGTAGGAATAATGGAACAGCTTGACCAAAAGAACAAGGGTTTCCTACCTGATTTTGGCAATTTTTGCGCGGAGCGAACGGCAGCTAAAAGCATGGATTTCAAGGACTTGATCAGCACTAAATGTCTAAAGGAATATGATAAATATGAAGGTGTCGCCAAAATGATGCCATATGCAAAAGGGATCTCTGCCAAGACACATAGGTTCGATGATAATGGATACGATCTTGAAACGGATTTCATTAAAATGTTCAACATCATAAAAGATTCCGGATGGTCCGGTGGGTATGTAGGTATTGAATATGAAGGTGGCCTAATGCGGGATATGGGCGGTGACATGAACTTTTTGTCCAATGATGATGGTGTACGGGCCACAAAGTTGCTCTTGGAAGATGTGTTGGAAAAATTGGGAAATAAATAAATGATAAAATGGCATAAGATGAAGTATAGCCTATGACTAAAGACGTTGAGGTGTTATTTGTTCTAATTTTATGAATAGTTATATTTAATTCGAAAGACAATTTGATACAATTGCAATTAAACAGACAGTCAACAATTCGGTCAACAGATTTTGACAACAAGGTTGAAACTCTTAAAATAGGGTGATTGAAGAAATAGGTTTGAATCTTGTCGAGGTCTCTTAAGAATGAAAAGCTCGCCTAAGGCGGGCTTTTTTGTTTGAACAATCTTTGAACGTGTTCAATAAGCGAAGTGAAAATAAAAAAGATACTATATAGAAGATTTGGAGTTTTTCATTTATACTACGGAGCTCTGTCGGGAGGTGCGAAGCGAATCCTGTTCAGGTCAGGAATAAATCAAAAAGGAAGCAAAATCATAAAGCTTGTACTTTTGATTCTAAGAATTTTCGATTTTCAGCGCTTAGCGCTAGGGATGTGAAACAATCATGCTATGTCAATAGAAAGAAACTCCAAATAAAGAGAAAACCTTGCAAAATTTATGATTTGATTTCTATCGTCAGGAATTCACAAATTAAAAATGGCAATGCTAACCAATTTGCACGAGCACCCGTAGATATCAGAAGAATCAATATTGAATACATAGCTCAGCAAAGAAATTGCTCCAATCTTTTTAGAGATAATCCAATTTAATACTTCCTACTTTCACAGCAGACATTGACATTATAGAAATCAGGTTCCCCTCATAAACGATAGTAATGGGAAAATTTATTGTAAGTCTTTCATGGATTTTAAATTCACTTGAATACTTTAAGCACAATGATTATGTTTTTTTATGAAACTCCACAGGTTCCTTTTGTGAATACATTTTTAATTGCGAAACCTCACCTTGTATATTATTTAGGAATTGAATGGTGAATTGCGGGTTAAAAACTTCCTTGAACTGGTCTGTCGCCTTAAAAAAGAATGAATTATAATTTAAATGTTCTAATTTAAATTTAAAGGTTGGTAAAATTACAAATAGCGCGTCCTCTTCGCTTATTACTTTAATTTTTCCATAGCCTTTTGCTTCATACGTTCCGCAAAAAGCATTTAAATCATGAGTTGGTAATTTATCATTATTGAGTCCCTTTTCGTCCATATCAGGCCTAAAAATATCTTTTACTACCACAGGGTATTCTATGGGATATGAATCAAGTTTGAATAACTTTCTAGTAATATTATCTATAATCATATAGGGCAATTCAGAATTATCTTGATTGGTTAATACTACAATACCTATTTTTTCAAAAGGAAACATGACCAAACTTGAGCTAAAACCAAATGTGTTTCCCCCATGATCTACTCTATAATACCCATATGCACTTCTTAAACGCCAGCCGTATCCTTCACCAAATAAAAAAGCATCTTTCTCATAACTATCTTCATTGATATTTTGAAGCCTTGTAGCTTCACGTATATAATTTTGTGGAATGACCTGTTTTTCATTAAATACACCATTATTTAACCAAGTTAACATCCAATTTGATAGATCATTTACGGTGCTCTTAATCGCCCCCGCCGGACTAATGGAATTGAATTCCTCAAACTTTACTTTTTCTATGTTCCCTTTGTATAAGCCATAAGGCATCGCGTAATTATTTGATTCCTGCATTTCTTGTAAAGTGGTATAAGAATCAACCATTTCTAAAGGCTCAAATAGGTTTTCTTTAATAACGCTATCCCAGCTCTTGTTTGTTATTTGTTCAACAATGGTCCCCGCAAGGGTATAACCCATATTACTGTACTCAAAACTATTTTTTATTTCGGCTTCAGGTTTTAAATACTTAAGACGTTGAACAACTTCTAATTTGTCTTTTTTTGGGAAAAACACTTCTGAAGTGCCTTGATTCCCTATTCCACTTCGATGACTTAATAAATCATCAATGGTAATTAGGTTATCCATTTTCTCATTATAAAATTGAAATTGGGGAATATATAAGTTGGGTTTGTCTTTAAGTGAAACTTGACCTTTAGATTCTAAAATACCTAAAAGGGTTCCCGTAAAGGCTTTCGTTGTTGAGCCTATGGGAAAAATTGTATTTGAAGTTACAGGTTGTTGATTTTGTAAATCACGATAACCAAAACCCTTGGAATAGACGACTTTATCATCTTTTACTATGGCAACTGCCGCTCCAACAGCCCGGTAACGCTCCATCAAAAGTTCTATGTTATTGTCAATTCCTTTTAACTCTGGTGTGTTTTTTTGACCAAAACTTATTTGAATAAATAATACTAAGGCGAATGCGTATGTAAATTTCATTTTTATAATCATCTTTAATTTAGTTGAAATCAGTTTCGAATAGTAAGAGACCATCATTTTTAAATTGCATGATTTAAGTTCGATACAAATTTGAAGTATCCGGATAAATTAAAAGTCCGAGTAAAGAAAGTCGGACTAATTTTTTGAAGAGAATGCCTCTTTTCTATACTGGGTCGGCGTTTTATTGGTAACCTTTTTGAAGGCAGTATAAAAGGTCGATTTTGAATTGAACCCCACTTGATATAAAATTTCTAGTACGGTAAATTGGTTAGCGTCGGGATTCTCCAAAATGGCTTTGGCTTCATTAACCCTATATTCATTAATGAAGTCAAAAAAATGTTTGCCTAAATGATGGTTGATCAATAAGGACAATTCCTTTTCTGGTATATCCGTTTGTGAAGCTAATTTCTGTAAGGTCAGTTCAAAATCTAAATAAGGTCTTTCCTAATTCATAAAGGTAGTCAGCTTCTTAAGATATTTATTTTCCAACCCCTTTTTTTGAATAGCTGTTTGTTGAGCCTTCTTTTCAATACTTAACTTTATGGGTTCCAAGTTGATATTTACACCCGTAAAAAGTTCTGGTTGGTATAAGGCCTTTAAGACAAAAAATACTGCTATCAATAAAACGGATATACTAATTAAGATATTTAAATTGATAATATATTCCCTATACAAAGAATTGGACAAACACCATCGTAATAGCACAAAGGTGTGGGCAATGCAAGAAAGTACCGTAATTTGAATTAGCCATTTATATATAGCATAATTTGCATTTGAATAATTCTCTAGATAAACGGTTCTGTATTTCCTTAGTACGAGAAATATAGCAATAATGTATCCCAAATATTGGAGCTCACCAACAACTTCAAAAATCATAAGACTTGTGTGTGTAAAGCCATATATTTTGAAAACGACAACAAATATGATAAATAAAAGGGCATGTAAAATATGCCCTTTCTTTATCTTAAAATTGGTATAACAAGCAGCTAAGACATAGAGATAAAACAAAGGAAGTTGCAAAAGACTTGATGCTGTTTTTAAAATATGGAGATTTGGATATAGAATGGTTTTATTCGTAAAAAAACCAATTAAATCAAAAGCAATCACCAAAAGGTATACGCCAAAAAGTCTATTGGAAAGCTTATTTTTTGTTGTAACGGTAAAAAGAAAAACAGAAAGCAATATCATTATAAAAACAACAATCTTTCCAATACTCTGAATAAAGTCTAGCTTATATTCCAATTGTCATTATATTTTACCTTTTACCAAGGTTACTTATTTCATCTATTTCAATCCAAACATCCGATTAGCATAGGTTTTTTCGCAAATAAATCAGAAAATTGATATGTGAAGTAAAAGACTAACTTTCATAAATCGCTAAACTACAAAAGCCAAGGGATTTAATTTAAATGTATTACTATTCTTGGCAAACTAAAAATCCAAATTCCTTAAAGTGGAGTTGATGTCGATGTTAGCAATATCTAAGAAAAACCGATGTGAATCCTTTCGAGGTAAATACTGAATTTTTATACTCAAAAATCGCCAAGTTTAGTAGAGGAGTTTTTTAAGTACTTCAAATAAATTCAATGAAAACCATAAGGAAGATATTTGGAATTATATAACAATTCTCTTAGTACGTCAACGTATTGTATCCAAGAGCCTGTAATTGAAGCATCCGTACCGAGGCAGTTGGAGTGATGTCCAAACCATCGAAAAGAGACTCTGCCTTAACGCCTAGTTTTTCCATAGCGACGCTACAAACGCTAACCTTAACCTTTCCCTTATATTTTTCAAAGAATTTTTCCAATTCAGAGTTCTTTATAAGTTCCTTTACGACAAGGCCTTTGACCACAATTTCATAAGCCTCAATTTCAACACCGTTGGCAATTAGCAAATCATACATACTTAAAACACCTTTAAAATGACGCTCCGTGGTAAGCACAAAACCGTATTTGGGAGTTGTTTGTAAATCCGCCACGGTCTGTTGATCCAATTTCTTTTGACCTTGAACTTCCGTAGAGGTCGTAAAGAAAATGAAAGCGATTAAAAGGGTTGAAAATAGACTTTTCATAATATTAGTTTAGTTAATTATTTCATTCTTTAAAAATACTAAGAATCAAGGTATCTGACCATAAATTTCATTATACAAATTGTAAACAACAAAAACCCCATGAATTATAAATTCATGAGGCTTTGTTCACTAACACTTAAACAAAAGAACAATGTTTTAATAAGGGGCAACTACTTTTAGCCCATTCGCCTGCAAACTAACTTCCAATTGACCATTCTCTACAGTCTGTAGTTCCCCGTCTGCCTGCATGAAGTACTTATTTTTATGCGCTTCAAACTCAATTTTTAATTCCCTTACCTTGAAATATTTTATTTTCTTAAAAAAGGTAGTGGCCCTTAAAACCAATAAAATTCCTAAAAATAACATCTCACCTTTGGTAATTGCATCGATTACAACCACATCCAACAATCCATCCTTCATGGAAGCCATCCTGGTCAAGGACAAATCATAACCCATTACCTGAGAATTTGAGACAAAGAACATAAATGGACTGGTTTTCATTATAACTCCATTCATTTCAACTTTTAAAGGCTCCGTATTTCTATGATGTTTTAAAGCTTTAAGAACTGCCTTGAAATATGCCATAAATTTCCTTTTTTTAGATTTGTTAAAATTGGAAATTACCATGGCATCAAAACCAATTCCCATGTTGCTTAAAAAAGGTTTTCCATTAACTGTTGCCACATCAATGGTTTGTATAGGTTGATTTTTGATAATCGATATGGCTTTATGCACATTTCTGGGTATTTTTAAGCTGGCTGCCAAACCATTTCCCGACCCAATAGGTACAATGGCCAGGGCTATTTCTTTGTTGACAAGACATGAAGCCACTTCATTTATGGTACCATCACCTCCACAAGCCACGATAATATCCGCTCCATCCTTTTCGGATTGCTTTGTAAGTAGGATGGCATGGCCAGGATACCTAGATATCTTAACATCTACCTGATATTTATTCTTTGGAAAATAATTAGCTACGTTCTCCAATTCTTTGGGGATTTGGCCTTTTCCCGCAATGGGGTTAATAATAAAATGGACTACCTTCATTTCCCTTGTTTTACTTTTAACCCATCATTATTATAGAGAAAGTCCGCTGTTTCATAGTAGGATACGGTTTCTTTCAAAAAGGCGCTATCCAAAGGCTGATTTGTAAGGCTATTGTCCTCTTGGTCCCATAGATATTGATTGACCACCTTACCATCTCCCAGGATTAGGACCTTATCGGTTTTTAGGAGCCCCAGTTTCCTATAATTACCTATAAATGCCCTAGGTTCCATCTTTATGCTGTCCAGCACATTTTGTCCAAATAAATTACTGGTGTAATTCCATCCCAGCTGTGCGAATAGTGTTGGAAACACATCGATTTGAGAACATTGCAGGGCTATGTCCCTTCCCCGGCCTTCTTCCAAGTTTACGATGATGGCCGGTATATGATAATTTGCGACATCCAATTCCCAACGCCCTGCACTGCTAGCACAATGATCGGCCATTATTACGAATACGGTATTATCATACCATTCCTTGTTCTTGGCCTTTCTCAAAAATTCACCAATGGCGAAATCCGTGTACTTAACTGCTCCATTTCTTCCAGTGCCCGATGGTATATCAATTTTAGCATCGGGATAGGTATATGGCTTATGGTTAGAGGTCGTCATAATAAAGTTGAAAAAAGGTTTTCCCTTCCCAGCCATTTCATCCGCCTCCTTTAATACCTTATTAAAAATATCCTCATCACAAACCCCCCAAGCATTTTCAAAAGTTACCTCATCATCCTCAATGTTTTTTCGTTCCGTTACAATATCCCCAGAGGTCAAAAATCCCCTACCCCTATCAACAATATCAAAACCGTTTCCACTAAAGAACTTGTCCATATTGTCAAAATAACCGTCTCCGCCATAAAAAAAAGTTCGTTTATACCCTTTAGACCTAAAAACCTCCCCAATCGTAAAAAGCCCTTGATTGGATTCACGCTTTACAATACTTCTACCCGGCGTGGGCGGTATACTTAATGTAATGGCCTCCATGCCTCTCACCGTCCTCGTACCTGTAGCATACAGATTGGAGAAATAGGTTTCCTTCCGTGCCAGGGAATCCAAGGTTGGGGTCAGGTTATCCTCGTTCCCAAAAATGCCCAGAAATTTGGCACTTAAGCTTTCAACACAAATAAGTATGACATTGGGCCTTTTCTCATTGGTTCCATTAATCACCCTAAGGATACCCTCCTTGGGGTTCACAAGACTATCTTCAGCTTTACAAAGTTGCTTTTGAACATTGCCCAAGGCATCCTCCTCCGGTATGGTGGCATAGAATTCCTTATAACTGAGCTCATTATTTCTAAAAGCCGCAAAAAACGAATAAATACCCGCTTTGGATAATTCATTGTTAAAGCGATTTTTAGAAGTCTCGGCAAATTCGTTTTCTACATAAAAGGTGAAAAATAGCATAATCAAAATGGCCCCTATGGAAGGGATGAGTTTTTGCCTGAAGGTATCCCCGGAGGTAAATGTTTTTTTTAAGACGCCTTTTTTCAAAAAAAAGAGTATCGTGGCAATTACCAATAAAAGAATCGCGCCGATTAGTAGTGGCAATGGATATGATTCATTAATATTCTTTACCACCTCATAGGTGTAGATCAAATAATCCACGGCTATGAAATTAAATCGCCGCTGGAATTCATCCCAAAATGTAATTTCGGCAAAGAAGGAAAAGTAAATGATCAATAGGCCTACAAAAAGTCCAAAATAGGTGATGACCCTATCCAGAATAGAACCATACCACCTTTTCGGTAGTAGTAGAAAATAGAGTAAAGATGTTACGTAAAAGAAGGAAATGGTACCTATATCAAAAAAAAGTCCGGTAAAAAATATTTTCAATATTCCAATGATAGAAGTGTCCACCTCCTCAAAATCCAGAAAAAGGAAAACGAACCTAATAATGGAGGAAATCACTAAAAAAAGTAATGTAAAAGAATTAATGAGGGTGAACCTTGAGGGATTAAAACTAATTTTCATCTTTATTCAATGTGCTTTTATCGTGGTTAAAAGTCTTGGTTCATTCCAGAATAAACTTGAATCCAATACCTACATAATTTGCCTTTAGACCAGTATTGCGCCGATAGTTGTTATATTTAAAATCGATACTTTTCAACCCAAAACCCAATGTTTTGAATTTGGTAAATATGTCAGTATAGGAAACTCCAAAACCTATTTGTTGTGCATCATAGGTAGACAAGTCAAAATCTGAAGTATAAAACTGACTCGTTGATACATGGGTTTTAAACGGAGCGAAATAATCTATTTGATTTTGTGTATAATACCTGTAGGACGGATATAACGTAAACGTATCCGAAACCTTGATAGGTAGCTCGGCGTTCAGGGTATGCGCCGTCAATCCCCAATCATCAAAATAATATCTATAGTAGGTGCGGATGGAAACAATTTCGTTCAAAAAATGATTTAGCCGTATTCCCACAGGAATTTTCAACCTGCTATCCGGTAGTCTTTCCAGATCATCGGCCAACATGAACACTCCGCTGTTTTGATTGGAAGTGTAATTGGGTATATCCGAAGCTGTGCCAATGTAGAAGCTTGGCGTATCCGCAAAATAGACCCGTTGCATAGGGTTGGACAGCCAGCCTTGTTGCTTTACAACATCGGCAAAAATGGACATTTGGGTATTCTTGCCAAGTATTTGGGAAAAAGCGATGGACAGGGCATAGCTGTTTCTTTTCTTGTTCGGAATCAATGAAAAACCATCGATAGGCCTCCAGGTATCCAGTGAATTTTTATTGGTTACCTGTCCGTTTTGATTTAAAATATCAACACCCGTAAAAAAACCGGCATTTAAATTACCATTAACCTCTACATAAGATTTTAGTTCCGTAGGATATTGCGGTAGCCAAGTATCCAAATACACACTGCCCTTTAAACTTACCTCCGTATTCTTTTCATTGAACAACTTTGTGAAACCACCTCCAAAGCCCATGGACACATAATCATATTCCGTAGCAAAGGATGCGTTTGCACTGTAAATCTCATTTCTATCGTCTGAACTATGTGCATATCCCACGTTGGCACTCCCCCAGGTATCCTTTCGTGATGCGCCCGTAGAAGCTATCCATGGGCTACCGGTAGCATTGCCATTGTTGACAATATTCCTGCCTTCATCATCGTCATCACCTCCCCTGCCCCCAGCCGATCTAGAGGCACCACTAAGCACTCCGGAAGCATGTGCACCGTCAAAGGGATTCAAATTACTTGATGAAGCAGAGGTATAGGTAGATATGCCTACATCCACACTGAGTACGTCATCTTCATTAAGAGGAATGCTTACAATAATGGAGGATGCCAGGTCATTTAAGGCCTCGCTACCAATGCCCCCCGTAACAGAGGCATTGTTTCCATCCTGGTTATAATAGCTTGAGAGGATATCCACTTCAGTGGACTCCAGCACGCGCTTTTTATAGGCCCCCGAATTTTCTTGTTGCGCCATTCCAAAGAATAGACCCAAGAAAAAACAAAAAACCAGAACTAGATTGATCCTTTTAATTACAGCCACAACCTCCACCTGTTTTTCCGCCATTCCCTCCAGAGGCACCTTCCCGATATACTTGATACGCGGTCTCAAATTTCATCAGTTTTTTATCCGCCAAAACCATATCCGGATCATTAATATTTACCTTTTCGTACTCTTTCAATACCGTACAGGATGTTGTACAGCAAAAGACGCAAAGGGCGATTATCACCATTTTTAGTCGCATAGAAATCTTAGTTGTTTATAGGGAACTTAATTTTTGGAAATATTCCTTGGGCGTGGTTTTTTCGTAGCCGGCATCTCCCAATACCTTACCCGAAGCTTCCATCACCACTACGTAAGGGAAATAACCCTTGGGATTGTACCGGGAGGCCAATTCTTTATTTTGTTCTTCCTGATCGGATGGTAGCTTGTTCTTTTGTCGTCTTGGAAAATCTGCCTTTAGCATTACGAATTTGTCCTTCGCCAAATGTTGAAACTCCTCGGTACTCCAGATTTCGCGATCCAATTTAATACAGGGAGCACACCAATCTGACCCTTGAAAAACCAAAACAATATTTTTGTGGCCTTCCACGGCTAATTTCTGTGCCTTTTCCAAATCTGTTTGCCAATCCTGACCAAATAAACCATTGAACATAAATAAGACTGCCACCAAGCCAAGGATCTGTGATTTTTTAAAACTCATATTATCTAAAATTTATCTTCTTTACACTCATAAGACAGTCATAAGTGTACCTACCCTATTTTTTCTGTTTATTTTTGTTTTCCACATACAATTACTATGACCTTAATAGCATAATGTCTGAACAAGAACCATCAATTTGCGATCAGGAAACCTACGATCAAATATTTAGGAACCACTATGATACGGTAACCAGGTACCTTTATTATAAATGTGGTAATCTTCAGCAAGCAGAAGATATCGTTCAAAATGTATTTGTAAAATTGTGGGAGCTTTGTGCAAGCGTTTCCTTCTCAAAAGTAAAAGCCTACATATATAGGGCGGCAAACAACACTTTCCTCAATGAAAAGGCACATGAAAAAGTAGTTTTAAAACATTTAAGGACGAAAGAAACCGATACCGACAACGCAACTCCTGAATATCTTTTGGAAATGGAAGAGTTTCGGGAAAAATTAAAAAAGGCCATAGCCAATTTACCGGAAAAGCAGCGGGAGGTCTATCTATTAAGCAGAATGGAAAAAAAATCCTATCTGGAAATTTCCCAAATAGTAGGCATTGGGGTGAAAGGTGTGGAACGTAGAATAAGCAAAGCATTACTGCAATTAAGGGAGGTCTTAGGAAATGACCTAAAGTTTTAAGTAGGGTAATCCATTGTGAAACTGTCCTTTATATAAGAAGGTAAATGCCTATGAATGAAAAATACACCAACGAGGATTTTTTGACCAGATGGGTCGCCAATGAATTGACAAAAGAAGAAAAAGATGCTTTTGAAACTTCCGATGTCTATAGGCAATTCATGGTCATCGATCAACAAACAGGGAATCTTACAGGACCGGAAATTGATACGGAAAAGGCCTTGGTCAAATTAAAATCCAGACTGCTGGAATCCAAGAAAATAGTGCCTGTTAGACGCCTATTGTGGGTTGCATCGATTGCTGCTTCTTTTCTTATTCTTTTTGGAACCTACATCTTTATTTTTGGAAACAAAACCTATTCCACCGGAATTGGAGAAACAGAAACCATCCTATTGGCCGACGGCTCATCAGTTGAACTAAACGCCAACTCTTCGCTTTCCTATAAAAGATTTCAATGGAATGATGAGCGTAGCGTTGTACTCACAGGGGAAGGGTATTTCAAGATAAATTCAGGCGCTCCTTTTACCGTTGAAACGGATCAGGGAGAAATACAAGTTTTGGGTACTTCATTCAACGTTCGAAACAGAAATCATTTTAAGGTCCAGTGTTATGAAGGTCAAATTTCATTTACACCAAATAGTAACAATCTAAACCCCGTTCAGCTCTCAGAAGGAATGCAGCTGGAGTTAAGTGAAAATGAACTTTTAAAAAGTTCATTGTTAAACAATCAGCCAGATTGGAAAAGTGGTTTTTCATCGTTTACCCAAAGACCATTTTCTGAGGTATTGGAAGAACTCAGCATACAATATCCTATCAAATTTGATATGGGCACAATAGATACGGAACGTTTGTTTACTGGTCAATTTACACATTCAAACCTAGAGAGCGCCTTAAAATCAACTATGGATCCCATGGGAATTTCATATAGTATTTCCGAAGACAAAAGAATCATTACCTTGTCCAACTAAGACATGATTCGTATTGTATTGGTAATAATGCTGTTATTCCTAGGCATGGGAACAACCTTTGCCCAGGAAGGACCATACACTTTTGTGAACACCCCTCTAAAGGAAGTTATGCTGAATTTGGAGACCAGAAACAACCTCAAATTTTCCTTCGCAGAAGATTTGGTTGCGGACAAAACGGTTTCATTACAAATTGAAACAATAGACATCACCGGTCTTTTGGACATATTGGAAGCTCAAACGGGACTCAGGTTTGAGCAACTTGACCAAAACCAAATTATAGTAAGCCCTATTGGGGTTGGCGACGAGATTTGTCTATCATTACTGGATAATGAAACAAAATTGCCCATTAGTTATTCTACGGTCATCATTGACTCTACAGAATTTATTGCCTCAGACAAAAAGGGCTTTGTGAGGTTTAATGGCGATGACCTGTCCAATGTCCTCATTAAAGTAAGTGGTTATGAAGCGGCCATCATTCAAAAAAGGGACTATTGCCAACAAGTCTACCTTTCCCCAAAATATAGCGAGTTGGAAGGAGTCGTAGTCACAGGGTATATAACCACGGGAATAGACCGTAATACCAATGGCTCCATTACCTTGGGCAAGAAACCTTTAGGATTGTTGCCAGGGCTAACCACCCCTGATATTTTACAAAGCATCCAAGTTATCCCCGGGGTTACCAGTTTGGACGAATCCGCTTCGGATATACAGATTCATGGAGGATCTTCCGACCAAAACCTGGTCTTGTTCGATAATATCAGGATTTTTAATACGGGCTATCTATATGGTATGCTCTCCAGGTTCAACCCCTATGCCACTCAAAACGCCACTGTATATAAATCAGGGACAAGCCCAGTATATGGAGACAGAATCTCAGGCGTTATCGATATCAGAACGGATGAAAACCTTGTTCAAAACACCTCCGGAGGTTTTGGGCTGGACGGTCTGAGTTTTGATGGTTACCTCAAAACACCCTTGAACCCTAAGGCATCACTATTTGTTTACGGTAGAAGGGCCTATACCGACTTTTACCAAAGTCCCACCTATGAAGGCTTTGCTAAAAAAATATTTGACAATACCGGAATAACAAAATATCGTTACGGAAATCCATTAAACATTAACACGGATAATGAATATACCCCTGAAACCAGCACCAATGAATTTAAGTTCTATGATGTAAATGCGAAATATATCTATCAACCTTCCTTAAAGGATCAAATAGAGGTAAGCGCCCTGATGACACGTAATAAAACCTATTTTTCATTTTTGAATTCCGGGGAAATTAGCAGTGATTCATTAGCCACAGGTAATGGTGGAATAAGTGCGGCTTGGACACATACATCCTCACCCTCGCAGACAGATGAAATCGTGGCCTATTTTTCGTCCTATGATTCCCAATATGACAATGTGGAGTATTTGGACCAAACATTGGAAGAAGCCAATACTAGGGCCAATAGAATAAGTGACATAGGTCTTTCCATAAGGTCGGAAAGAAACCTATCCAATGGGAACGAATTGAGGTTTGGTTATCAATTATCCAATACCAAATTGGAAGTAAATCTAAGTGAAAATTCTATGGTTGATGGCGAAACCGAAATAAATCTCAATTCCGAGGAAAGCAATTTTAAAAATGCCTTATTTGGGGAGTATCTTTTTAAATTCAAGAACGGAAGCCATGTTGACCTAGGCCTACGTACAGTTCACTATGGTAGCCTAGGCAATATTTATTTGGAGCCTAGATTGAATTCAGAATTAGCGTTTTCCAATTCTCTTCGACTTTATGCCGGAATCGAAAGAAGAAATCAGCCAGTTTCACAAATTATAGAATTCAACCAAACAGAACTGCGTTTGGAAAACAACCTTTGGAGGCTATCGGACAATAATGAATATCCACTTTTACAGAGCAATCAAATTTCAATGGGTCTTCTTTATCATAAAAATGGTTGGACCCTGGATGTGGAGGGGTATGTCAGAAAGCTTATCGGACTTACTAGTTTTAGTCAGGGATTCAATTTACCCCAGCCTTTCCTTTCCAGTGGCCAAAGTTCCGTTGTGGGAGCGGATGTACTTGTCAAAAAAAGAATTGAGGACTATAGGCTATGGCTAGGCTACACTTTCAATACTATTGAATATACCTTTGATGAGATTAATGATGGTGATTTTCCCGGCAATAACGATATCACACATAATTTTAGAATTTCGAATAGTTTAAAACTTTTGAATCTTGAGCTTTCATTAGGTTGGCAATATAGGACTGGAAAACCTTTGACCCCCATAGAAACCTATAATGAAGAAACCGGTACCGTTACATTTGGGGCTGTAAACAGTATAAGACTTCCCTCGTATCACAGACTCGACGCATCATTAACCTATGATATGGAATTGAACCAAAGGGGAGGCAGGGTTCAATTTGGATTTTCTGCCCTCAACCTATATGACCGAAGAATACCGCTATCCATTGTATATAGGGTCATGCAAGAAAATGAAGTATTAAAATTGGAACAAGCCATTCACAGAAAGTCATTGGGCTTTACCCCAAATATGAATTTACGGTTTTTCTTTTAGGGGATAAAAAAGCCAGGCTCAAGAGCCTGGCATAATTTTACCATTATTATATCAAACTAGCTCAAGTAAT